>LT629764.1:2820000-3142500 GCA_900105225.1 Paenibacillaceae bacterium GAS479 | reverse complement strand
GCCGATGCCGATCACCTCGCCGGTCAGCTCCCTGGCGTCCGAAGTAGTCACCCTCACCGTGCGCGAGCCAGCTACTACATGGGCATTCGTCAGCACATCGCCTTTGTCATTGTACAAGAACCCAGAGCCAAGCCCGCTGTCGCTCTGGATCGTAACGACCTTTTTCTGGGTATTAAAAATAATTTCCTTCAACGCGCTCGCCCCATCGGTACCCTGACCTGCAGGCGGAGTCACAGCCAGCAGCGGCTCCGTCCCTACGCGCTGTGGCAAATATTGATGCAGCGCCAGCGCGACTGCGCCTCCTGCCAACAGCAGAAACGCAGCCGCCGCTGCGGACAGCTTCTCGTTCCATCTCATTTTAGTCGTCCTCTTTCCACACCTGGCTTGCCTACTCAACATACCAGGTAGCCTTCGTGATGACAGCGGTGACTTCCAAGCCTGATATTGAACTTACACCCTGGAATTTTGCCTTTCCGCCTGGCTCAATCGTCATTCCGGACTCGGTACGGGCTGTGCCGCCCCCCACCGTACGGCCTTCCTCATCAATCAGCTTGTAGTCCAACTGGACGGAATGGATTCCTCGCGTCGCCTTGCTCTCAACCTCGCCAGAGACGAGCACCTGACCAGAGCTGTCGCGGGATACCTCGATGTTCATCAGCGCAACTGCGGCCGTATGGTTGCGCAACTGCTCATCATACGCGATCTGCCGCGCTGCATCCAGCCGCTCCTGCTCCAAGCGCTCGTATTTTTCTCGCTCACTAGTAATCCGCAAGGACATATCCTTGAGCGCTTCTACCGCTCCAGCATGCTCCAGAGCCTCATTAACGACCGCCTGCGCGGCGGAATAATCTCGAGTGCGTAACAGCTCATCGGCCTTTTTGACGCCGGTCTCAACCATGAGATCCAGGATACGTTGGCGCAGTTGAACCGCCCCAGCGTCTTGCAGTCCTCGCAACCGCTGCAGCCGATCTGCCAGCTCCGTCACTGTGTCCAGCCCTTCCAGTTCCAAATAAACCTGCTTCACCAAGATCCTTGCTCCCTCGGCTGCAATCCGGCTGCGCACGGGATCAAACAGCCGCTCCTGCCGATTGGCAACAGCCGCCTGAGCTTGCCTAAGCACTCCCTCTGCCTGCTTTAATCGACCGCTTTCCAGCAGGCGCGCTGCATCCTTAACCTGATCATCGAGACGGTTCGCTTGCTCGACAATATCCAAGTCCCGCAGCAGCCCTGGGCTTTCCGGGCGCGACTTCGTCGCCTGCTGCAGCAACTGCTCCGCCTGTGTATAACGCCCTGCCAGCGCTTCACGCTCCGCCCGCTTTTGCCAATCAGCTACACGGTGATTCACGCTATTGTCATACCACAGCACACCGAGCGCCGATGCTCCGCCCAGCAGCAGCGCCAATGCAGGTAGCAGCCACAGCCTCCGGCGGCGGGCACGCTCCTCCGGTGTCAGAGTTGTCCCTTTAACATCGGCCATGACTGACTTTGCATACGCCGGCAGCATCCGACGACGCGGGCGCCCGCTCTTACCTTCATTCCGCTCCCCATGAAGCGGCACGGATAACGACGCCGACGAGCCCTCTTCCTCTTGCTCCGCCCAGTCTTCCCGCTCGTCTGCTCTCATGCGATGCAGGAGCTCGCCAGCATCCGGCTGCCGACCAGCATCCGGCGAAGTCCCAATCTCCTGAATGTGCTCGAGCCATTCCGCGCGCTCACGCCTACGCACGAGCAAAGCCGCCGTATGCAACGGCTTGCCGCAGCGGCTGCAGAAGCTCGCCTCCTCATCCAGCGTCTTAAAACCGCAGTATGGGCAGGGGGTTCTTATAACCGCGGCAGGCCATTCCTTCTGTTCCGATTCCCTGCTCATGAATGGTTTGCCTCCGCTATCTTCAACGTCGTTCCGCCTAGGAACAACGGCTTTTTACGTTCATACGCCGATCGGCGCATTTTGTTTCCAGTATGTGCGCTATAACTATACGATTGTACCTCATAAAAAGACCCAGCCCCAAGTAAAACCCTTTTCCCATCAAAGGAAATATAACCCAAATAAAAAACCACCCAGAACCTCTGACTCATCTGGATGGTTAATTAATTACGATGCCCGTCAAGTCAAATAGTGGTCAATCCGGGGTTAAGCTTGTTACGCATATACTCGCGTACTGCATCAGCTAGGTCCTCGCGCTCCAGCGCCATGTCGATTGTCGCTTGAACAAAGCCCAGTTTGTCACCGACATCATGACGGCGTCCCTGGAATTTGTAAGCGTGCATCGGCAGCACGGAGTTGAGCTTCTGCAGGCTATCCGTCAATTGGATTTCGCCGCCCTTGCCCGGCTCAGCTCGCTCCAGCAGACGGAAAACAGCCGGATCGAGCACATAGCGGCCCACAACGGCCCAATTGGACGGCGCCTCGCCTGGAGCCGGCTTTTCCACCAGATTGCGAATGCGGGGATACAAGCCCTCGCCTTCCAGATCCACGATGCCATACTTGTGAGTCTGATCCTTCGGCACTTCCATGACCGAGATGACAGACGATCCGGTTTCATGGTAGTAGTTCATCATTTCGCCCAGGCAAGGCTTTTCGGACCGCAGAATATCATCGCCTAGCAATACCGCGAAAGGCTCGCTGCCAATGAAGCTGCGTGCACAAAGCACAGCATGCCCAAGCCCAAGCGGCTCACGCTGCCGCACATATACGATGTCCGCAAGGCGGGAAATTCCGCGTACCAGCTCCAGCATTTCCTCGCTGCCCCGCTCTTCAAGCTCGGCCTCCAGCTCCACCGACTTGTCAAAATGATCCTCGATGGCGCGTTTGTTCCGACCGCTGACGATCATAATGCTCTCGATGCCCGAGGCAACCGCCTCTTCTACAATATATTGGATGGCCGGCTTATCGATCAGCGGCATCATTTCCTTCGGCTGCGCCTTCGTCGCTGGCAGGAAACGCGTTCCGAGACCACCGGCCGGTATGATCGCTTTGCGAATATGCGTCAAGATGAGTTCACTCCTTAAAATATATAAGTCACGCGGAGGTTATGCTGAGCCAGTCTGTCAGGGTGTTCAGGAACAATTTCCTCATTCTATATAGTGTACCAATTCTTGAATGGCGGCGCCACATCGCGATATGCTTAGGGGACTGCTTTAACAGTTATATGGCTAAGGAGTGATTGTCATGTTGATTACCGAAACGTTGCGAACTTCCAGAAGAGACGAAATGATCGACATTACCCGCCAGATCCAGTCCCACATTCAGGCCTCCGGAATTGTAAGCGGCGAAGCGCTCGTTTACTGCCCCCACACGACTGCCGGAATTACGATTCAGGAAAATGCCGATCCCGACGTCAAACATGATATTTTACTGCGCTTGGACGAGGTATATCCATGGGAGCATCCGCGCTACCGGCATGCGGAGGGCAACACCGCCGCGCATCTTAAAGCTTTGACGACCGGCACGAGCCAAACGATTCCGATCGAAAACGGCCGACTGGCGCTGGGCCGCTGGCAGGGTGTTTATTTCTGCGAATTCGACGGCCCGCGCTCCCGCGAATACAGAATCCGGCTGAGGAATTAGGACAGCCATCCATCTCGCCGTCCCTAGCGGATGCGAGATTCGGTCAGCTGAAATTGGGCGACCTAACTCGCTTGCGCTTTTAGGACAGCCATCCATTTCGCCGTCCCTAGCGGATGCGAGATTCGGTCAGCTGAAATTGGGCGACCATCCCCCTCCAGCAGCCCCGTGATCGCCTCCGATGAGTCCCTCTTGACAATCATCCTTATTTATAATAATTTTAATTTAATAAATATAATAATCTAGATCAAAAGGAGCTGTTCCTTCATGACTCAAGCTACCGTCAACGTAAACCAAATCGTCGCGGATATTTCCTCCGCCCTTAATATCCAAGTAGCAAATTGGAGCGTACTGTACGTCAAGCTGCATCAGTTCCACTGGCTGGTGAAAGGGCCGCATTTCTTCACGCTGCATGAGAAATTCCAGGAGCTGTACGAAGAAGCCGCTCAGCGGACCGACGAGCTGGCAGAACGCGTACTCGCTATCGGAGGCCGTCCGCTGTCCACGATGCGAGATTACTTGGCCGCCTCGACGCTCAGCGAAGGGAACGGCAGCGAAAGCGCCATGGAAATGGCTAGGTCGATCGCGGCCGACTACCGGACGATGGCAGTTGAACTGAAAGAGGCCGTTCCGGCGATTGAGGAAGCCGGAGATGCGGTGTCAGCCGACATGCTGATCGGAATTATGGAAGGGCTGCAAAAGCATATCTGGATGCTGGATGCTTTTACGGCCGAATAACAATAAAGGCCGTTCCGCCAACTCCCGCTTACACACGGGGTTGGCGGAACGGCCTCGTTTCTGCCGCTCACAGGCAGAAAGATTACTTTAATTAACGTCTATCTCTGTAGGAATCGGGCATTGCAAAGCTCTGAAAATAAAATTCTGAATATCTTCAATAATTCGTTCTTGCTCATGCTGATCCAATTCCGAAACATTGTCGGACCTGGTCCATATACTTGGGATGGACAGCAAAGTCCCAATTAGGATCATCATCGTTCGATCCAACGAGCGGAAATGAAACAAGCCCTGCTCGCTCCCCTGTTTCAGCACCTGCTCTAAATACGTCCAAGTTCTGTTTTGCCGACGATGGATGATCTCCCGACGCGGAGACTGCAGGCTAACCTCTTGCCGCAAAATGGTACCGAGTTCCTGATCCCTGAAGCGGAAACGCTCCATTTCCTGAATAAACAGGAATAAATGGATATCGGCCCTCTGCGTTGGAGACGGCTCCCTGATCATATCTTCCGGAAAGTAAGTGTCGAAGATAGCTATGAATACGCCTTCCTTCCCACCGAAATGATACGAAACAAGCGCAATATTGGCGTCCGCCGCTTCACAAATTTGCCTGATGGTTGTTTTATCGAAGCCCTGTGAAGCGAACAGGCTTTTGGCCGCGCGCAATATCCGGGCTCTCACGTCATTTTCCTCCGGCTTTTCGATCCTCTCCACCCTTTCTTTACCTATTCGTATTATTCTGCTTTCAGCTTAACGCTGTACGGCCTCAGCCGCAACTGCCGGAGAAACGGAACGGCTTTTCCGAAGACCGACAGCGGCGATGCTAATGATCAGCGCGGCAGCCGCCATCATCACTAGAATGAGAACGTCTTGGCTGGAAGAAGGACCTCCGAACAGCAGATTCATAATCCCTTGAATGGAATAGGTCGCCGGCAGAAACGTGCCGATATCGTGGAAAAATGGTGGCAGCAGCTCGCGAGGCACCGTTGTTCCGGAGCTTACCAGTTGCAGCGACATGAACAGGACGTTCAGGAGCATTCCAGCCATGCCCAGTACGTAAATAAACATTTGTGCCGTCAGCATAAAAGTAAGCAGCATAAGCAATTCGAATAGCCAGAAGGCTAGGAAGCCGCTCTCCATCTTATCGCCAAGCGCGGCAAGGAGCGAAGCGCTCACCAGCGAGATGACTAGTCCTGCGACTATCGTAACGACGAGCTGCGCGCCAAACTTTTTCCATTTTCCAACAGAAGCTCCAATCGCCATGGAAGAAGCGTTAAAATTTTGCGCCATAATCATCGCCCCGACCCAAGAAGCCAGCACGATCATCATCGGCACCATCTGATCTTTAAAATTCGGCACAGCATGCATAGAGTTTGTTTCGGCGTGCACCCTGGTGGACAACTGTCCCGCAGCGGCGTTAGCAGCCGTTTTGTCCATTCCCTGCGCTGACAACACACTGCTGATGCCTGTTGCTGTCGTCTGGCTGTTTACGCTTTGCGTAATCTGGCTTATGACGCCGCTCATAATACCTTTAACATTCACCGGGTTCGATTCGTTGATCCAATATTGAATCGCCGCCCCCTCTTTGGCATCCGCCGCCTTGGCCGTAAAGTCCGCCGGGAAATAAACGATCAGATGAACGTTGCGCTCATCAAGCATATTTTTCGCTTCGTCAATGCTGTTGACCCGCTTCATTTGAAACGGCAGCGTGCTGACGAGCTGCTCGGCCACAGCGTCTCCGGCCTTGCGGTCGTCGCTCACTACAGCAATACCAAGTTCGTTTGCGCGTCCCCCAATACCGTCGTACCCCGTCATCCACAACACCGAAAAAATAATCTGCATCACAAGAGCCACTGCAAAACCAGCTATTGTAGTCGGCCTTTTCAAAAATGTCATTATTGCTTGAGCCATTTTGTTTCTCTCCCTTTTCTCTATAACTAAACAAATGTTTTAAACGATTGTTTAAATCTATCCGAAACAACTTTAGTTGTCAAGCGATTATCGAGTATTATTCTTTTCCACCTTTTACATGTCCATGCGCCAGCCCCGCTTTTTTCCGAAACGCAAAAATCCCTTCCTACATACAACAGGAAGGGTTCTTGGTTAGCTTTTTTTACATTACGATTCTAGCCGGACGTTTCGTAAATCGGTTGGCATAACTGGAAGCGACATACGCTTCCGGCTTGACGCGCGGCACGTAACTGCCAATCGTCTGGACCCGCGCCACCATCTCCTGCACATACAGCGCCGTCGGGCTGACGCAGGGTTCGGTCCCCGCATCAATATCGATAAAAGCGCAGAGCTCCGCCCCTTGATACACATAAGGCAGCAGCAGCTCCTCCATTTTGTTGATGACCGAGAGCTCCTCCAAATAAGCGGCCATCTCCTGGGAAAGCGACGTCTCAAAAGCCAGCTTTTCGTGAATGGAATCCAGCTCCCGACTCAGCACATAAGGGCGGTAGCAAGCCCACGCTCCGCGGCCGACCCGATGCAGTACTAGCCCGGTAATGAATTTTGTATGGTTGGGATGCACCTGGCAGTCCGTACCGATCGCAAAATGATAACTCGCCCGCGGTTCTTCCGCTACAAAACGCAGCAGGCGCTCGGCGACCTCGTCCACCGACATATGCTGCTCCTTGACGTTGTGGAACTTCAGCCGGTTGGCCCGATCATGGGCCTCGGGCTTTCGTTTGTACTTCGTCACCTTGCTCTCACCGCCTCGCTGCCTTTTATTTCCTTCTATCAGCTTATGCGGCGGCGGTTGCGCCTATGAACCAACCCCCGGTCCACTGGGGACCGGGGGTTGGTAAAAGAGCATATATAAAAGAAACTAGGAGCGCAGCTTAACCTGCAGCGAGCCAGCCGGCTCGCCATTCCAGAGGGCGGTAAGACGCTCACCATCGAGCAGCGCTGCCACGCCGGCTGGCGTGCCGGTGTAAATAACGTCGCCGCGCCGCAAACCGTAACGCGAGCCGATATGCTCTGCCAGCACATCCGGCGGGAAGATCATATCGGAGGCATTGCCAAGCTGGGCAACCTCCGCTCCTCGCAGCAGAGAGAAATCTGCTCCAGTCAGTCCGACAAGCCCAGGGAACGGCAGCCATGGCCCGAGCGGCGATGAGCCAAGGAAACCTTTGGCAGCCAGCCATGGATGGCCTTTCTCCTTGAGTCGGCTTTGCACATCGCGCAGCGTCAGATCAAGGCCAAGCGCCATCGCATCAAACAGCTCGTCTGCCGCCAGTCCTGGCTCCCAGTCCCGTCCAGCGCGCAAAACGATCTCCAACTCGAAGTGGACCTCGCCTTCGCGGCCCGGGAGTTCCACTTCGCGGCCATCCATTGGGACCAGAGCATGAGTCGGCTTGGTAAACACCATTGGAGACTTCGGCACCTCATTGCCAAGCTCCAGCGCATGCAGGCGGTAGTTGCGCCCGATGCAATAAATATTGCGGATCGATTCCTGGTTGTAGTCCGAATGAAGGCTCATGATGGGAACACTCAGCTCCTATTTTTGGTTTTTTGGGCTTCTATCTGCTCTACCAACTCGTTCAAATAAGTCCAGCGCTCCAACAGCTCTTCCAGGCGGCCCTCCAGCGTTTCCTGCTCCGCCATTAATTGCTGTAGCCGAACGGAATCACTGCCCGAGGTGCCCATTTCCTCCTGCACGCGGGACAGCTTTTCCTCGGCCTCAGCAATCCAGCCGTCAATTGCCTCGTAGTCCTTCTGCTCCTGGTAGGACATGCGCAGCCGTGCTTCGCGGCGCGGTGCTGCATCACCAGGGGAAGCTGTCTCCACGTCGCCGGTGATGGCGGTAGTCGGTGAATCGCTAGCGGCCAGCGATCTGCGGCCCCCTGTTGCCCCAGCTCCACCACCCGCTGCTGGCTGGTTATCGGAGCCACCTTTTTTAGCGAGGCCTTCCTCATATTCCGTGTAGTTGCCCGTATGCTCCGTGATGAAGCCCCCGCCCTCAAAGGCGTAAATGCGCTCCACCGTCCGGTCCAGAAAATACCGGTCATGGGAAACGACCAGCACGACGCCTGGGAAATCCTCTAAATATTCTTCCAGTACGCTCAGTGTGGCGATATCCAGGTCATTGGTCGGCTCGTCCAGCAGCAGTACATTCGGCGCACCGCTCAAAATGCGCAGCAGTTGCAGGCGGCGCTTCTCGCCGCCGGACAGCTTGGCAATCGGCGACCACTGCATCGCTGGCGGGAACAGGAAGCGCTCCAGCAGTTGGCCTGCCGAGATCGTCGTGCCATCAGCCGTACGTATTTGCTCCGCCTGCTCGCGGATGTACTCGATTACACGCATCGACTCATCCATCTCCTCATGCTCCTGGGAGAAGTAACCGAGCTTGACGGTAGGACCGAGTGATACTACTCCGGCATCCGGCTGCAGCCTGCCCGCAATTAACTTGAGCAGCGTGGACTTGCCGCTGCCGTTGCGCCCGATAATGCCGACACGATCCTCGGGAACAGCGATATAGCTGAAATCCCGGATCAACGTGCGCTCACCGTACCCTTTGCCCACGTTTTCCAGCTCGATGATTTTGCGGCCAAGCCGCGATGAGGCTACAGACAGATCAAGCTTGCCAGCAGCTTTATCCGGTCCGGCATCTTTAAGTGTCTCGAAGCGCTCAATGCGAGCTTTTTGCTTCGTCGAGCGCGCCTTCGCGCCCCGGCGAATCCATGCCAGTTCGTTGCGAAGCAGATTTTTCCGCTTGGCCTCGCTTGCTGACTCACGCTCTTCGCGCTCCAGCTTGAGCTCCAGGAATCGGCTGTAATTCGCCGTATAGAAAAACGCCCGCCCGCCATCCAACTCGATGACCCGGTTGCTGACCCGGTCCAAGAAATAGCGATCATGCGTCACCATAAGCAGCGCGCCGCGCCGTTTCTGAAGCATGCCTTCCAGCCAGGCGACCGACTCATTGTCGATATGGTTAGTAGGCTCATCCAAAATAAGCACATCAGACGGCGACAGTAGCGCCGCCGCCATCGCAACCCGCTTACGCTGCCCACCGGACAGCGTAGCAAGCTTGGCGTCGAAGCTCGTAATACCGAGCTTCGACAGTGCTGTGCGTGCGTCGCTCTCCAGCTGCCATGCGTCCTGCTGATCCATCGCCGCATTCGCCTTCAGCAGCCGCTGCTGCAACGCCTCGTCGGAGCTGCTGCGCTCCAGTTCCTCCAGAGCGGCCGCATACTCACGCACCGCCCGCAACTGCGGCGTATCGCCGCCGAGCACATGCTCCAGCACCGTTTCGTCCGGATCGAACTCCGGATTTTGGAGCAGCATGCGTACGCTGACGCGCGGCGGAATGACAACCTTGCCGGAATCAGCCGGATCTATGCCGGCTATTGCCTTCAGAAAAGTGGACTTGCCTGTTCCGTTCACGCCAATAATACCGATTTTGTCTCCTTCGGCGATGCCAAAGCTGACGTCTTCGAACAGCTTTTTCTCCCCGTAGGTTTTAGTCAGATGCTCTACCGATAACAGATGCATATCAGGCCCCGTCTTTCTTTGCTGGAATCTCGAACTCTCGTCCTCTCATCATACCACAGGCGAATGGGTCGTTCATGATTCGAGCCTATCTTACCTCGCGGTCACGGGTGAAAAGCCTCATAAAAAGGGTGAACAATCGCAACAGAAGGCACAAAAAGTCAAGAACAGCTCCGAATGCAATTGCTACAATAAGAGTCGTAAAGGAGGTTTGCACCGTGTGGGCTCAACATGAACAGTGGGTAAACAAAGCCATCCAGTACATGGAACACCATCTCAAGGAGGATATAGAATTTGCCGACGTCGCCAAGCATGCTTCGGTATCGCGCTTTCATCTACATCGCATATTCCAGCGCCATATTGGCATGAGCGCCGCCTCCTACTTGAGAGAGCGAAGGCTGGCCTGTGCAGCCACCGAGCTCCTGAATTCTAGCAAGCGCATTTTGGATATCGCTCTGGAATATCGCTTTGCAGGCCAGGATTATTTCACGAGATCCTTCAAACGAGAGTACGGATTGACACCGCGTGCTTACCGCAATGCTTTTCGCTCATTCAGACCCAAAAATAAGGAGGATAACTCAATGGAAAAATTATCTAAAAATCAATTGCCCCCCGGATGGATGCTGACAGGAGTATACCCTCATCAATATGAGATCGGCATTGATCGTACTACGGTGCACCGGGGTAAGGCCTCCGGTTATATCCAAGCTGGCCGCGAAGCCGATGCCTCGGGATTTGGCACGATGATGCAGACGTTCCGGGCAGGGAGGTATCAGGGCAAGCGAGTTCGTCTGAGCGCATTCGTCAAAACAGAGAATGTGGACCAATGGTGCGGCCTCTGGATGCGTATAGACGATAACAGCGAGAATCCGCTGAAATTCGATAACATGCAGGATCGTCCCCTAACAGGCACGACGGACTGGAATCCGTACCATATCGTGCTGGATGTGCCCGGATCTGCTGAGGCCATAGCGTTTGGCCTTCTGCTGAGCGGCTCAGGAAAAGCATGGGTTGACGGGCTGCGAATCGAAGAAGTAGACCTGTCCGTTCCAGTTACAGCAGGCGATGAAACGCTTGTCGAAGCCCTCCCGGACGAGCCGCTTAATCTGGACTTTGAGCTGGAACCGGATAACATCTTATAAATAAAAGACACATTAAAAAAAGCGGTACAGGCGTTTTCGCCTGTACCGCTGTTTTTATCTAGCTGATTTCTGCCACAGTCATATAAGGCCGGATTAACGTTTGCCCGTCATTTTCTCCGGACGAACATACTCGTCGAACTGCTCGGCAGTCAACAGACCGCTCTTGATCGCGCTCTCCTTGAGCGTTGTGCCGTCCTTATGCGCCTGCTTGGCGATTTTAGCGGCATTTTCGTAACCGATATAAGGGTTCAACGCGGTTACGAGCATGAGCGACTGATCCAAGTTGCGCTGCAGCGTTTCGCGGTTCGGCTCGATGCCGACTGCGCAATGCTCGTTGAACGAGAGCATCGAATCAGACAGCAGCACGACCGATTGCAGGAAGTTGTAGGCGATAACCGGTTTGTATACGTTCAGCTCGAAGTTACCTTGGCTGGCCGCGAAGCCGATCGTCGCGTCGTTGCCCATAACTTGGCAGGCTACCATCGTGATCGCCTCGCACTGAGTTGGGTTGACTTTACCCGGCATGATGGAGCTGCCCGGCTCGTTTTCCGGAATCGTAATCTCGCCGATGCCGCTGCGCGGGCCGCTCGCCAGCCAGCGGACGTCGTTGGCGATCTTCATCAGATCAGCCGCCAGACCTTTAATCGCGCCATGCACCCAAACGATCTGGTCATGGGAAGTCAGGGAGTGGAATTTATTGGAGGCGGTCACGAAGTTGTGGCCGGTTAGCTCCGCCACTTCTGCAGCAACCTGTACCGCGAAATCCGGATGGGCGTTGATGCCTGTGCCGACGGCAGTACCGCCAAGAGCAAGCTCACGGATCGCGTCGGTGCTGCTGGTCAGCATCCAGGACGACTTCTCCAGCATTGCTTCCCAGCCGCTGATTTCTTGGCCGAGCGTGATCGGCGTAGCATCCTGCAAGTGGGTACGGCCGATTTTGACGATATCGTCAAACTTAACGCTCTTATCATGCAGCGTTGCCTTCAGCGTCTCCAAAGCAGGGAGCAAGCGAGTCTGTACAGCAATAACAGCTGCAATATGCATAGCAGCAGGGTAAGTATCATTGGAGCTTTGGGAACGGTTGACATCATCGTTCGGGTGGATGCGCACCGAAGAGCCGCCTTCTTCGAGCAGTTGATTGGCTCGACGTGCGATGACTTCGTTGCAGTTCATATTCGTCTGCGTACCGCTGCCGGTTTGCCAAACGACCAACGGGAACTCATCGTCATGCTTGCCTGCAAGGATCTCGTCCGCCGCAAGGCTGATCGCTTCGGCTTTCTCCGGCTCAAGTACGCCAAGCTTGGCGTTCGCTTGGGCTGACGCTTTTTTGACAATCGTCATCGCTTTGACGATTTCCAGGGGCATTTTCTCCCAACCGATCCGGAAGTTCTCGCGGCTGCGCTGCGTTTGCGCTCCCCATAGCTTGTCTGCGGGAACCTTGATTTCGCCCATCGTATCCTTTTCAATCCGATATTCCGTCATTCGTTTTCCGCCTCCCTGAACTCATTAAACCGCTTTCTAAACTTGCCAAGCCATATGTTTTACCGCTATCCATTTTAACGGAAATGACGCCGCACCGCTACCTGCCTGGGACATCTGCCGCCAATCCGGCTCGGCAACTTCTTACAATAGCCTTGGAAGCTGGGGCGAAACCGTCCAAAGAAGCATCCATTGACGATCCAAGCCCCCGTTCCCAGCCTGTCCCTTGCCTGAAAAAGATTAATTGCCCTTGGCGTCGCGGTATGCCTTCATATAGGCCTCTGCCTGGAGCTCGATAAGTGAGAAGTCACCGGTTTTGACCGCTTCCTTCGTTAAATCTCCACCGATGCCGACGGCTATAGCCCCTGCCTTCACCCATTCCGACAGATTGCCCAGCGACACGCCGCCGGTCGGCATCACATTTGCTTGCGGCAGTGGACCTTTGATCGCGGAAACGATACTTGGTCCATAAACGCTGCCCGGGAACAGCTTTACGATGTCCACGCCAAGCTCCAACGCGCTCTGAATTTCCTGAATTGTCATCGTGCCCGGCATAATCGGCACGGCATAGCGGTTACATAATTGGATTGTGGCCGGGTTAAGTGCAGGAGCAACGACGAATTCCGCTCCGGCCAATATAGCGGCTCGCGCCGTCTCCGGGTCCAGCACTGTGCCAACGCCCACGATCGCATATTGCTCCGAAGCTGGATCAGCCTTGCTCGAAAATTCCGCAGTTAGCTGCTCAATGGCGCGTAGCGCCCCCGGTACCGTCATCGTAATCTCAATCGCCTTGATGCCGCCCTTGATTGCATGGCGAGCCATGCGTGCTACTTCTTCCGCGGAGTCGGCACGAAGAACCGCTACAACTCCAGCATCCACAACCGCTTGGGTCACTCTTAGTTTATTCAGCATATCTGCACTCCTCCTAGGATCACCGGCAAGAAATCGTATTTTCAGTTATTGGCATAGCTCTCAGCCGTTTGGACCGTTTCCGGTCCTATTTATCAACCTAACAACGCGCAGCTGTCGCTAACAAACGGTGCTGCAACCGGAAACATTGTCTCACCTGCCGCTATCATGGTCAACCGTTTCGCGCTTGTGGATAAACCTGAATCCATACGAAAAAGTCCTCCCATTTCAAGGAGGACTCCTACAACTTATCCACAGGGGGACAAACAGAAATTAAATCCCTGTTTTCTCCACATCCCGCTCAGTCGTTGTGCCGTAAAGCATCTACTTATCCGCAGAGGGGTGTGGATAATGTGGATATCTTTTGTGTATATGTGGATATGTCCGTGGATAACTGAAATCTCTACAAACAGGTCAAAATAATTGGGCCTTGCTCGGTTACGGCAACCGTATGCTCAAACTGTGCCGACCAGGAGCGGTCGCGCGTTCGTGCCGTCCAGCCATCGCGATCCAGCCAAATCTCTCCCGTACCTATCGTTAGAATCGGCTCAACAGTCAGCACCATCCCAGCTTCCAGCCTCACGCCGCTGCCGGGCACACCGGAATTCCCGACCTCCGGGCTCTCATGTATTGCCCGGCCTATTCCGTGCCCAGCAAAACTTGTCACCACGGAATGCCCGGACTGCCTTGCCGACTGCATGACCGCTGCGCCGATGTCGCCGATCCGTCTTCCGATTCTGCATTCCGCAATACCGCGCAGCATCGCCTGCTTGGCCCCCTCCAGCAGCCTTGCGGCGCTCGGCTGGGGACGCCCGATAGAGTAGGTCCAGGCGGAGTCCGCTTTCCACCCGTCCACATCCGCCACCATGTCGATCGTGACAATATCCCCTTCCTGCAGAGGAATCGTGTCCGGGAAACCATGGCAGACGACCTCGTTAACAGAGGCGCAGGTTGCGTACGGGTAGCCTAAATATCCTTTTTGTGCTGGCCAGGCTCCCCGCTCGGCCATCAAACGCTCCACAAAGCGGTCGATCTCCTGCGTAGTAACGCCTGGCGCTATCCGTTTTGCAATAGCCTCATGGCATTCCGCCACAACCTGCCCCGCCCTGCGGATGCGTCTGATTTCTTCTTCCGATTTCCATTCTTCCATGGCTGCCACCTCCGCATCCCTTACAGACTTAGTACATCTTATTCAGGGCGGGCGCTGTCCATAACTAGGGATGCGAGAGAGCGCTTCAATTCCAAATCTAAAAAACCTTTCGCCGGCCCTTAAGCCAATGAAGGGTTTGTGTCATTAAAGAGTAATATTGATTACAGTACCGCCCAACGACCGGGCCGGAATAACGGTGGAACCGTAGAATATACCGGAATAGCCCCCATATACTTCGATTCTGTAAGCAACCGCCGAAGGGTTGGGAATAGTCGGAAAAACAGCGATCCCGTTCTCGGCAAACTGTGCCGTTGCTATCGCAACACGAGTATTCAACAGGAACACTCTGGCCTCAAAATTCGGCGTTCTAGCAAGCGTTCCATTCCGATTGATCAAGACGACCGTAAAATAAGGGAAGGCATTTGCAGAAGGGCCGCCTCCTCCATTACCACCCGGATAACATTGAGGCCTTCTATTACATCCGCAATTTTTAACTTCCAGCTTTTTCATTGCAATACTCCTCCTTGTTTTTGGTATCCTATGCAAGGAGAAGTAGAATAGTATGGTCGACTCCCTATTAAGAAAAAATAGATTGCTAGATAATCCTATAAAAAAAGATCCGCAGCTTCCCTTGCGGGATTACGGATC
Organism: Paenibacillaceae bacterium GAS479; assembly: GCA_900105225.1. Lineage (NCBI taxonomy): Bacteria > Bacillati > Bacillota > Bacilli > Caryophanales > Paenibacillaceae > Paenibacillaceae bacterium GAS479. Next base: position 3,127,379 of record LT629764.1, on the reverse strand, counting down.
TGTCGTTGTTCTGGGGTCTTAACTGACGGATGACTTCATTCTACCCATCTCATGTTCTACCAGAGTGGTTAATTCGTCCTCATAGCCGCCAGTAATGCGGTATTTGCGGATATAGTCTTTAACAAACTTGCGCGGATCCTTGGGCTGAAAAATTCTCGTGAGTTCCTTGAGGCTTTCCTTGACTTCATTCTGGCTATGCTTGGCCATGAAATCTCCTCCTCTTACAGTGGATGGTCGGTCCGAAACATCAGAATCGAGAACACGTGCGGCTTCAAGGCCGCTTCCCTCTACGGTACAGGCACCCCATGGCAGAAGAGTGAATGTTTTTATTTTTCACACTATTATAGCACTTCATGCACACAGTAGGAAAGAAAATTCCAATTAATTACCTGTTTTCCGGTCTTTTTTATCCGAATCAATTGACTCCGAATGCAGGTTTCCCTCGTTGGATTCGGGTCCAGAGAAGTTCTGCTGACGGGTATATAAGCGAAGATAAGCGAATACGACAGCGATGGCCACGAGCACACCGAAGGCTACGGTCAATGCCGTTACCCATCCCTTAATCAACATGCCGCGCCCCCCGCTTCTCCAAAAAATGTCATCCAGAGAAGTATAGCTTATCCGCTGAGGCGCTTACAACCGCCCACTGACCCGGTCACCCTCCCTCTGTACTGTCTGGGCCTTAAGGCGCTGAACACTTCTATTACTCTCCACTCAAACAACTATCGACAAAAATGGACATGCACTGCAGGTCAATACCCGAAAAATAAGCATTTGAAACAGGCTTGTTCTCCTAAGTAAATCGTCTGTGGCTTCCGCCGTAGCCAGAATAGCCTTGGGACATATGGCACAGAGCCTGCTGGGCCATATGTCTCCTCCTTTCTGCCGGCCAGCATCCGGAAAGGTTGAAAATGTCTTCCGACTCCCTACGGGAGCCGCTTATGATGCTATCATCACGGCCTTGCCGCTCTCCCCATTGTATGTGCCTTATCACACAAGTAATACGACTTAACCGTCTCTTACAGGTGGTCCATTGCATAAAAAAACCGGATAGCGCAGCTGCACGATCCGGTTCACTATCGGCTGATTCTACCCCTCGTAGCTTGCGCCAGGGTTTTCTAGGCGAGGCAATCCGACATGCCCGACCGTTCCTTTACCGAGCTCGCTCTCGTAATAGAGCTTGCCATGATGGTTCTCGACAATCTTATAGGTCATGACGAGTCCGAGTCCGGTTCCCTTAGCTTTGGTGGAGAAAAACGGCTCACCCAGCTTAGCCAGCTTTTCATGAGGAATTCCGCCCCCTTCATCAAAAACGCTCGTCCAGATCATGCCAGCCTCGTCGGTCCGAACTTCGACCTGAATCGTCCCTCCTGAGCTCATTGCCTCGATACTGTTCTTAATGAGGTTAATGAACACCTGTTTGAGCTGGTTAGCTACCCCCTGCACAAACATCTCTTCATCCGGCAAGCGCAGCACAAGCTGCACATTGTTCATAATCGCTTGAGCCTCGATGAGCATGATGACATCGCGCAGCACCGGACCAAGTGGCACCGGCAGGAAATCCACCGCCTGTGGCTTGGAGAGCACTAAAAGCTCGCTGACGATCTGCTCAATCCGCTCTAGCTCCATAACCATAATCGAGATATAATTACGGCGATTATCCTCCTGCATCAGCTTCGTGAAGCCCTTGAGCGAGGTGAGCGGATTACGGATCTCATGGGCTATTCCGGCCGCTAGCTGGCCAACAGCTCCCAGCATTTCAGATTTCCGCAACAGCTCCTCCGTCGCTTTGCGTTCGGTGATATTCTCGGAAATTTTCATGTAGTGGATGATTTCCCCGCTCTTGACGATTGGCAGCAGCTTAGCCTGTTCCCAGTAGATCGAGCCGTCAAGACAACAACCGGCCAGTTCACCCTCCCAAACCTCACCGTCCTCAAGACACTTCCATATTTCGTCGAACGAGACGCAGCTCGCTTGCCAATCATCCAATTCGTTCAAGTGGCGGCCAAGTACCCCCTCTGATGTGTCGCCGGTCAGCTCCAGGAACGGGCTGTTGGCATACACGATGCGCCCCTGCATATCCGAGATCACCATCAGGCTCGTACTCTGCTCAACGGCGTACGAAAGGCGCAGCAGTTCTTCATTCATCTCCTTCAACTCTGTAATATCCACGAGCGTGATGATGACGCCCTTGGTCAAATGCTCCACCGTACGGTATGGCATCATCCGCATTTTGTACCATTTGCCGCTACGACTCTTGATTTCCTTCTCCGTTGAACGCAGCGACTCAATTACGCGTCCAGCATCCTCAACAAAGTCATGATAGTAGAATTGATGCGAAATATGATGGAACGGTCTGCCGATATCTACATCCAGCAGATTGATTTCGTTGGTGACGGTTGGCGTGAAGCGTCGGATACAAAACTGAGTGTCCAAAAAGATCGTCCCGATCTTTGTGCTCACAAGAAAATGATCCATATCGTTGTTGAGCTCGGTCAACTCCTGGATTTTGAACTGATATTCGGAGTTGATCGTAACGAGTTTCTCGTTGACCGCCTGCAGCTTCTCGTTTGTGCTTTGCAGCTCTTCATTGGACGCAATCAGCTCTTCATTCGTGCTCTGCAGCTCCTCGCTCGACACCTCAAGCTCCTCGATTGTTGACTGTAACTTCTCCTCCGCTAGACGCAGCTGCTGTTCCAGCCAGAGCATCTGCCGCTGGACACTCTCGTCCAGGTCGATGGGCTTGCCGATTCCATCAGCCTTCTCCTCCGATCTCTGAAAAACAACTAGGTAATAGTTGCTGAACGCCGTCAACGAACGGGAAAAAGGACGCACAATGACATGGACTAACTCCTGGCCGAGCGGCGTATGGATAACAAGATCACGGAAGCGGATTTCCTCCTCTTGGTCTGAGCGTATTTGCTGGATCGCTGTCACGATGGTGATGGCCAGGCTAGGATCGACGATCCGATGCAGGTTCCAGGAAGGCTTGCCCTCTACCGGTGACAGAAAGGACTGGATATTGCCGGTCACATGCTGTACATCGAGATTTTCATCTAGCAGCAGAGAGGGTAGCATATGCTCGTTGACATAGGTACTGTAAAATTGATTTTGCCGGCGATTCTCTCCAATGTCCGACACCGTCGACGGACGGCGGTGCTTGTTCTCTGCACTTGCAGGGGGATTGCGGTTGCCTTCTATATTTAGAGAAGATAGAGCTGGAAGCTTCCGTGAGCTTTTATGCTGAAAAATGTTCCATTTCCTGCTCGTCACCTCGAACAAATAGTCCATCCGACTGATCGTCTCGCTCGGTCCGAGGAACATATAACCACCCGTGGAAAGCGCAAAATTAAATAGTGACAGCACCTTTTGCTGCATAGCGGGCTGCAGATAGATAAGCAAGTTTCGGCAAGCGATGAGATCAAGATTGCTGAACGGCGGGTCCTTGGTCAGATTATGCGGAGCAAAAACAATGAGCCGTCGTAGTTCGCGCGTAATCTGATAGCTGTCGCCATGCCTTATGAAAAAGCGAGAGAGCCGATCTGGGCTTATCGAGTTTTCGATTGAGAGCGGATACACGCCGTGGTTGGCGTAGTCGATGGATTGTTTGTCCACATCCGTGGCGAATATTTGGACACGAATCCTATCCGTCAGTCCTTCCGCCTCCAGCGCCTCCACGATGAGCATGCCGATTGAGTAAGCCTCCTCGCCCGTGGAGCAACCAGCCGACCAGATGCGCAGATCCTGGCAGTTGTCCGCGGCTTTTTGGAGGAGCAGCTTAGGCAGCACCTTGTCCCGAATCACCTTAAAGGCATCAGGATCGCGAAAGAAATGAGTGACATGGATAAGCAGGTCCTGGCGAAGATCATAAACCTCATCAGGCTTCTCAAAGATCAGCTTTTCGTACTCTTCAAGTGAGAAGCAGTCCGTTTCTCGCATTCGCTTTTCCATCCGCCGAATGAGACTGTTTTTTTTGTAAAAGCTGAAGTCGATGTTTGTTTTCTCGCGCACCTTTTCCAAAATCCGCGTTATGATCAGCTCTGTGTCATCCTGATCGTTACGGGAGGAGAGCACATGCGTGACGCTCGGGGTGAGCGATTGCGGAAACTTTAGCTTATTGGCGATCTTTTCAGGAGAGAGGACAAAATCGACATTGCCGCTATCAATCGCGCTGCGCGGCATTCCGTCGAACTTGGCTGTTTCTCCATTTTGCGCAAAAACGATCCCCCCTGCTTGCTTGATCGTGGTGATGCCCCGCGTGCCGTCCGTACCGGTGCCAGACAGCACAACCGCAATCGACTGCGACGTCGTGTCCTCCGCAAGTGAATAGAAGAAATGGTCGATCGGAAATTGGACTTCGTCCGCATGAGGCTCAGCCAGCCAAAGATGTCCCTTCCTTAAGGTCAGCATTTGACGCGGCGGAATCAGGTAGATCGTATTGGACTGTACCTCCATGCCATTGCGTGCTATATGAATGCTCATCGGTGTATGTAAAGAGAGGATTTCGTTCATCAGACCCTTATGATCGGGAGACAGATGCTGAATAATGACAAAAGCCAGTCCGGTATCCGGACTGGCATGCTGGAAGAAGCTTTTGAGTCCTTCCAGACCGCCGGCCGATGCTCCGATTCCAACGATACGAACCGGAGTTCTTCCTTTCGCGATAACCGCTTCACTGATCGGCTGTACACGTGACATTGGCTGTCCCTCCTCATTCCCGTTCATGCGGCCGGCAAGACATTGCTTGAATCCTTTTGGCAACACTCGCAGAACCATTATAATTCTCCCTTTAACGCAAATATCCTCCAATAAAGTAAACTTCCTCATATTTCGCTAAAAGAAGGTATTTTTCGTCTTTATTTGCGGTGGGATGGCGAGGGACAACCGAATTGAAGTTATGCTAGCTGAATTTCCTTGATGCAGTCTGGTGCCTCGTACTGCTCGTCATCCACCGCATTGCTCACTGGGTAGATACGAAGCTGGAAAGGCTCAAGCGGCTGAAGATGCCGTCTCAGGAACGAAAAGTCGCGGATCGACGGATGCAGCCACTCCTCCATCCCCTCCTCGTCCATGACGACCGGCACTCGCTCCTGCCATTGCGACAACGCTCCAGAAGCCGGCACCGTCACGATTGTGGCAGCTCGGGCCAATCGCCCCTCCGGCGTGCGCCATTCCTCATAAAGACCGGCCATCCCGAACAGAGGGCGGCCCTGAACCTGAATATGCATGGCGCGGGGCTGGCGGGGACGGTTTTCCTCGCGCCGTTGCCTTGGGTTGTTATACACTTCCTGCTGCTCCCAGCCGTACAAGCCGCTGCAAGGAATAATACATCTACCGCTTGCCAGCATCCGTTTAAAGAAAGGCTTTGACTCTAATGCACCTGCATCGGCATTAACCGAGTCTTTGGCCCAGAATGGAAATAAGCCCCATCTAGCTTCATCCAGAATCCGAACACCTTGACGGTCGTTGCGGACAACAGGAATGGACTGGATCGGAGCGATATTGTAACGCTTGGCGTCAAGGGCGAAATGTTTTTCGATGCGGAAATGCTGTTTCAGCTCGCTGATGTCGCTCGCGAGGGAAAATCGGGTACACATAAGATTGACCTCCCGGATGGTATAGGCTCTCTGATTCAGAGAGCTCCGTATTAGCGAAGCTGCTGAATCATTCCTGTAGCATCTGCATCCGGTGGAATCTTATGCATTAATATCCATTAATGTATAAGGTGAACTAGAAGCTTTAACAGTTGAAATCGCCGCGCGAACCAATCCTGCTTCCAACTCCTCTTGTAGTGGGATTGCCCCCTTATAAGGGGGCAATCCGCCTACAAAGGCGAACGCGTTGCTTCTTCAAAAGGCCAGTTCCCTCCGCTTACCCTCCACACAATAAGTGCACAGATAAAATGAAGTTACTCACTTACGAGATGAGCCGAAGGCTCAACTGCAATCGCGATTTTTCCTTGAATACCGTTGCTCGGACTCTCCAGCCGGGCATGGGCGAGCGGAATGTCGGCAAGCGAATAGACGGCGCCAACATGTGGCCGCAACTGACCGCGCTCTACCAATGCACTCAACTCATCCAGCTTGCCACGGTTTTGTCTTGTGAAAACGAAGTGATAACTTGCGTTCTTGCCCCAGGCCTCAATGACGTTTTGTGGCTGTGCAATGTCCACGATCGTGACCACGCGGCCAAGTTGTGCGAGCGCGTCGGGGCTGCGCGACAATGTGTTGCCGCCGATAGTATCGAACACGACATCAACCCCACGGCCACCCGTTTCCCGCATGATGGCATCGACATAATCCTCCTTCATGTAGTCGATGACCACATCGGCACCCAAACTACGTGCGAACTCAAAGTTCGCTTTGCGCACGGTCGTGAACACCCTTGCTCCCATGGCTTTTGCGAGCTGGATCGCCACATGACCGACTCCTCCCGCACCGCCGTGAACTAGAATGCTTTCCCCCACTCTTAGCCCGGCACGCACGATTAGTGCTTCCCAAGCCGTCCCGCCAACCAAGGTTAGGCTTGCCGCCTCAAGATGGCTCAACGAGGAAGGCTTCTTCCCGATAATGCTTTCGGAAGCAACGTGGTACTCGGCATAGCTTCCCGGCCCGTCAAATATTTGCGGGGTGTACCAGACTTCGTCTCCTGGGGTGAAGGCCGTCACACCCGGCCCGACTTCTTCCACAACGCCAGATACGTCGTGTCCGGTAATGGCCGGCAGTTGCACCAAGTCGGGATAATCGCCACGTCGGACCTGGTAATCCAACGGATTAATAGAAGTTGCATGTACCCGGACCAGGACCTGTCCCGCTTGCGGCACAGGCTTGGGCACGTCGCAAAGCTCGAACGATTCCGGGCCGCCAAATGATTTAAGTATGATCGCTTTCATTGCAAATTCTCCTCTTTTCGGTAAAATGGGATATCGGGAATTTTCGATATTACGTGGCAAAAAAAATTACAACCCTCCTTTCCCTATAATCTCAGCAAGAGCACTGATGGTTGCTTCGTTCCGCTTGTAGTAAGTCCACTGACCGATACGTCTGACTTCGACCAAGCCCGCTCGTTGCAGAGTTGCCAGATAATCAGACACCGTTGACTGCGACAATCCGACGCCTTCTTGAATACTACTGACGCAAACTCCCACCGTAAGAACGTCACCTTCATCCTGCGGAGGGAAGTTTTTCACGGGATCCTTCAAACCTTTCAAGATTTCAAGGCGTGTACGATTTGAGAGAGCTTTGAATATTTCGAGTAAGTCCATAACCTAATTATATCGGAATTTACCGATATGTCAATGCCCAGCGGCGGGGATGTTTGCCGTGTTCTACATCTTGCTTCTCTTTACCTCTGGAGTGGATGCGAGGGATATAGCCATGTTCTTCGACGTGTTGACGAGCCTCTTTTCCCTGGTAGCCCGCATCAGCGCATAAATTCGGCTGTGGTATCGTTGGACCCGGCTCTACCATCATGCGGCTCAACGTTTCGTCCAGCAACTTGAATGCCGATTGGACCCGTCGATCACGATCGCTAACGAGAGCCTGCTCTGGTCCACCACACGCTTCTCGTGATGCCTTTTTTCCCCGAGCCGTTGGGCTTTTCCCAACGGCTTCAAGGGTAAGAGGGGCCTTGACCAGACTGCCATCGACGCGCTGCCATTCCCAGCCGATGCCTTCCCATTCCTCGACCATCTTCAGGCCAAGAGCCCGGATGTCCCAAAACTCATGGGGCAGTTTCCACGTTTGGATTCGCATCGCTCATCATCTCGTACCCTTTATTATCCAACTATTTTTGGATAAGCTCTTAGTATGGAACCTCGGGCGTGAATCGCTTGCGGAACCGGAGCGGTGGCATGCCAGCATGAGCGGCGAAGAGGCGGGTAAAATGCGGCAGCTGACGGAAACCGCATGCCTCCGCAACCTGCGCAATGGGCCAATCGGTGGACAGCAGTAGCAGCTTAGCCCGGTCCAGCCGGTAATACAGCAGGTACTGCTGCGGCGTACAACCGAACACCTCAACCATGCAGCGAGCTATATAAACCGCATGGAAGCCGAGCGCCTCAGCCAGCTCTGCATTGCTCGCAGACTCACGGAAATGCCGCTTCATATAGGCCGCAGCCTGCTCCGCAACTGAAGCGGCAGCCGCACCTTGCGCTCCTTCGCGTCCGGCAGCTTCAAGAATGCGCAGCAGCTCGGCGAAGCGCTGCTGGCGAAGCCAGAAGCCGTCCGGCCCAGAATCAGCCGCGGCCTCGGTAAGCTGCTCGAATGCCTCGCCTGCGTTTGGGACATCGATCAATCGGGGCAACCGAATCGTATGCGTAAAATGGTCACCCAGCAGCGTAGATTCGCTGCCAGCCGCTGTCTCTTCCCAAGCTCCGGAGTTCTGGAATTGCACCAGATCAAACTCAACCGGCTCCAGGCAGGTTCCTCCGCTCCAACGCGCTCCGGCAGGTCGAAGCAGCAGTGCTTGGCCTGCTTCCACCGTCCAAAGGCGTTCCTCTTCCCTAACCCGTAGCTGTCCTTTGCGTATGTACAGCAGCTCAAATACCCCGAGATCGACTCGGCTGGGATGCTGCTCTCCAATTTCGTAAGCCCTCCGTCCCGCGTCCACCAAAAAAGGCAGCGGCGGACAACGGAAAGTCATGACGGGCATATCCTGCATGTTGCGTTCTCTCCTGCCTAAAGGGCTGCAAACCCTGAAATATAAAGGGCTGCAAGAGCCCTGAAATAAGCGAAAAGCCAGGCGCCGCGCAGAGCGCGGGCACCCGGCCTTCCGGACGTTATTCTATTCTATCAAAATATCGATCTTGGTTACAGGGCGAGTCATTGCAATGCCAACGCCAATGCCAACGCCATCAGTCAGCGAAGGGACCGTTCTTGCCCCTTGAACAGGCGGGGCAGGATACGGATATAAACCAGCTCACCTGCAAGCTCAACAATGGTCTGCGTAACAATTGCCGCTGCCGCTATTACTGCCGCCTCATCCGGAAGAGCGAAGGCAAGCGGCAGGACGACCAGCGAATTTCTTGTTCCGGCACTGAAGGCAAGCGCCCGGCTCGCTCCGGCGTCCAGCCGAAACAGGCGACTTGCCGCATAGGCCAGTGCAGGACTTAAAATCATAAAGGCGACATAAACCGGGATGACCGGTGCGATGGCGTCCAAGTGGTCCGCTGTCTTGCCAATCTGCGAAGCCATTATGACAAAGAGTGCTAAAGCCATGAACGGAACAGGCAGCCAAGCGGATGCATTCAATAGCTGCTCACCGCTTTTGCGATATTTTGCCCAAAGCTGGGTGAACACGGCAAGGACAAGCGGCACAGCGATCAACATGAGAAACGCCTCCACAAAAGGACCTGCCTCCACCACTTGAGCCGCCTCGGCTCCTAATAACATCCATAGGTATAGCGGAAGCAGGACAAGCTGGGCGATAAAAAGCAGCGGTGTGGCAGCCAGCATTAGCTTCTCGTCGCCTTTGCCAAGCTGAGTGAACACGATGACATAATCAATGCACGGAGCAAGCAGCACCAAATAAACTCCAAGCAGCACGGGCGGATGCTCCGGCAGAAAGCGGGTCAACAGCCAAACGAGTATTGGGACCGCCACGAAGTTGACGAGCAGCAGCGCCGCGACGAAACGTTTGTTGTCCATGATCCTCCTAAGTTGGAGGAAAGGAATTTGCGTAAACATGCCGTATAACATCAACGCAAGCAAAATGGAGATGCTGTTTTCCAGAATAGAGCCCTGCCCAGGCCACAAGAGGCCGACCCCTGCCCCAATTAGCAACGCCGCGACATAAAGCGGTATTTGCTTATGCTCAAGCTTTTCCCGGGTAAAAATCATATCCGCCTAACTCCTATCCACTCGCTGCTCCTCTTCTATTCCGCTGCTTGCTTGAGAAGAAACCAACAATATTATTTGTTCTATCCTATCAGACTGGCGACGCTGCCTCCACATTTCCCAGAGTTGTCACAACTTTTGTCCGAAAGAGCGAAACCGACGCTTGTCCCATCCGTTAACGGTACAGGAGCATGCTGCTCATCACGATAACCGCCAAGGAGGTTCACATGCTAAAAACCGCCGTCGGACGCTTCCGCGTCGTCAGCCTGCTGGAAGGTCTTTCGTTTCTGATTTTACTCTTCATCGCGATGCCGATTAAATATGTAGGAGGCTGGGATACACCTGTCGCCATCGTCGGCGCCGCGCATGGCGGGTTGTTCGTCCTCTACATGCTCGCCCTACTCCTTGCTACGATCCAGGCCCGCTGGAACCTGAAGCGCGTTATCATTGGAGTCATCGTTTCCTTTGTGCCTTTCGGCACCTTCTGGTTCGATAAACAAATCCGTCAGGATCAGGCTTAAATGATGATGCTAAAGCTCGTCCTTCCAACTGGTCTTATCATAAACTAATTGTTCATCGGGAGTACCAGGTATTACTTAGTGAAAAGGATGTCTACGCATTTGCCTGCTTTTTCAGAGCAGACATGTGAGTAGGCATCCTTTTTTGTATTTCAGCGGCTTCTGAGCTCAGGTCGCCTCCACTCACCCATTCATGCTCTAACGGAACTCAGAGAGCTTATTCCACCTCAAAACAGGTATTCGGACTATCTAACGGATCTGAGAAGCTTTATTTGAGTCAAGAATGATGATGTTACCGCGAAGTTCCCTTAATAGCGGCTCTCAGTTCCGTTACGTCTCGAAAAACTACAATTTTGCCGAAGTAAGGCTTCTCCGTTCCGTTACCGCCGGTATGGCTCGTTAAGCCCAGCCCATTCAGCTTGGCGTCGAACCGTGCGTTATGACGTCCAGCCAATCTCCGTAGCAGAGCAACTCACGTCCCCGGCCATCCGCTAACCGGAAATACGGTACATAATCTGCCGCAGAAGCGTCGAGGTTTAGTCTGCCCTGCTTTGCAAGCTGCATAATTGCCATGGCAACAAACGGTTTGGATACTGATGCCATGTGGAACAAGGTATGCTCGTTTACCCGCTCCGCCGTTTCCACGCTGCGCACTCCGAATCCTTGGCATAGTCAAATCCATCTATCTTAACCATACCTACTGCCAAACCGGGCAAAGGCTCCTGCTAGGCGAATCCGTCGAGAAGACGATCCAAGGCATGTTCAACATCCTGGAAGCCCATCTCCTCGGTTAGTTGAGCGATAATCGTATCCCAATTCTTTTATAACTGATCTCCACCTTGCTTTGGACAAACTAGCTGGCATATACTTGACCCAATTCACCAAACAGAGGAGGCCGATGTGCAATGGAAACTACATTCATGACTTACACGCTGATTGTCCCGACACCGGTCCCTAACGGAGCAAGCCGATTCTGATTCGCCGAATGTCTCTGCTTTAGAAAGCAGAGGCCGTCGCTTATCATTCCGGTACCGCAGGAGACCACTCGTCTCCTGCGGTTTTTTTATGCCCGCGGGATCAGGAACGCGGGCCCCACCGGCCCGCATGCCGTTACGGCCCGCGGTCTCATGCCTTGAAGGCAAGCCCGCATGTTTACCGCGGGCTTTTTGCCGTTTCTACACCACTTAACGGTTGGAATTTCCTATGACTGAAAAGCCAATCTATTTTATAAGGGGGAATTTACCTTGACTTCAGAAGAAAAAGCACCAATCTTAACTATGCTTGAAAGCTACGGTTGGAACGAAAGCTGGGAAGAAAGTTTGAAGGGAGCGCGCGCGAAAGCAGGAGGAGCCGAAGGGCTTGAGCCTGCCCGTATCACCGCTCAATTCTCACATCTATATCGGCTGGTCTCCGCTTCGGGTGAGCATTTGGCCGAGGTGACCGGGCGTTACGCCTTTGATGCAGCAAACAAAACCGCTTACCCCTCAGTCGGTGACTGGGTATTGGCTGCCGTACCAAAGCCAGGCGACAGCTCCCGCGCTAGTATTCATGCGCTGCTCCAGAGGCGCTCGGCGTTGATTCGCAGGGAAGCCGGTTCGGTTCCGGAGGGTCAGGTTATCGCAGCTAACATCGATACTTTGTTCCTCACGACGGCCATGAACCATGACTTCAACCTGCGAAGGATCGAGCGTTATATGGTCGCCGCCTGGGAAAGCGGCGCGTCCCCCGTCGTGCTGCTGACGAAAGCCGACCTCGTCGAAGACCCAGACGAGTTAGTGCGCCAGGTTCAGGCTGCTTCGCCCGGCGTGCCGGTACATGCGGTCAGCGCGCAGGAGAATGAAGGACTCGACCAATTGCTGCCGTATTTGAAACCCGGCACAACGATCGCTGTCGCTGGTTCTTCCGGCGTGGGCAAGTCCACGCTGCTTAATTGGCTGGCCGGCAGCGAGGAGCAGCGCGTGCAGGGTGTACGCGGCGGCGATGATCGCGGGCGGCACACAACTACGCATCGCGAGCTGTTCCGCCTGCCCGATGGCGCGCTGCTCATAGACACGCCAGGCATGCGCGAGTTGCAGCTTTGGGAGCAGGATAGCGGTTCGGACGCGCATGCGGATGCTTTTGCCGACATCGAGGAGCTGACGCAGCGATGCCAATACCGCGACTGCACGCATGGCAAGCGCGAACAAGGCTGCGCAATCAAGTCCGCGCTTGCTCGCGGCGAGCTGGATGCCGGCCGCTATGAGAATTACCTCAAGACCGGACGCGAGCTCGCCCGAATTGCTCGCAAAGAGCAGATTGCGGCGCGCAAAAACCTCACGCCGGCCCAAAACCGGCTGCGCAACAAGCAGGAGCGTCGCTCCGGCAAACGCTCCTCCCAGAGCTGGGAGTGAGGCGGGTCGCGCTTTGGGCGCTGATGGCTCTCAGCTAGGTGCAAAGCATAGCTTCGGCACGGGCTGACGGAGATGGGGTTTAATCGGTGCAGACGAACGGGGCGTATTGGGGAGCAGACGAACGCAGATGACGCACGGTGTCGCTGACGGCTCAGTAGCACGAGGCGAAGACGCCTCATCTCCCCCTTCTAAGCTCAGTACGATTCGTTAGAATGACACATTAAAAAAGCGAGCCTGCACAATCTGTGCTTGGCTCGCTTTTGCTTTTAATAATAACCGGTTAGCTCTATTCGTTCACGAGCCTCCACACTACTCGCAATAGACCAAAACGAACCGTGCTCAAACCGCGATTCCCATACAATGCCCGCACGAGCGCAATAATGAGCTCAACGGCCGATTACTTTTGCTACGCGGGTCAGAATGTCGGTCGTCGAAGCGGAATCATTCACATCATATTCGTCGATGTTGAGTCGCAGCACTGGACATGCGCTAAACTCACCGATCCACCTAGCGTACCGAGCATGCATATGCTCCCAATACGAGACGTCGGTTTGGATCTCCATCTCTCTGCCTCGCTCCGTAATCCGTCTAAGGATCGACGGAAGGCTTCCCTCGATGTAGATAAGAACATCGGGATGCGGGAAATATGGCGTCATAACCATCGCCTCATACAGGCTGGTATACGTTTCATAATCGACCTTGGACATCGTCCCTTGGTCGGCATGCATTTTGGCAAAGATGCCCGTATCCTCGTAGATCGAGCGATCCTGCACAAAACCTCCACCCAGTTCGAACATCTTCTTCTGTTCCTTGAAGCGCTCCGCCAGGAAATAGATTTGTAAATGGAAGCTCCATCTCTCGAAATCGTGATAAAACTTGTCCAGATAAGGGTTGTAGTCAACCTGCTCAAGCGACGTGCGGAAGCCCAAACGCTGTGCCAGTGCAGAGGTTAGAGTCGACTTGCCGACACCTACCGTTCCGGCGATTGTTATAACCGCATTTTCGGGAATGCCGAATGGGTTCATTGTGATAAGCACTCCTTTACGCGGTGAACGATCTGCCCAAAATGCTCCGGATTGGCAACAAAATCGATCTCGTTCCCATTAATCGTAATAATCGTGGTAGACGGTTCACGTTCCGCGAGGGAAGTCATCGCCGCATCATAATCCTGAATCAGTTGCTGCAAATAATCTGCGGATATGTCCTCCTCGAACGAACGGCCCCGCTTGGCGATCCTCTCCAGCAGAACCTCCAGATCGGCGCGGATGTACAGAATGAGATTCGGCTTGGGCAGATCATCCGTCAGCACATGGTAGATGTGGCGGTATTTGTCCCTCTTGACGCCTTTCAACGTGCGCTCGCTGAATATCAGGTTTTTGTAGATATGATAATCCGAGATGATCGACTGTCCTTGGGCGAGCTTTGGAATGACGGCATCCTCAAGCTGCTTATACCGGTTGCACAGAAAGAACATCTCTAGTTGAAAGCTCCAGTCGTCCATATCCTGATAGAACTTATCGAGAAAAGGATTCTCCTCCACAATTTCTTTGACCAACGGAAGCTGAAGCTCGTCCGCCAGCATGGAGGCTAGCGTCGTTTTGCCAGCCCCGATCGGGCCTTCGACGGCAATGTAAGGTGCATGGTTCATCGTTGATGCTATCCCCCTCAGATACGGTCCATGAGAAAAAATGACCTTCCCATTATAGCCGCTCCGGCGGCAAAGGAGAACGGGGAAATTCAACCGGTAAGCTCCCACCTGGCGTTCGCTTTGTGAAGCAAACAAAAAAGCCGTCCCTAAGCTATGTCCTGCATAGCTCAGGGACGGCTTCGCGAATCGATCAACGTCGATTCAAGCAACCGGAGCAGGCATCGCGGCCATTTGTCGGCCTAGCGCGCGCAGCTCTTCTTTTTCAGCATCCGTAGGATTGAACTCAACCTTGAAGCCGGGCGCAATCACCGTCGCTCCGCGCTCCTTAAGCTTAGTCTCAACCTGATCCACCGCTCCGCAGTAAATATCATACGAAGTATCCCCAGAGCCGAACGCAGCCGCAGCCCGCCCCTCTAGGTTCACCCCGTTCATTCCTTCATAGAAATCCAGGAACTCATCCGGCAGATCGCCTTCTCCCCATGTATAAGCCCCGATCAGAATGCCCTCATACTGCTCCAGCTCGGAAGCTTCGACATCCATGATGTCTTTGATTACCGGCTGCGCACCTGCCTCGCGTACTCCCTCGGCGATCGCATCCGCCATTTCTTCCGTGTTGCCTGTCATGCTGCAGCATACAATAATGATTTTATCCATGTTTCTCTGCCACTCCTCTTCTCGGATGGTTCAACCTGCCGGCACGCCGTCGATCTGACGGATCCCCTCATACAATGTCGCCAAATACATCTGTTCACCGCGTACGTCCACATCCGTTACCGGTCCGCAGGCATCAACGGAGCGCATAGCCAACCTGCCGCCAAGCCAGCATAGACGATATAAACCACGGTCCGTACAAAGCAGTATTTGCTGGCCGCGTACAACGATCGAGAACAGGAACAGTCCTTTATAACGGAATCGTTCAAAGCCTTTCTGCGGATTGCCAACGACAAGCTCACCGTGCTCACTCACACCGATCAGCTGACCATTATAGATCGCAAGGCTGGTAACGCCAGTGCCCAGGTCGAACTCCATCCAAGCGGAGCTGAAGCGGTCGTATAACGCCAATCCCTTTTCACAGCCTAGAATGAGATATTGCGGAACGTTCAGAATGTCGTAAACCTTGCGGTCCGGAAATGCTGCCATTCCCCAAGCCGCGCCATGCGAGCACCACAGCCCATGCGACGTGCAGGCGTAGAGACAGCCGCCTTCGGCACGGAACTGGAAGCAAGGAAGCTCTAGCTCCTCCTCTTCCCACTGCTCTCCATCGTATGAAATGAGACCTTCGCTCGTACAGGCGTACAACGTTTCTCCGGCCAATACGAGCCGATTAACGGTATAGTCCTCCTGTTCCGGCGCGCTAATTCTCACCCATTCGCCTTCCAAGCGGCGGCTGTAGATACCGGATCCCATCGTTGCGGCATAAAGCGTTTCGCTGCCCGCCAGCACCGATGAGCAAGACAACGGCTCCCGAGCTCCCCTCGTACTCGCCGCATGTTCGGTCGACATTGCTGCTTCCCCCTTCTTACTCGTTCATGCAGATTGCTGCTTATATGGCACGAATACGGCAACACAGCGTTCCCGGCTGTAGGATGTTGTGTGAAAAGTTTATTGAAATATTGCTAAAAGAGGTTGTTCAAAAAGGCCACCATTGTTCACGATGTAAACCAAGAAGCGAACTCGACACCAAATCTTGTATTCACCTAATATTATTAGTGTTATAAGTACTGTCGAAGAGCATCGAAGTAGATTAATTCGCGTCGCTCTATCCAGTTTGATAATGATTCTCAATTTCAAGTATTATGATAAACATTCTCAATTGAGATGTCAATGCTATCCTTTATATCGCAAACACCGTGTAAATTCACTGAATTTCATCAATGGGATCCGCTGCGCGAACCGATCGTTCTTCCGGCCGCTGCGGGCCGGATTTTTCAGAGAAATCCCATAGATGAAGGAATTAAATTACCGACGCAGCTCCAGAGAGACCGCCACTCCGCCATCACGGAATTCAACCGAGCGGATGCCGACCAGCGGCGGCAAAAGATTGCCAAGGGGAATCGTCATCGGCTCCAGTAGCGAGTCCGGCAGCTCGAGCCCCCTTAGCTTAACTCCCGCGGGGGTAAAAACCAGATTTGGGGCTCGCCATTCCAACTGATATTCTGCCTGCAGACCGAGATCCAATAGATCCCGGTAGCGCCCATTAATATCAGCCGTAAGCAAGCTGCCCTGCAGGCCAAACTTCGCTCCATCTACCCGGAATTCCGGTGTCACTTGGGGCTTATTGGAGAGCTCGGAGCGAGCCAGATTGTTGATGTCCTCACCGCTAAGAAACAGCTCCGCCTTGCCGGAGCGGAGCATCCCTTGAACCTTGCCGACCAGATCAAGTGGAGCATGCTCGAGCGTAAGCTCTTGCTGCGGCCGGATATACCAGATCGCTCCGGCTGTAGCTACGCCTGCCAAAATAACGAGTATGAGCAGCAGTCCGAACAGTCTTTTCACGAATTTCCCCATGTTAGCTCTCCTTTTTCTATATGGATGGAAGTATTTTCTATACGAACGTCCGTCCACCAGCACGCTGGGCACGAACCGCTCCGCCTCGCCATTGACAAAGCCCCATGCGGGGGGTATAACAAAACACATCATCTCATGTACCGGAAAGGAAGAGAAGAAGCGAATGAACTCCAGCACCCCTTCCCCACAAGACCCGATCCTCGTGCCTGCCGAAAGCCATGAGCCTATTGTCAGGATTCCGCTGGAGGAGATCATGCATGCGCAAATGACACTTAATGAGGTCATTACTCGCACCCCGCTCCAGCATAATCGCGTGCTTTCGGGCCGTTATAACTGTAATGTTTTGCTCAAGCGGGAGGATCTTCAGGTGGTCCGCTCCTTTAAGATTCGCGGTGCTTATCACCGTATCCGCACCTTGCCTCCAGAGGAGCTTGCCAAAGGGGTCGTCTGCGCCAGCGCCGGCAACCATGCCCAGGGCGTGGCCTACTCCTGTCAGACGCTCGGCATTCGCGGAAAGATTTTCATGCCTAGCACAACGCCACGTCAAAAGGTGACGCAGGTGGAGTTTTTTGGCGGCAGCCAGGTAGACATTGTGCTCATCGGCGATACGTATGATGATGCCTACGCAGAAGCAGTCAAGGAATGCGAGCGCTCCGGCGCCGCCTTCATCCACCCGTTCGACGATCCCGCCATCATCGCTGGAAACGGTACAGTTGGCAAAGAAATCATGGATGCAACCGACACCTTACCGGACTACGTGTTCGTTACTGTTGGTGGAGGCGGTCTGGCCGCCGGCGTCGCTTCCTACATTAAAGCCGTTTCGCCTCGTACCCGCATTATCGGCGTCGAGCCGGAGGGAGCTGCATCGCTGGAAATGTCGCTGCGTGCCGGACAAGTGACGCCGCTCGAAACGATCGACAAGTTCGTCGACGGCGCAGCTGTCAAACGGATTGGCGATTTGACCTTTGCCATTTGCCGCGAACTGCTCGACGATGTCGTGCTTGTGCCGGAAGGCAAAGCATGTACAACCTTGCTGAGCCTGTACAACGAAAATGCAATCGTCGCCGAGCCGGCTGGTGCGCTTGCGGTCGCCGCCCTGGATTTGTACCGCGAAGAGTTAGAGGGCAAAACGGTCGTCTGCATCATCAGCGGAGGCAACAACGATGTCGATCGGATGCAGGAAATGAAAGAGCGCTCCCTCATTTATGAGGGGTTGAAGCATTATTTTACCGTCAATTTCCCTCAGCGCACGGGCGCGCTTCGTGAGTTCTTGGACGAGGTGCTCGGCCCGAACGACGACATCGTGCGGTTCGAGTACACCAAAACGCATAACAAGGAGAACGGCCCCGCACTCGTCGGCATCGAGCTGAAGTACCGCGAGGACTACAGCGGCCTTATCGGCCGCATGAAGGCCAAGGGTTATCAGTTTGTTGAGTTGAACAAAGATCCGGTGTTGTTTGATTTGTTGATTTGATGGTTGGTGAAGTGCGGATTGATTAGCTCTTACGCGAGTGATCTGGAGCGTTCGTATACGAGCGACCTGGCGTACTCGTAAGTGAGTGATCTTGCGTGTTCGTACACGAGCGACCTAGCGTACTCGAGTATGAGTGATCTGGATCGCTCGTACGCCGAAAAAAGAGACTCATTGCTCAAAGCTTAATGCCCGCTCTCCGAACAATCGGAGGCGGGCATCTCTATTTCCAGGCGGGGGCAGCCCTGGATAAAGCTTTGCCTTCGGCAGCACGGTCGGCCGCCGGCGCGCTCAAGTAACTTCGACTTCTTGCTTGGCTCGTTCGGACCACTTTCGGCGCGCTCAAGTAACTTCGACTACTTGGTTTGCCCGCTGGGCTTACATCCGGCGCACTCAAGTAACTTTGACTACTTGCTTGGCTCCTCGGGCCCACTTCCGACGCGCTCAAGTAACTTTGACTACTTGCTTTGCTCCTCGAGCCCCCTTCCGGCGCGCTCAAGTAGCTTCGACTACTTGCTTTGCTCGTTCGGACCACTTTCGGCGCGCTCAAGTAGCTTTGACTACTTGCTTGGCCCGTCGGGGCCGCTTCCGACGCGCTCAAGTAACTTCGACTACTTCCTTTGCTCGTCGGGACCACTTTCGGCGCGCTCAAGTAACTTTGACTACTTGCTTTACTCGTCGGGGCCGCTTCCGGCTCGCTCAAGTAACTTTGACTACTTGCTTTACTCCTCGGAGCCGCTTCCGGCTCGCTCAAGTAACTTTGACTACTTGCTTTACTCGTCGGAGCCACTTTCGGCTCGCCCAAGTAGCTTTAACTACTTGATTGGCTCGATGGAGCCGCTTTCGGCGCTCTCAAGTAGCTTTAACTACTTGATGAGCCCGGCGGAGCCGCTTCTGGTGCGCTCAAGTAGCTTCGACTACTTGCTTTGGCCTTCGGGACCACTTTCGGCGCGCTCAAGTAGTTTCGACTACTTGCTTTGGCCTTCGGGACCACTTTCGGCGCGTTCAAGTAGTTTCGACTACTTGCTTTGGCCTTCGGGACCAACTTCTGGCTCGTTCAAGTAGCTTTGACTACTTGCTTGGCCCGTCGAGGCCGCTTTCTGCGCGTTCAAGTAACTTCGACTACTTCCTTTGCAAGTCGGGGCCACTTCCAACGCTTTCAAGTAGCTTAAGCTACTTGATCTGACTACAGTTGCGCTCTCTCCGCATTAAGTCCTATCCAACATACTCTCGGTATAGATGTATCTATACACTCGAGAGCCATTAGTTAATGCTTTTATTTTCCCATCCAACGATAATTTCCTTAGGTATTTGATAGCTGTTTTTTCATGAATTCCTACTTCTCTTGCTGCTTTGTAAGGATAAATCGCAGTACTTTGTTGCCTAATGTAGTTGAGCAACATAAATTCAATTTTAGATGCACTTGTTTTATCTTGTTTTGTGACCAGGAAGGGCTGCAATAAGTTTTTCATCATGGATCGAATCAACTGGGGCTCGTGGCTCAGAGTATCATAGGGAAGGGAAATATTACAGTAACCAAGTGTTTGCAGATATAGCTCTCTCATAAGCTCCCGGCTATATTTTGTACGATCCGTCTGTTGCACATGGGGACCATAGCCTTTCACATCGATGTTGAATCGTTGAATGCCGGGTAGCCATGCAAAATCCAAATAACAAGGAGACCCCCGCCAATCGACTATCTCGTATTCGGGATGAAGATTTTCAAAGTTACCGAACAGGGGCCACCAAACCTCACGTAAAAAAAGGATCTCACCATGGGAATGCCCTCTTCTGAGCCGGTCCCTCCTTTCCCCTTTGCGAGCTTTAAGATGTTGGTTAAGCCACTTTTCATGAGCTTGATCGAATCCGCTGAAATTAACAGCTTTCATAGTCTCCCACTCCTTTCTCACTCACTGATTTAGGAACAAAAAATCCTGTCTCCGAACATTGATCAATGTCTGCAAGTAGACCTCCTCCTAAGAGAAAGAAATCTTGCACACAAGATCAATGGGAAACAGGACGTTCTTCGCCACTGTGGTATTGCAATAGCTACACTTAGATTTTAGTTTGACTGTCAGAAGTCCGCAAGAGCTTAAAAGTGTTTTATAGTGCTCAAACGCTAATCACGCCCGGATTACATGCTTGCGAGCATCGAGAATGATGCCGGCCGTCTCCTCAATTGCGCGGTCTGTCACATCCACGATCAGGCAGCCAAGCTGGCGGAAAAGAGTCCTCGCATGCTCCAGCTCTTCCGCCACACGCTCCAAGCTGGCGTAGCTGACACCAGAGGGCAAGCCCATGCTTTTCAGCCGCTCAATGCGGATGCTGATCAGTTTCTCCGGGTCCATCGTCAGTCCGACGAAACGACCGCGCGGTACGCGGAACAGCTCCTCGGGCGGTTTCACCTCAGGCACGAGCGGATAGTTTGCTACTTTGTAGCCTTTGTGAGCGAGATAGATGCCAAGTGGGGTTTTGGATGTACGGGAAACGCCGAGTAAAATCAGATCCGCATCGCCCCAGCCGACAATATGCTGTCCGTCGTCGGATTTGACCGTGAACTCAACGGCTTCGACCCGGTTGAAGTAATCCTCATCCATCCGATGCAGCAATCCGGCCTGCTGTTTAGGCGCCGAATTGAACGTCCGCACGAAGCCTTCCATGACTGGACCCATAACATCGACCGCAGAGACGCCTAGACGCACCGATTCCTGCCTGATCATCTCGCGCAGCTCCGGAAGCACCAGCGTATAGACCACGAAACTGTCGATTGCGGCGGCATGCTCCATCAACTGGCGGATTTCATCTTCAGATTTGACGTTCGCCCAACGCTCCAACTGAACGGATTGCGCCTCGAACTGCTTAAGAGTTGCCCGGACGACCGTCTCCGCTGTCTCTCCCGCAGAATCAGAGCAGACTAAAATTCTCTTCATCTCTTCGTTCAAGTTTCATCCCGCCCCCTAGCCGTCTCGCTCTCGCCTAGACTTATGTTCAATTCCTAGCGGAAGCCTCATAAAAAAGCCGCATTACCGTCGTTTTCGTTATACGCCCGACGGCTTCTAGCCCTGCGTCCGGTCCGCCCTGACGAGGCTGGACAATCGGCACCCCATCGATCTCTCGGGCAATCATAATCGCCATGGCGTCGCGCACCGTATGCTGGGGCGTGATCGTGGCCAAATTAGACAGGCGAGTCATAACCAGACCAAGCGGCATAGACGAAGCCTGTGGATTGCCAATCGCAACCTTGAGCAAGTCCTTGCGCGAAACAATACCCGCCAAACGTCCCTCAGCATCGACAACAGTGAGGCTGCCCACATTTTCCAGAAACAATGCCACAACAGCATCGCTGACCGTCGCAGTCTCACGGAGTACAACAGGAACCTCCATGATCTCGCGCACGGGCAGCATAGCTGCATCTGCAGCTCCGTCCGGGCCCGATTCGCTCCCGCCATCCTTACCTAGAAAATAGCCGACTTTAGGCTTGGCATCCAAGTAACCGAGCATGACGAGCAGGCCGAGGTCGGAGCGGATCGTTGGGCGCGTCACCCCGAGCAGCTCAGCGATCTGCTCTCCCGTAATCGGAGCACGCCTGCGAACCGTTTCCACGATCTTTTTTTGCCGCGTTGTTAGTTTGATCGCCGTTCCCTCCGCTCACTTCATCTTCTCCACCATTGTACCCGATGCCAAACGATTTTTACACCGGGACGGCTTCTTTGCGACCAGGCAGTGGATCAGCCTCAAGAACGGCTTGCGCCGCTGCAATGCGGGCCATCGGAATGCGATAAGGGGAGCAACTGACATAGTCGAGCCCAATCGCATGGCAAAAGAAAATTGATTCACGGTCGCCGCCATGCTCTCCGCAAATACCGGTTTTCAGATCCGGTCGCACCGCGCGGCCGTTCTCCGCTGCCATCTGGATCAGTTGCCCAACGCCATCCTTGTCCAACACCTGAAATGGGTTGCTCGGCAGCAGTTTGCGCTCGACATAACGGGCAAGGAATTTGCCCTCGGCATCGTCACGGCTGTAGCCATAGGTCATTTGCGTTAGATCATTGGTGCCAAAGGAGAAAAAGTCCGCATGCACCGCGATCTGCCCCGCCGTCAGCGCCGCTCTCGGCACCTCGATCATCGTGCCGATGCGGATCGGCCGCGCCTCGCGCTGCTCCGCCGATAGCAGGCGGCGAGCAGTCTCCTCGACCTCCGCCCGCAACAGCCCTAGCTCCGCGGCGGCGCCAACGAGCGGAATCATAATCTCCGCCCGTACATCCACACCCCGCTCCGCGCAGGCTGCCGCTGCGAGGCATACCGCCTCTGCCTGCATCCGGTAAATTTCCGGATGCATGATGCCGAGGCGGCAGCCACGCTGGCCGAGCATCGGATTCGCTTCGCGTAGTGCCTCCGAGCGCCGCAGCAGCCTTTGCAAATGCAGCCGCTCCGTCTCCTCCGCTGCCGCATCCAGCTTGCGTTGCAACTCCTCCCGTCCCGGAAGGAACTCATGCAGCGGTGGGTCCAGCAGCCGAATCGTCACCGGCAATCCATCCATCGCCTCAAAGATGCCCTCGAAGTCCTGCTGTTGCATAGGCAACAGTTCAGCCAGAGCTTTCTCACGCTCAAGCTCTGTTTCAGCCGCGATCATCTGCTGCATGACCACCAGTCGTTCCGGCGCAAAAAACATATGCTCCGTGCGGCATAACCCGATTCCCTGAGCGCCAAGTGAACGGGCCGTCCGGGCATCCTCCGGCGTATCTGCATTGGCATACACCGCCAGCCTGCGAATTTCGTCGGCCCAGCGCAGCACCTTAAGCAACTCCTCCGATGCGATCGGCTCACGCAGCGGCATCTTGCCTAGAATGACCCGGCCCGTGCTGCCATCAAGCGTCAGCCAGTCGCCTTCACGGATGAATGTACTTGTGCCTTTTCCGGAACCTGCACCGGTACCTGCACTTAAACTCGTACCCTCGCCCACTCCTGCTCCCCCGCGCACTGACATGCAGCGGGCATCTACATCGACATCCAGCGCCTCGCAGCCGCAGATGGCTGGTTTGCCCATGCCCCGGGCCACCACTGCGGCATGGCTCGTCATTCCGCCGCGGCTCGTCAAAATACCCTCCGCAGCAAGCACGCCGTGGATGTCATCCGGCGTCGTTTCCGGCCGGATCAGAATAACCGGCCGCCCTTCACGGCTCCAGCTTTCGGCGGTATCCGCATCGAACACAGCCATGCCGATTGCCGCCCCTGGCGAGGCCGGCAGCCCGCTGGCGAGCGGCTGCGCCCCAGCCGACTCGTCGATACCTCGGTGCAGCAGCTGCTCCAAATGGGGCAGCTCCACTCGCCGCACCGCCTCCTCACGGCTGATCCTGCCTTCGCGGACGAGATCAACCGCAATGCGCAGAGCTGCCTGAGCATTGCGCTTGCCGCCGCGCGTTTGTAGTAAAAAAAGCTTGTTATGCTCCACGGTGAACTCGATGTCCTGCATATCGCCATAGCGCATTTCCAGCTTCGAGCACCACGACTCCAGCTCGGCATACACTTCCGGCATAATGCTTTTCAGCTCCGCGATCGGGCGCGGTGTGCGGGTTCCCGCGACCACGTCCTCTCCCTGCGCGTTTACGAGAAACTCTCCGTAAAGACCCGGCTCTCCAGTAGAAGGATTACGCGTAAATACAACCCCTGTGCCGCAATCGTCTCCTTTATTACCAAAAGCCATCTGCTGGATCGTCACGGCCGTTCCCTGCAAATCAGAAATACGATTGATCCCACGATAAATTCGAGCTCGCGGGTTGTTCCACGAACGGAATACCGCTTGCACAGCGAGCCTCAGCTGCTCCAATACATCTTGCGGAAACGGACGACCGGCAGCAGCGGCAACCGAATCCTTGTACTGCTCGACCAACTCCTGCCACGCAGCGCCGCTCAATTGCTGATCCTCTGTGCAGCCGTGGTTGTGCTTGAGCTTTTCCAGCAACCGCTCGAACCGCCAGGAATCCAGTCCGAGCACAACTTCCCCGAACATCTGAATTAGTCGACGATAACAGTCGTAAGCAAAGCGCTCGTCTCCGGTCTGGGCCGCCAGCGCGTCCACCGTTTCATCGTTCAGGCCAAGGTTGAGAATCGTATCCATCATACCCGGCATGGAAGCCACCGCCCCGGAGCGCACCGAAACGAGCAGCGGATCTACGCGGTCTCCCAGGCGCTGGCCCGTTTTCTCCTCCAGTCTGCTAAGCGCCTCTTGAATACTCGCCCACAGCTCTTCGGAAAAAACTTCGCCATCACGGAAATAGTCCATACAAGCCTCCGTCGTAACGGTAAAACCGGGGGGCACAGGAACACCGGCTGCTGTCATCTCGGCCAGATTGGCCCCTTTGCCTCCTAGCAGGTTTTTCATACCGAAATGGCCTTCCTCGAAAAAATAAACCTTTCGCTCCGCCATCCTCTATTCCTCCTCAGTCGATGCCACTACCGATGCCATTACCGCTGCTTCCGGCTGCAGCTCTCGACAGTTCAACGACTCGCAAAGACTATAAAAACGCTTGACTCTGTTCGTAGGAAGCGTATACATAATCTCATTGCAATTCCGGCAAAGCACCAGACCGTATTCCAACTTGCTGCCCACCACAGCCGCTTGTTCCGCTTTCATGTGCCCATCCCCTTTAGAGAATTAATGGTATAGGTCTTCCATCCCGCTAACAGTCCAACGCGTTAAACATTCATCCTTTAAAATAAAACCTGTTCCTGAACATCAGCCCGCCGAACTTCCTTCCCGCATCGGCTGGAAATCAGGTCAGCGAGGTCTATGACGCGGCAGGCGTAGCCCCACTCGTTGTCATACCAGGCGCTGAGCTGGATGGAGCTTCCGCGGACGAGAATGCTGAGCCCGTCAACAACGGCGGACTTGTCGCAGCCGATATAATCGGCCGAAACGAGCGGCAGCTCGCTGTAACCGACATATTGTCCCATAGGACCAGTCGCCGCTTTCTGAAATGCCGCTCGAACAGCTTCAGCGCCAACTGGCTCGCCAAGCTCAAGCTGCAGCTGTAGCAAAGATACATCCGCTACCGGGACGCGCACCGCCGTG
Source organism: Paenibacillaceae bacterium GAS479 (assembly GCA_900105225.1). NCBI lineage: Bacteria > Bacillati > Bacillota > Bacilli > Caryophanales > Paenibacillaceae > Paenibacillaceae bacterium GAS479. The sequence continues at coordinate 3,101,936 of LT629764.1, read as the reverse complement.
CCTTGAATGAGCGGCGCAAGCTCTGGAAGCACCTCTTTGAGTGCTTTGGACATTCCCGTGACGGCCGGTACGATTGAGGAAGTGCAAGCCCGGGCTCTTCTCAAGTCGCGATGCGGATTGTCCATATGATTCTGGTCGTTAGTAAAAGCATGGATCGAAGTCGCCCAGCCTCCCCGCACGCCAAAGGCCTGATGAAGCACTTTCAGCACCGGTGCCAGGCAGTTCGTCGTACAGGATGCAGCCGAAATTAAGCAATGGAGCTCCGGGTCAAATGCGGACTCGTTCACGCCCATGACGGCGGTGAGATCCGCCTCCCCGGGAGAGGTCAGCAGCACTCGCGCCGCTCCTGCCGCCAGATGCCCCTCCATACCGGCTCGCTTTGTGAATGCTCCGGTGGCGTCAATGACGAGGTCAATGCCAAGCCGTTTCCACGGCAGTCGGGCTGGGTCTCTTTCGGAGACGAGCTCGATTCTGCGGGCCCTTACGATCAAGCTGCTATCAGACGGTTCAATACCGCCTTCCCACCGTCCATGCACCGTGTCGTATTTCAGCAGATGGGCTAGCGTTTCGGCCGGGCAGGTCGTATTAATGGCAACAAGCTCAAGTCCAGATGATGAGGGCAGATCGAGCAGTCGCCGTATGCACAGCCTTCCGATTCGTCCCGTTCCGCTAATCGCAACCCGCATGATGCATTCTCCTTTAACTCTAAAATATAATACTCATAAATTATTTATGACGCCTATTAAGATATGCGTTCCCGATAGCAATATGCTTGAACGCCGATGCGGGGCTCCATCCCCGGCTCCCCTAACGTGACTCCCACGAATCTCTTGCTGATTCTCCTGCAGAACCTCCTGCTGTTCCTCACGCCAAACCTCTTGCTGTTCCTCACACCGAACCTCTTGCTGTTCCTAACGCCGAATCTCCCGCTGTTCCTACGCCGAACCTCCTGCTGTTCCTCATACCGAACCTCTTGCTATTCCTCACGCCGATTCTCCCGCTGTTCCTACGCCGAACCTCCAGCGAATCTCCGGCCGTCCTCGGCCCTAGGCTCGTTAATCGTCAGCCGATTGCCTGCTCTCCCCGCTCTACCGCCTTCAGCGACAAGTCATGGCGCGTATGAATATACCTTACGGTGCGCGTAGCTGCCCGCATGACGACCGAATGGGTATGTGCCATGCGGCCCGGCAAATACCTCACGCCTTCTAGGAAGTCACCCTTCGTCACACCTGTAGCGGCAAAAATAACATCTCCATTTCCAGCCATATCCTTCGTGCCGAGAACTCGGGACGGATTGGAAATTCCCATGAGAATGCAGCGCCGTAGCTGTTCGTCATTTTCCGGCAGCAGCCGGCCTTGAATCTCGCCGCCCAGGCATTTGATCGCCGCAGCCGCCAGCACACCTTCCGGCGCTCCGCCTGAACCGACATACAAGTCTACGCCAGTCTCGGGATAACAAGGGGCCATCGCTCCCGTAACGTCCCCATCAGTCAGCAGCCGAATGCGGACGCCGAGCTCTCGCAGCTCGCTCATTAACGCGGCATGGCGCGGTCTATCGAGCAGGAGCACGGTCAGCTCCGACAGCGGTTTGTCAAGCTCACGCGCTGCTTTGCGTACCGTGGCGGATAAAGGATCAAGCAGGTTTAGTCTTCCAGCCAACTCCGGACCTACAGCGAGCTTTTCCATATACATATCCGGAGCGTGAAGCAGTTGGCCTTTGGGCGCTAATGCCAGCACGGAGATCGCGTTGTTCAGCCCTCGCGCAGCCAGCTCGGTGCCTTCCAGCGGGTCAACGGCTACATCCACCTCCGGGCCGATTCCGGTGCCAAGCTTCTCACCGATGTACAGCATCGGCGCCTCGTCCATTTCACCTTCCCCGATGACTACCTTGCCGCGAATCGAGATCGATCCGAACATTCTCCTCATCGCTTCCGTAGCGGCATCATCCGCTTGCATCTTGCTGCCTCGTCCAACCCAAGGCGCGGATGCAAGCGCCGCAAGCTCGGTAACGCGGACAACCTCGAGTGCCAATTCCCGTTCCATGCCCTCATCCCTTCCGCCTCTGCTTACTGTAGTTTCATTCTCAGGAATAATGTAACACAATTAAATATGAGTCACAATAGGCGAATAATCATCTATTTAGGATGCATAAATGAGCAGGGTGTCCCAAAAGCCCCACTCTAAATCTAATCATTATCAACAAAAAGGGAGGAGAATGAGCCATGCTCAGTCTCCTCCCTTTTTGTCTGTGAATGCTGCTATCGAATCTCTTTAAAGCCAACTAATCTCATCTCACCTGTTCGACCATTCTTGCTCTAACCAACTAATCTCACACCAGCTCGACCATTCTTGCCCTTACTAACTAATCTCATCTCACACCAGCTCGACCATTCTTGCTCTAACGAAACTCAGAGAGCTTATTCCCCACCAAACACGGGTTCAAGCCAGCCAACGGAACTGAGAAGCGTTATTGAGGTCAGAAATGATGATATTAACCAGAAAATGCTGAAATAGCGTCTCTCAGTTTCGTTACGCCTCGAAATCCTTCGATTTTGCCGGAATAAGGCTTCTCAGTTTCGTTACGCATGGAGGTGCATTGAAGGTGCACTAAAGGTGCATTGAAAGTGCATTGAAAGTGCATTGAAAGTGCATTGAAGGTTCACTAAAGGTGCACTCGAGGTGCACTCGAGGTGCATTCGAGGTACAAAAGTCCCTTGCATTGCTACCCGCTTTCGCTACGTAAGGCCAGCCAGGAATTTCTGGCCGACCTAAAAAGTCCCCCGATTGAAAAGAGAGCTTACCAAGCGTAAGCTTTAGGCGCTTCGCCGCCAGGTCCAGGGAAAATTTCGTCGATGTGCTTAAGCGTGCTCTCATCCAGCTTAATCTCCAAAGCGCGCAGCGAGCGCTCGAACTGCTCCAGCGTGCGAACACCGATGATCGGCGCGGTTACAGCAGGCTGATGCAGCAGCCATGCTAAGGATACCAGATCCTCTGTCTCGCCAAGCTCATCGCAAAGCTTCCCGTACTGCTCCAACTGCTCCCGATGTTTCTCCCAGCGCTGATCGCCACTGCGACTGCCCGCATCGCCGCGGCGGATATTGCCGGAGAGCGAACCTCCGTCAAGCGGACTCCACGGAATGACCCCGATACCATGCGCCTGCGCCGAAGGCAGCACCTCAAGCTCAGGCAGACGAGTCAGCAGATTATATTTATGCTGCTCCGACACGAGGCCGAGTACACCGCGCGCTTTAGCCTCGCCCTGGGCTACAGCCAGATCCCAGCCGGCAAAGTTGCTGGCGCCGACATAACCGATCTTGCCCTGCATTTGCAGATGGCTGAAAGAATTCCATAACTCGTCCCATCCGACGCTGCGATCAACATGGTGCATCTGATACAGCTCAATATGGTCGGTCTGCAGGCGGCGCAGCGAGTCCTCTAGATGACGGCGGATTTTGTAAGACGATAAGCCGGGCTGATGATTAGGCCCATCCACGTTATTATGCATGTCTCCATAAACCTTGGTGGCGAGTACAGTGCGCTCCCGACGGTTTCCACCTTGGGCGAACCAGCGCCCGATGATCTCCTCGGTCAGACCGGTATTCTCCCTCCAACCGTAAATGTTGGCCGTATCGAAAAAGTTAATACCGGCGTCAAGCGCCGCATCCATAATGGCAAAGGCTTCTTTTTCCTCGGTGCTCACTCCGAAATTCATCGTGCCTAGACAAAGGCGGCTAACCTGCAATCCTGAGCGTCCAAGCTTCGTGTATTCCATAATCGATTCAATCTCCTTCCGCAGCTAGAGGATGAATAACGATTCAAGTATACTTCTGACTTCTGAACGTTGACAAAAAAACTCCTTTAGAAATCGATAATCTCCCGCTAACAGAGGAAGTCTAGACTATCAGGCAATGAAGGAACTGCCGGCAAGCCAGCATAGCAGCTGTAGTAGCCATAGGCAGAGCCGACTTAAGGAGGTTACATCGTTGAAGCTTCTCACCCGATCTATCGAGCAAGCCTCGTCAATCCTTCCTGCTCCCGTCTCTTCGCCGGATGGCGGCAGCCTTGAACTTGGGCGCCAGCCAAAACTGATGATTCTGTATGCTTCCTACGGGGAAGGCCATCTTCAAGCAGCAAAGGCCATTCGTGATTCCCTCGTTCAACGCGGCATTCACCGTACGGTACTCGTCGATCTAATGGCGGAGGCGCATCCTTTGCTGAATGAGCTTACTCGCAAAATCTACCGCACCAGCTACACGATCCTGCCAGGCCTTTATGGCTGGGTATACGACCGTACACGCCCGATGAAGCCAAATACGCTTTTTGCGGCATGGCTGCATTCCTTTGGCCGCTCCAAGCTGCGAAGGCTGCTCCAGCAGGAACAGCCGGATGTACTGCTCCATACGTTCCCGATATTTGCAGGCCCCGCTTCCCGTGGGCTTTTTCGGCCGCCGCTGACCGGCGCGGTCGTTACGGACTATGATTTGCACCGGCGCTGGGTTCATCCCGGTATCGATCGATATTATGTCGCTACCGACGACATGCAGGCAGAGATGAAAGACGCCGGCATTGCGCCGGAGCGAATTTGCGTAACCGGTATCCCCGTCCGGCAAGGTTTTGAACGATGCCACCAGCATAACGATCGCGAGCAGTTGCTCCGGTATGGCCTTGATCCGGCACTACCCCTTGTTCTGATCATGGGCGGCGGCTCTGGCATTATGAACGGCATCACCGCCGCTTGCTCCTTACTGCTGGAGCAGCCGGATCTGCAAATCGCCCTCGTATGTGGGCATAACGAGGCATTTGTCAGAGAAACCAGGCGTCATTTCCACACCCATCCGGCAGGAGATCGGCTTCATGTGTTCGGCTACTTAGATTCATTGCATGAACTGATGCCGCTTGCCTCCTGTCTGGTAACAAAGCCCGGCGGACTGACTTTGGCGGAGGGACTAGCCGCCGGTGTACCGCTCGTTCTGTATCGTCCCATGCCCGGCCAGGAGCGGCGGAATGCGGAGTTCTTGATGCAAAAAGACGTCGCAGCTGTAGCTTCGACTCCTGCCGGGCTGGCGGAAGAGATCTTGAAACTCTTCGCTGACCCAGAACGTCTTAGGGAAAGATCCCATCGGGGGATGGAGCTTGGCAAAGCAGACGGAGCCATCCGAATCGCTGATGATTTGCTGCAGCGGTTGTTCGGGTATACGGGTAAAGAATACCCGTTTTCTCCTAGCCCCGATCAAGGAGGACCTGTGGATGAACTTTATCCCGAAGCGCTCCGGTAGTAGGAGCCATTCTCAAATGTCTCTGTTTGCTATCATTTTGCTGCTTGTTGAATTTGTACGAGGAGCAGCGCTCGTCAGCTTTTTGCCATTATACGGCACGAATACGCTGGGGCTGACGCTGGATGTCGTAGGAGCCGCAATTACGGCGCATTATTTGACCGATACTGTACTTAAAATGGGCATTGGTTATTTGCTCGACCGATTCTCGATCCGTTTCGTCGTTCTTGTGGGACTGCTAGCTTCGCTGGCCGGCATCCTACTGCTTCCGCTAGCGCATACTCCGTGGGTGTTTATCTCAGCAGCAGCGCTATACGGCGTCGGAATTTCGCCGATTTGGATCGTTTGCCTCACACAAGTAAAAGAAGAAAAACGCGCGACCCAGATGGGGGCTCTGTATACGATCTGGCTAGGCGGCCTCGGTGCCGGGCCGATCGTCTGCAATATTGTACTCGATTACAGCAACCGCGCCGCTTATCTCATGCTGCTTATCAGCATATTGGCCGCTTTGGCGCTAGCCTTGTTCATCAGCGGCCGGAACAACACGACCGACGTTCAGCATGTTCCGCTGCGGGAGCAGCTTCCCGTACTCAAGGAGCGAATCCATGCACTGCGCCTGCTATTGCCAGGCATGATACTGCAAACTGCTGTAGCCGGCATGCTCGTCACCATACTGCCTACCTTCGCTACGGATAAGCTCGCGCTGTCCGGTGCGCAGTATTCACTGCTGCTGACCGCAGGCGGAGTGCTGACGCTCGGCGGCCTTATGCCGTTTGGCAAGCTTTCCGACAAGCTCAGCCATCATCGCCGCTGGTTCCTTGTCACAGGCTTTTTTGCCGTGGCAGCAACGCTTTATGCGCTGGCCTTCACGGACAATTTTGCCGTATGCCTTGCGCTTGCGGCACTGCTCGGCTTTTCCTATGCTGCCGTGCTGCCAGCGTGGAATGCACTGTTGGCAGCGTTTGTCCCACCTAGCCAAAAAGGGCTCGGATGGGGTATGCTGAGCACGGTAGAAGGTGTCGGCGCCATGATCGGCCCCGTTGCCGGTGGTGTTATCGCTACCTGGCGGGGCGAGCCCTTTGTCGTCTGGCTGAGCGCCTTGCTGTTCGGCATCATCGGCCTATGTTACTGCTTCCTTCCATTGACGGAACCGTCAAGCAGTCGGACTAAATTATCGAGATAGGTTGTGAGCTTGCTCTCATGAATACTCTTCATGAATGGATGCGTGAAATTAAGTCAATGGATCTGCAACAGTTGGAGCAGATGCTTCAGAAATTTTCCCATTACGGGCCGCTGCCCGGCATTCTATTGCCTTTTTCGGAAGCATTTCTGCCCTTCCTGCCGCTGGTTTTATTCATCGCGGCTAACGCCAACATTTATGGACTCGGATTCGGCTTTCTTTTTTCCTGGATCGGCGTTTGCGCGGGCTCCCTCTGTATGTTCGGATTGGCCCGTACTTTCGGGTCGGGTCTAGGCATGTGGCTGGAGCGGCGCTTCCCCCGGGCTGGCAAGTTTTTTGACTGGCTGGAGCGCCGGGGTTTTACACCTGTGTTCTTGCTCAGCTGTTTCCCTTTTTCGCCATCCGTGCTGGTAAATCTCGCTTCCGGCCTTAGCTCGCTCCCCTTCCGTACGTTCCTGATGGCCATCCTGCTTGGCAAAGCGGTCATGATCTTCATGATCTCGCTGCTCAGCTTCAATATTGGCGAGCTGGCTCCTTGGCGTATCGCTTTAGCCGCTATTGTCGTTGTGCTGATGTGGCTCGGCGGTAAAAAGCTTGAGACGCGCTACTTAGCCAAATAACGCCCTTTTAATGCTTCCTCAGCAGACTTGTCATTGGACAAGCCGCTGGCGAGGCATTTTTCATTTCTTTTCGCCGCTGCAACCGCGTTGCCGATTATTGCCTTATCTATCGGTTCATAGTACCGCTTGACCTGCGGCACACTGTTAAGGTAGTCGAAAGCCGAGAGGAGAATGGCCATGTCAGGCGAGCAGCCATCAGCAAAACAATTGTCGGCGCGCAAAGCTCAGTCCGATGCCGACCGGAGCGGCCGGAGCAAAGCCCAGGCAAGCGCGCAGCAGTCCGATGCCGATGCAGCGGCAGTCAAGAAACACGGCGTTTAGTACGTTCCTGAACAGGAGGAGATGTCATGAGCGATAAACCGAATCATAATGAAATGGAACCCGTCTCGGGGGAGCATGTCGAGGTGGACGGCGTTTATACGAATCAGTGGGGACGCGAGGAAAAATTGCAGCGCGGCGATGTTTTTCCTGCTGATCCGATGTGGGGCTCAACGGAGTGGAAGCTGACCGAGCTGGAATTCAGCAACCATCATGCCGGGCATACCGATCCCCGGATAATTCCGCATGACAGCGCAAATGATCCCGAGAACCATCTTCAGCATCCCCGCCGCCATACCCACAAAGAGCATCGGGGAGACAAATAGGTTTATCAGCAGCAAAAAGGTGTACCCCGCTTCAAGCGCAGGGTACACCTTTTTTTGAGGATGATGAAGAGGCCACGCAATTCAGCACTTACCGGACTGGGCGAATAGCCCTGAACTAGTCTTTACTTTTCAACGGGAAAATCTGCCACTTCCGGCTAGCATCCTCTGCTTCGCGATTTTGCACTTGCTCGATAATCTTCTCAAGCCGGCGCAGATGGTATCCATATTCGAACAACGCTGAAGCCACGAATACAAGCCTGCGATGCTCGTCCGGATTGTCTTTTAGATATTCCGTCAGCTGGCGAGCCAGGCTCGTGCCTGTAATGGCGTCATCCTGGATGAACGAGCCGGGCTTGATTTTGTCGTCCAGCTTGAGCAGCAGAAACTCGTGATACTTGGTCAGCTCCTCGATCTGAGAGTCCAGACGGCTTGCCCACGCCTCTGCACCCGGCGAAGAGAAATAATGCTCCTCGATGACTTCGAGCAGGTCAGCACCCTTGTTCACAGCACGGATAAGCTGCTTGGCCAGAAGTAGCTGCCTAGCACGTTCTGCGCGACGCGCGGCGCGGAAGCTGCGTTCCTCTTCGAGCACCTTAAAGCGTTCCTCCAGCCTGCCAATTATGCCGTGCAGTTTGTCTTTTTCCTGCTTGTACACCTGCTCCTTCATCTCGTCCGAGATAGAGGTACGAAGCAGCAGCGACAGCTGCGTGTAGCTTTGCAGAACCAGATCATGGAACTGCTTGCGCGGACTTGGAGGGAAAATCAGCACATTAACCGCGAAGGCAGCGCCCATACCGGTCAGCACCTGCAGAAAGCGTTCAACGGCAAACATCCAGCCCGTGGAATTCGCCTCCATCACCGCTACGACCGTAACGAGGGTCAATCCAACCGTTGCTTCCATTTTCAGCTTGATGCTGATCAAAATGACCGCGATACACACAATGCCGACCGTAATCGGCGAGCTGCCGATCAATTGCACCGCGCCTAGCGCGATAGCCGCTCCAAGCAGATTTGTCTGGAATTGCTCACTTATCTGCTGCCAGGAGCGGAAAATGGACGGCTGCAGCGTAAAGATAGCCGATACCGCGGGCAAGAGCGGATTGGCAAAGCCGATCAGCCCGCTAAGATAGATGGCCAGTGCCACGGCCATGCCTGTTTTGAGTACGCGGGCTCCAATGGTCATGTTGCGGGTCCTCCTTTTTCTCGGGGAGCGGTGCTTGGGTTGGAGTTCAATAAGCCGTCATACCGTTTACTTACCCCTACCGTCCCCACTCTATACCTTTGCAGGACCAGCAATGTTCAAGGGCCGTGTTCAGCCGAATTTTGCATCCTCTCCAGGTGCTCCTTTGAAATCGCTTCTAGCGCTATGATTGCGATAAGGAAGCTGGATCTCGAAGGTGGTTCCCGTTCCGAGCTTGCTTTCCACCCGGATTTGGCCCTTGTGATTGTCCACAATTTTATAGGATACCATAAGTCCGAGTCCAGTGCCCTTGTCTTTGGTCGTATAAAAGGGCTGACCTATCTTGGCGAGCTGCTCCTCGTCAATGCCAGGCCCCATATCCGTCACGGAGATCAGCACTTCTTCCCTCTCGCGGCGCAGAACAATCTCGATTTCTCCGCCATCCTGCATGACCTCTATGCCATTTTTCAGCACATTAATGAACACCTGCTTGATTTGCGAATCCACTCCATAGATCCAAAGCGGCTCCTCCCCGTAGTCCACCTTGACCACAATGCCGTAAAGCGCCGCCTGCGACTCCAGCAACAGCACCGTATCCAGCATCATGCAACGTGCGTCGGCAATGTCCATCTCGTACACCTGGGGCTTCGAGAGCATCAACAACTCACTGACGATCGTTTCGACCCGATTAAGCTCGGACTTCATGATGTCGTAATAGCCGGTTGCGGAAGTCCGGCCGCTTGCGATCAGTTGCAGGAAGCCCTTGAGCGAGGTCAGCGGGTTGCGGATTTCATGGGCGATGCCAGCGGCAAGCTGGCCTGCCACGTACAGCTTCTCGGAATTGATGAGTAATTCCTCGTTCTTTTTGCGCTCGCTGATGTCCCGAATGATGACGACGACGACAGACTTGCCGGCAAAGGTCGATTCGGAAAGAATCAGCTCCGTGTTGATCAGCTTCCCCGTTCGCGTCACCCAGTCCAGCTCGATCGCGGGTCCATCCTCACAACCGGTTTTTTTAATCGATTTATACGCTTGATGGCGCTGGAGATGAAGGGTTAATCGCTCTTTGTGATCGGGGTGAAGAAATTCAAAGATGGAGCGACCGACCATATGCGATTCTTCCGTAATCTCGAACATTCGTAGACCTGAACGATTAACGAACTCCCAGGAAGTGCCGCTGATGACAGCAATCATGTCGATGGAATTTTCAACGAGCAGGCGGTAGCGTTCATTAATCAGGCCATAACGACGGTCGGCAACCCACGTGACGATGCTAAAGGAGATAATAATAATGATAGCCGAAGCCATCAGTAGTCCCATCAACATCATGTAATCGTCGAGCCGGTAATCTTGCATGCTCAGTGATGAATAAAATTGAGTACCGGCAATCATCAATAGATGCATCGCCAGAGCTCCGACCCCGATCAGCAGAGAACTTAGCAATATGAAGCGCTCCGCATGTTTTTGGTACAGGAAAAAAGCCGCGAATGAAGCACCAAGAAAACAAAGGAACGCGGAGCCCGCATAAAACGGATCGAGCTGAAGATGATTCGCTGAATGGCTGAGCATGCATAAGAAATGAAGCATAGTAGCCCCGCTAGTCAGCAGCAATGCGGCCGACAGCTGCCGAATCATAGAAGAATGCTCCCGTCTTCCGCTCAGTATCTTCAAGGCAAAATAAGTAGATCCTCCCGAAAGGAACAGCGGGATGATCGTCTGGGTACCAGTTACAATGACAGCAGCATCATGATAGGCAAGCATACTGACGGAATGCATGGACCAAGTGCCTACCGCAAATACCGTTGAGGCCCCCATCAACCAATAAACCCGGTGCGACCGGGACTTTTTAAAACGAGCAATCATGCTGAACATCACATAAGAGGCTAGCGCAGCGATAATAAGCGCAAGCACAAGATACAAGGCATGGTCAATTGTTCGAAATGGGATCATCATGAGGCCTCCGAATCTCTCTTGCTGTTGTGACTATTCCTCGTACCCTTAACGGGCTTTCCACCAATTCGACGGCAGGAAGAAAAATCCTTTGAGTTACTTTTCATTAAAATGAATTTTTATGCATCGATGATATAGTGAAGCGATATGTGGCAGCGGAAGATAGATGAAAGCGGCAAAGAGCTCCGTCCAGGCTTTGTCGCAGAAGCCGCGCAGCCTAATGTACAATGGAGACGGCAGTTGCGAAACAAACATCGTTTTATATCGGAGGCGAAAATAGCATAGTGGAAATGTTCGATGTATACGACGAGAATTGGCAGCCGGCAGGCATCGCCTCTCGGGAAGATACTCATCGGTTAGGGCTGCGGCATCGTGCTTTTCATTGTTGGCTCATAAACCGCAGCTCCGGCCAGCCAAACGTCCGGTTCCAAAAACGCCAAATAGGCAAGGATACTTATCCCGGCTACCTGGATATTACAGCCGCTGGCCATCTGACTGCAGGTGAAAAGGTCTATGACGCCATTCGCGAAATTGAGGAGGAGCTGGGGGTCTCTGTTATTTTCGATGAGCTGATCCCGCTAGGGTGGCATGAGAAAAGAGCAACCGGCATTGCCGGTGACAAGCCGTTTATCGATCATGAGCGGAGCGAGGTATTCGCACTGCACTGCGAGCTGCCCTTGCTCGAGCATCGACTTCAGCGGGATGAGGTCGCGGGAATCTATGAAGCCCCTCTGAAGGATATGATTCAACTGTTCGAAGGCAAAGTGGACCTAGTTGAAGCGAGAGGAGCCGAATGGGGGGACGATAAGGCAAGCGGGAACATCGCTGGAACTGCTACAGGGCTTGTACCCGTCCGGATCAAAATACAAGCCAAAGACTTCATCCCAAGGGAGCAGAACTATTACGCCGAGCTATTTCGTCAATTGTTGGAGCTCGCTTAGGCGAGCTGTCAGCCGGAGCTAGGCGCTGGCTGATAAATACAAAGCGGCTCATCCGTCTCAAGTTTCTTAGAGACGGATGAGCCGCTTTGTCGGCGGGCTGCGGCGGGCGAAGCTCCTCCGCCTGCGCAGCCGCTATTTGCGTCGCCGGCTGCTGGCGACGAAGCTAGGCTTCGCGGCAGCGCTGCGGCGCTTGCCGCCGCTAGCTTTGCGCGCGGTGCCCGGTGCAGCCTTGCGCGCAGCGCCTGGCGTGCTTTTGCGGGAGGCTGAGCTGTACACCATCTCACTCTCCGGAGTCAGCGGCGTAATTCCTTTGATCTTGCTGACAGGGCCAGCTTTGGGTCCCCTGGTCCTGCCTCCCATGCCAGGCATTCCTGGCATAAAACCCGACCCAGGCATTCCTTGCTGCATCCCTGGCATAAAACCCGTCCCCTGCATTCCCTGCTGCATGCCTGGCGTCATACCCGGGAAGCCTGGAAGAGCTGACTGGAATCCTTGTTGAGTCGGGATTCCTCCGCCCATGGCTCTTTCCCAGTTGGAATACCAGTTGTCGATCATGCCATGAATGTTATAGAAATAAGTTGAGCGCGGCGCCAAGTCCAAATCCTGAAGGATCGGCTCATTAAATAAGACCGACCCGACATCATGGATGCAAGCATGCAAACGCTCCATGTAGCGGCCCAGCTCATCCACAGTGGCGAAGGACTGAGGCTGAAAGCGAAGCCTCATTTCGGCATTTCTATCGTAACAAGGGCTCATCCGGATACCCTGCGGAACCTCGGTCCACGGCTGAACCAGTCTCATGTCATAGCCCTGCGACTGATACCAGCTCAAAACTTTGCGGATGTATTGGCGGTGAAAGTTCAGAAAACGGTCTCCCCAGCCGATGGGGGGAAAGTTATTATTGGTCACATGATTGACATGATGCCATCTTTGATGCTCTTCAAGCAGATCATTCGGAAAATTAGGAATAATCATAGTACGGCCTCCCAAAGGAATCCCTATGTCAGACTGACATTTGCCATAGGATATGCCGAACCGTAGAGGCATGTGCCAGTAAGGAGCCTTCAAGCGAGAGGAGCAGAAGAAGCATGTGCTGGAAATGAGAACTTTAGGCTACTTCTAACCGAGCAACGATAAGTCCCGCATTAACCTCGATCATCATAATAAAAATGCTCCGCTAGGAGCTTGCCGCCCGTAAGCTCCAAAATTCCGTAGGAATATCGGGGCTGCCGCCGCTTTTGCAAGGGCGAACCTGGATTGAACAGCAATGAAGTTCCATGCTGCTTGCGATAAGGCGTATGGGAATGGCCAAACAGGATCAAGTCTGCCTTTTCCCCTTCAAAGCTGGATAGCGCCTTCTGCTCCGTCCATCGGCCCCAGCCTATGTCGCCATGTACAATACCGATCCTGCAGCCGCCAAGCTCCAGTAGTTTGCGCCGACCAAAACGACGTACCATGTCAGCCCCGTCATTGTTGCCGGCAACACCATCTATCGGTGCGATGGCCTCTAGGAGCTCCACCGCTCGGGGCTGCGTCCAATCTCCTGCATGGAGGATCAGTTCAACTCCCTGCAGTCCCCTGACTAGCTCATCTGGCAGTTTAACCGCTGAGCCATTCAAATGCGTATCCGATACGAGCCCGATCCTCATCCCCCTGCTCCCCTTCCGTCTCCGCCAGCACTAAAAAGCCTCCATCATCTTGATCCAAGCTTATCATAACGTACTTATCCTTGATACGTTTTGAGCAAACGGGACCAATTCGTATGAGGCCGCTAGCTTTGTTACAATAGAGAAACGGCCTGCTGAACCCGCTAGTCTACCATAGACCCGCGTAGTGGAATTTAAAAACCGCAAAAAGGCGGTCTGGTTTCCCAAATGATCCGCCTTATAGCTGCATAGGTTTTAGAGGAGCAAACTTGCTTTAATATTGAATTCACTTCAGGTGCGTGAGCAGCCAGGCTGCGCAAGCGGCCCAGAATGGCAGTGCAAGCATCAGGCCGTTGAGCACTCCGGTCCATAAATGGTTCTCTCTCCGGATCATGCGCATCTCCCCCTCGGTTATAGCTTCATACGCTCCAGTATGCCCGCCGAGACGTCGGCTAGACACTCCGACGAATATCTTTCAAGCCTTTGTTCATTAACAGTTGCTTCCTGCGGAATTCTCCGCCAGCCGAGGCTCTGTATAAAGCTAAAGATAGATGACAATACCCGATGAAGCGCTTCCACAAACGCTTAAAGCCGGTCATGGTTCTTACTCACCTGGTTGTTGGTTGAACGACTAAAGCTGCCTTATATGGATTAAACTATGCAAAGGAGGAAATAAATATGATCTGCCGAAGTGGTTGCGCCGCCTGCTGCATCTCCGCCTCCATTTCCTCGCCGATTCCGGGTATGCCGCAGGGCAAACCTGCTGGTCAGCCCTGCGTTCAGTTATTGCCGGACCTGCGCTGCGCGATCTTCGGTCAGCCCGAGCGTCCTCTCGTATGCGGCATGTTACAAGCCGAACCAGAAATGTGCGGAGACAGCCGCGCAGACGCGATGGATTATTTGACTCGGTTGGAGCTGGCTACTAGCCCCGGCAAGTAATACGAGAAGGTATTAGTTATACATTCTAGTATGACAAGTAATACGGCTCTGCCGCCCTTCGGGGCGGTGTACGTATACGCAGGAAATACGAGAAGGTATTATGTATACATTCTAGTATGACAAGTAATACGGCTCGGCCGCCCTTCGGGGCGGTGTACGTATACGCAGGAAATACGAGAAGGTATTATGTATACATTCTAGTATGAAGAGTAATACACCTTTACCGGAAAATAAAAAAAACGCCGCTCCCGGTACAGGCCGAAAGCAACGTTTTTGCGAAGGGAATGAAACCTGGTAAAAGTAATAAATGGTGCTGATGAAGGGATTCGAACCCCCGACCTACGCATTACGAATGCGTTGCTCTACCAGCTGAGCTACATCAGCAAATCCTTATACCAGCGCGCTTTTGAGCTTGTCCGAAGGACAATGTCAGCGGCGACTTTTATAAGGATACGCATTTTCGCGAATATTGTCAAGCGATTGTCGAATGGAACATAACGCAAAAAGTGTGACAGTTTTATGTCCTGGTTTGCTTGCTTGAAGGAAGGGTAAATAGAGCTATCAGTATCGCTTGCATCGGCTTTCGGCGACCCCCAAAAAGGGAGGCTGTTCGAATAGCCTGACACAACGTTACAGCAATAGATCGGAGGCGAAGTTAAATGCCCTATTCAAAAATTCTTGTCGGTTATGACGGCTCAGAGCAATCTGTCAGAGCACTTCGTTCAGCCATCGAGCTTGCCTCTACTTTCAAGGCGATGCTTGAGGTTGTCCATGTGTACAATGCCACTCAGGTATTTATAGGAGAAACGATTGCCGCTTCTCCACCAATTGGTACGGAATCACTGAGGCTTGAAGCGGAAACCGTGGCAGCTGAGGCTCGCACAATTATCGCTTCGGTTACGGATACTCCGATTGAAGTTATGATTGCAGAAGGTGATCCGGGCAATCAGATTGTCGACTTGGCCAAAGAACGTGGAGCGGATCTCGTCGTCGTAGGTAGCCATGGCAGGGGCGGCTTCAAGGAAATGTTCACCGGAAGCGTCAGCCGTCATGTCACTCAGCATGTCCATATCCCTGTCCTCGTGGTGAAGTAGTCAACTAAGTGGAGCCATTGTATGACCAGTGTACAAAGAAGCGGGGCCGTCTCAAGAGTCTAACGATGACTCTTGGGACGACCCCGTCTTTTTGTGAAAGTTTCTATCGCTTCGCTTCAACATTCGGGAAGCGCAGAGCAGCTAAGCTTGTCCATACACATCCTAGCGGACCTGAGAAAGCTTATTCCCCCTCGTGGGAGGTCGAGTTAGTTGGTTGGACTCTAATTCATCTTATATAGATTACTGCACTTCCGCCGCCACGGGCATTATCAAGGCAAACACGCTGCCCTCTCCCTTGCAGCTTTCCAGTTCTAACCGCCCGCCCAGCAGCTGTGCGAGCTGCGAACTGATCGACAGGCCGAGGCCTGTCCCACCATATTTGCGGGTTACGGCTCCGTCTTCCTGCTGGAAAGCCTCAAAGATCAGACTATGCTTCTCTTTTTCGATTCCAATCCCTGTATCGCTGACAGCAAAGCGAACCCACTCCCTCCCGCCGCTTTCCTTCTCTTTTTGTACCTGTAGCCTTATCCCGCCCTGCTCCGTGAACTTGAATGCATTAACGAGCAGATTGCGCAAAATTTGCTGTACTCGCATTGAGTCCGTCTGCATCAAGGAAGGCGCATCGGGCTCCATCACCACGACAAAGTCGATTCCCTTGCGATCCGCCAGAGGCTGAAATTGCAGCTGCAGTGAGTGAATTAGCTCTAACGTAGAGACCAGCTCTATGTGGATATTCATTTTGCCTGCCTCGACCTTGGACAGATCCAAAATATCATCGATGATATGCAGCAATTCCTTGCCGGAAGCTCCTATCATCGCTGCATGGCGTAAATCCTCCTCGCTGCTTCGTTTGTCTTCATTCTCTTCGATAAGCTGAGACAGCAGCAGGATACTGTTGAGGGGCGTTTTCAACTCATGTGACATATTGGCCAAAAATTCAGACTTATAACGGGAAGACAGCACTAACCTCCGAGCCTGCTCCTCCAACTCGCGCTTCGTTTCACGCAGCTCCTTTGTCTGCCGACGCAAAATAAGGTTCATGCCCTTGAGCTCACGCATTCGATCCTGATCTTTGCTGAAATCCCGCACCATGTAGACAAAAAAGCAGCTCAGCAACAGCGTCAAAGGGAAGGTCTGAGGGACAATTACGGTCCAATAAGCTCCAGCAGGAAGAATATCGGATAGATAGATTAGAAAAGTGTGTAGGCTCGTTATAAAAGCGATGGCTAAAATTCCTTTTTGCGTAAAGCTCCATCCGCAGCGTTTGTACCAGGCATTGAGCAATGCTGCTGCAATGGCTAAAATAATCATATTTTCAAGACCCGCCAGCGAAGCCTTGCTAATACCGAACAATAGTCTGCCACAGCCGATGCCTGCGCCAATGACTGCGACTGTCCAAGGTGAGCGGAATAAAAGCACGGCCAGGATAAGAGGCACGATGCGAAGGTCGAATCGAATTTCCTGAGGCAGCTCTAGAGCGAACAGCATACTCAAAAATCCAGACACGATAAAGATACAGGCGGCTAGAGCCTGCTGCGCCCAGGGATGAATGCGATGGAAGAGCGTTTTGTACCCCAGATTGAACAAATACGCTATCGTAATCAGTAGGCTAATATTCAGGAAAAAAATTTTAGAAAAAGCCACTCGTGGCCTCCTATGAAACCTTTTTTACCGCTATTCTACATGATTTTTCGCTATTCTACACCTGCTAGTCTCAAGCTAGGTCAGCTTGTTCAAGATGATTCCCCTCCTATTTTCACCCTGATTTCCCCTCTACTAGACTTTTGAATTAACCTTCCCTCGATCTTCCTCTCTATTTTCATGCATTTATTGTCGAATAAATAGGTCGACAGAATCATTCACCAATGGTATAAGTTGATAAAAGTCCCGATTCTTTCATATTCTTTTAATTCGTTTAATGTAAAATGAAGGGAAGCAACTTATTTTAATTAAGGGGGTATCTTATCGAATGATGAAGTCCATAACTTTCAAGGACCGATCCGTCCCCATCTTCTACCCCCCGGGACAAGAGGAAGCGGTTCGGCTGCTGCCGGATAAGCTGAGAGAATATGAGCTTGACTTCGATTTCCGCAAGCGCTGGAAGAGAATCTCTTCGGTTCATATATCCCGCGATGTCGCGATTTTCCAATATAACGATGGAACGAAGCTTTATTTGGAGGTCTGCTGACGGTCAGGATGCCTAGCGGCGCGCTTTGTGGCATTCTCGATGGAAACGTGAAAGACAAACCGCAAAAAAAGCTGTCCCCGCCCGTCTGGCGGAGGACAGCTTTTGCGCTTGTTCGGCTTGCTTGGCTACCAGCACATTTGACCCCACCGCGCGGTGGGAGCTGGGCGCAGTGCGATTAATGAATAGTTTCAGCAATTAGCTAAAACTACTCCGCTCTAGCCACTATATCATCGATAACTTGCAACTCTTTTGCGCTGAATTCCAGGTTGTCCAGGGCACGGATATTATCCTCGATCTGCTCAACGCGACTAGCGCCAATAAGTGCGGAGGTTACGCGCCCACCGCGCAGCGTCCAGGCGAGTGCCATACTGGCCAGCGACTGGCCGCGTTGCTGCGCCAGCTCGTTCAGCTCCTGGATTTTGGCCAAGCGGGCCTCGGTGATATGATCCTTATTCAGGAACACGCTTGGGCCCCCGGCACGGGAATCGGCCGGGATGCCGCCCAGATAACGGTCTGACAGCATTCCGCCGGCAAGCGGGGAGAAGACAATAGAGCCGATGCCTTCCTCGTCCAGCACATCCTGCAAGCCGTCTTCGATCCATCGATTGAACATGGAGTAGGATGGCTGATGGATAAGGCATGGTGTGCCCAACTGCTTCAGAATAGACGAGGCTTCCCGCGTCCCCTCCGCGCTGTAGTTGGAGAGGCCGACGTACAATGCTTTGCCGGAGCGAACGGCATGATCCAACGCTCTCATCGTTTCCTCGAGCGGTGTATCCGGATCTGGACGATGATGATAGAAAATGTCGACATAATCGACTCCCATCCTCTTCAGACTCTGATCCAAGCTCGAAAGAACAGACTTGCGAGAGCCCCATTCACCGTACGGACCAGGCCACATATAGTAGCCGGCTTTGGTGGACAGAATAAGCTCATCCCGGTAAGGAGCCAGATCCTGTTTCAGGATACGTCCGAAGTTCTCTTCCGCGGAGCCGGGCGGCGGCCCGTAGTTGTTGGCGAGGTCGAAATGGGTAATGCCAAGATCGAACGCCCGGCGCACCATGGCCCGGCTATTCTCATACCGGTCATTACCGCCGAAGTTATGCCACAGCCCAAGAGAAATGGCTGGCAGCTTAAGGCCGCTGCGGCCCGTGCGATTGTACTTCATCGTCTCATAACGTCCAGAGGATGGCGTATAGGTCATGCTGAATTCCTCCCTTAAAAGGTTGGTCGACGCCTAGAAGCTGACAAACGGATGATAGCGTTAACATGATTACGTGGACAAGTATAACCGATAGCGGCGTCCCCGCCAATCCTGTGTCCCGCCCGTGCTACTGCTACTTTGGCACAGGCGGTAGATCGATGAATTTTAACCTGGCAAAGGATGGCCCGGCCGAACCGGAAGAACTGTTTCTTCTGCCATTTTTACAAAAAAGTCAGGTTCCTCGCGTGCAAGTTGCAGCCAAGCCGTGACGCAGGCCGGGTCAAAATGTCGATTCGACTGTGCGGAGATGAAATCAATCGCTGCCTGATGAGTCATCGCTTGGCGGTAGGCTCGCTGCGATGTCAGGGCGTCGTAAACATCTGCCACAGCAGTTATTCTCGCCAGCAACGGGATTTGCTCCCCTTTCATCTGATCCGGGTATCCACAGCCGTCCCACCGTTCATGATGGGATCTGATGACCGACAGCTCCTCTCTCATGAAGCCGAGGTTGCGGCATAACTCGTACCCTCGAATGGGATGAAGCTCCACGATGCTCCGCTCCTCCGCAGTAAGGGCGCCGGGCTTTTTCAAAATCAATTCCGGCACATAGAGCTTGCCTACATCATGAATAATAGCTCCCTGCCCGACGGCAAGCAGCTCAGCAGGAGCTAGTCCCATCCGCTCGCCTAGCTTGAGCGCATAGAGGGCGACACGATAATTATGTCCTGCTGTATAATCATCCTTTTGTTCCGTGGCCAGAATGAGTTCTTGCACACTTGGGGATATACATTTCTGCAGCCATTCCTGAGGACTTGAACGAAATAGAGCTCTGAGTGCACCAGTAAGCGATGCGCCGCTGCCGGCCAACTGCCTCATCAGCCCTCCCATAACGGTCAGAAGCGAAAGCAGCAGCAAAATATGATACATCCACCAGCTAAGCCTCCACGGCTCCCCGCTGACCATGACGATCTGACCTGCTGCCAACCAGCTGCAGCCGTACATGATCGCCAATTGAAGAGGCATACCTGCTGTCTTGTAGTCCTTCCAATAGTTCGCGGTGGCATGGGCCAGCATGGAAAGCACGAGCAACGTCAAAATCGGTCGTGCCCCCTGCAAACCTTGCGCCCACTCGTGAATCGTATGGGGAAGAATCAGGGATATGGCCAAAAATGTGGCGAGCCCCGCTGTATAAAGCGGAATAAGCCAACGCTGCCTATCCCCCATTCGTACAGCCAGCCCTCTAGCAGGCGGCAAGGAAGACACCCAGATCCACACCGAGGCGGTGAGGACGCTGAGCTGGGACGATACACCCTGGACGTTGCTATGATTCGTGATAAAACCGGGCGTTGCCAGACCATGCAGCATAAGAAGGCCCGTCATGGAAATAAAGGCGAGGGAAAGAAATGAAATTCCCAAATTCCTCAGCCTAATGCCCGCGTAACCCAGTACAGAGGCCAATACCAAAGCCAGGAAAGCTACGATGCTGACCATATAGAAGTGCATAACTGGCGATTGCAGGTACGGATTAAGCCCTTCAGTCATGCGCATCGACTGAAAAAGCCCAAGCGGCAGGAGAAGGACAAGGAATAGGACCGACAAAGCTCGGGCGGCAGGACGGCGCATAGGACGGAAGTTCACCTCGGAAGCCCACTCAGGGCTATTGGAGTACGGCCATACAGGACTTCTAGATGCCTATACAAATCCGGCACACTGCTTTAATATGGAAAAAATGAGGCTTTAAAGCTAGCATACCTCATTCTGAAAACTTTTCAAGTCAAGGATGAACCCAGGAGATGATGGAAAATGTCTTCCCAATATCAAGCAAAAGTGTTCAAAGAAACCTACGGGATGGTGGAGCTGGTTGAAGCTTCAACTCGCTCCAGCGTCCTGTTATGCCCCGAACGAGGCGGTATTGCGCTTCAATGCCGGTTGAACGGCTACGAGCTGTTTTATCTCGATGAAAGTACCTTCCTCGATCCCACGGCTAATATCCGCGGTGGAAACCCGGTCCTTTTCCCAATTAGCGGTCCATTGGAAAATGGCGAATACGAGTGGGAAGGCAACCGCTATCGGATGAACCAGCATGGCGTCGCACGTACCGAAGCTTGGGAGATCGTCGATACTGCGGAGAAGGATTCCGCGTCCGTCACTTTGCGGCTGCGCAGCAATGAGCGCACGCTAGAGGCGTTCCCGTTCCAGTTCGAACTGTTGTTCACCTATACACTGAAGGACGGACAGCTGACGATCGATCAGGAATATCGCAATCTTGGGGACCGGGATATGCCGATGTATCCTGGCTTCCACCCGTACTTTGCGACCACGCGCAAAAACATCGCCTACGGCACCGACGCTTCACGGATGCTGGATTACAATGACCATGCTGAAAAGCCTTTCGAGGGTAATCTCGATCTCAATAACATGAAGGAATCCGCTGCTTTGCTCGATGCTCGCAAGCCGGAAATTTCTTTCCAGCTGGACAGCGGAATTACGGTCACCTTGGCCTATAGCGAAGCTTTTAAATACATCGTGTTATGGAGCGTTGAGGGCAAGCCATTCGTCTGCGTTGAACCGTGGATGGCACTGGCCGGCGAGTTGAATCGCCGTGAAGAGCTTGTCATCGTTCCAGCAGGCGAGATGGTCCCAGCGCAGCTGTCGATTCGCGCTTCACATGAACGGCGAGTTCAAGACTAAATAGAACAGGCTATTACCTTCGAGGGGATCCGCTACGGATTTGCAGGAAGAGAATAGCCTGTTTTCTTTTTCAGCCCAGGGGCAGCGCCTTCTCAAATAGACAAAAACCATTCGGGGTTGTCCCCTTGAACTCATAACCACTGGAGCGGTAAAACTCGCCAAGCTTCGGGTTGCTGGCAATGCAGTCCAGGCGAATCGCAGTCTTGCCAGGGAATGCTGCTCCTTCCTGAGCCCATTGCAGCATCGCACGGCCCAGCCCCGTACCGGAATAGGAACGGCTCACGGCCAGTCGGTGAAGATACACATACGGCGCATGCCCGTCTTCCCCCCATAACTCTCGGTCCCAGCTGCCTGGCTGTTGCATGAGGATGACCATTCCTGCCGCATGTCCCCGCTTCCGCCCCGGCCCTCCCTCGACATCGCGGAAAAGGATTGCTTCTCCTCGTTCAGCCGCCATCTCCAAGCCATGATTGTCATCGCCCGTCAGTAGGCCGCCCCACTGAGTCGAGCCCTGACTATGCAGCCAGCGGGCGATTTCGACCAGCAGTTCCATCGCTTCCTCCGTTTTTCCCGGCTCGATCCGCTCCGCTGCGAATCCATGTCCAACCTCGTTGTTCGAAATGATCAATTGTGCCAAAGTTTATTCCTCCTTATGGTGCTGTCGCTCATGACGGCTTATCAACTGCACAGCCAGCTTGTCCATCCATTCTGGATTTATTTCGGTTGGAAAAGGCCCCTATAGGGTACAAATATAGAACTAACAATCTACTTCTAACTATAACTCTTGGGAGGTACTCCATGTCCAGTTCTAGTAAGCAAACCGTCAAAACGTTCCCGCCGTAGCATCAGAACCATCAGCCCGGAATTGAATCGGAGATGACTCCGCTTCCCATATATGACACTCCTGAATATAAAGGCTCAGGCAAGCTGCAGGGCAAAAAGGCCCTCATCACCGGGGGCGATAGCGGCATTGGCAGAGCTGTTGCCATCGCATTTGCTAAGGAAGGCGCTGATGTGGCCATTGTTTTTCTGAACGAGCAGAGCGACGCCGAGCAGACAAAGCAAGCTGTCGAGGCGGTAGGCCGCACCTGCCTGCTCATCCCTGGCGATGCCGGCGACGAGAAATTCGCCGCTCAAGCTGTGCAGAGTACGGTCGACAGCTTAGGCGGACTCGATGTGCTGATCAACAATGCAGCAGAGCAGCATCCGCAGCAGAAGTTTGAGGATATTACCGCCGAACAGTTGGAAAAGACGTTCCGCACGAACATTTTCGCCATGTTCCATCTGGTAAAAGCCGCGCTTCCGCATCTGAAAAACGGCAGCTCCATTATTAACACAGCATCGATCACAGCCTATGAAGGTCACCCGCTGCTGATCGACTATTCCTCAACCAAGGGAGCGATCGTCAGCTTTACACGCGCCCTGTCTAATCATCTGGTTGAACGCGGCATTCGCGTGAACGGAATTGCCCCCGGACCGATCTGGACTCCGTTGATTCCGTCTACGTTCGACGAGAAGCAAGTGTCGGAATTCGGCGGCGACACCCCTATGAAACGAGCCGGCCAGCCGCATGAGCTCGCCCCGGCTTACGTTTATTTGGCCAGCAACGACTCCTCCTACATGTCAGGACAGATCCTGCATATTAACGGCGGCCAAGTGGTTAATGGCTAGCTTTAGCTTTTATGTGGCATAACGGTTTGATTTGGTGGGCGTTTTGGCACTAGCCGGTGTTGTTGTAACATGCAAAATAAGCTCCGCAAGCCCCCTCATGGGAGAGCATGCGGAGCTTTTGATGTTTGGGGCCCCGCTTCTGCCGCTACATCCCGCCAAAGTCGATTTCGGCAAGGTCCCCGCCGATGCCGAAGGCGGCCCGATTACCGCTGGCCGCAGCCGCGACCACCTGCGACGGCGACATGCCCGAGGTATCGCCGGCCGCGTATACACCGGGGACGGTCGTACGGCCGTATCCGTCGACCATGATCGCGCCCACTGCGTCATGGGCGCAGCCAAGCTGCGCCCCGAGCGGCGTGCCGAGCATCGCCTCTGGCGTCACAAAGCCGCCGCTCCGCGCGATGCGCGTGCCGTCCTCGAACAGGACGGCTTTGAGCTGCCCATCGCTGCCTTCCAAAGCAGCGATGCGGGATCGCATAATTTTGACGCCATGAGTCTCCAGCGCCTGCTGTTGCTGTCCGCTCAATTGACCCTGGCCATGCGTGCATACAAGCAAATCACGCGACCAACCGAGCAGCAGCTTCGCTTGGTGAAACAGATTGTTGCTCGTGGACACTGTGACGAGTGGAGCGTCCCGCAGCTCCCATCCGTCGCAGTAAGGGCAATTAAACAAAGAGCTGCCATACAGCTCCTTGAGACCGGGAATTTCCGGCAGCTGCTCCTTGAGCCCGGCTGCCAGCAATAGCGTACGGGCTTCCGCTGTGCCGCCGGCTTCCGTGCGCAGCCGAAAGCGGCCTGGGAAACTTTCCACCGTCATCACTCGCCCTTGGCGTAGCCGGACGGTAGGATAGCCCGATGCCTCCTCACGCGCCATGCGCCGGAATTCGTTTGGCGCAATGCCGTCTCGCGTCAGGTAACCGTGCCCTGCTGTCGTCACCGCGTTACGCGGTTTATGGTCATCTATGAGCAGCACGGACCTGCGGGCGCGTCCCAGCACCAGCGCGGCGCTGAGTCCGGCAGGGCCTCCTCCTATTATGGCGCAATCTACAATCATGCGCAGTCCTCCTCTAGCTGACTTTGTCCTCCGCTACTTACTTTATTAACGAAGAGACGCTTCTAGAAGAAGGCGCGGCTAAGAGACAGCATTTCCAACTAAAAAAATCCGGAGCATCCTCATCGGATGTCCGGATTTTCTCCATATACTTTGCGTACCTGCAGATTAATTCTTGCTGCCGGATACCGGCACAGCAGCTCCATAATGTTCTTCCAGCGTATCGCCGCTAGCTTCCAGCTTGCGAGCCAGCTCAACGCCTACGTAACGAATATGCCAGGGCTCATACTTGTAACCGGTAATATCCTGTTTGCCCTCTGGGTAGCGGATAATAAAACCGTAGTCAGCCGCGTTTTTTGCGAGCCAATCCGCCTCCGGCGTGTCGCCGAAGCAGCTCTCAGCTGCGCATTTGCCATCGACGCCAGACACGTCCATCGATAAACCAGTCTGATGCTCGCTATGTCCCGGGCGAGCGCTGTATTTGCTTGCAGCCTCAATGCCGTCTTTTTTGACATAATTCGTGAACAGCGTCTTTTGCCGGGCTTCGGAACGATAACCCGAAACTCCAGCAAGCTTGATGTCATCCTTCTTAGCCCCAGCAACCAGCTTCTCCAGCGCTTCGGCGGCATCCTTACGCAGCTTGCGCTTATCGACCTTCTCCGAGAAGATGAACGGGATATTCGGATAAACGAGATCGTCCGGCACATAACCTTTAGGCAAGCGGAACTGCTTATTTACAAGCGCCGTTGCCGCCTCGGCGTTAGCTGTTACCTGTACAGCCGAATCGGCATTATCTGCTACCTGCACAGCAGACTCGCCAGCTGAGCTACTGCCTTTTCCGCTTGAGCTCTCCTTGTTGCCGGAATCCGGCTTCGGCGATGTAGTCGGGCTTGGTGAGGGGCCTTTATCATCGGGCGGAGTTGTAGCGCTATTTTCGGCGGTCTGCCCAGCGTCGCTAGGAGTCTCCGTAGGCTCCGTGCTCGGACTTGGCGTGGCCGTCCCAGTTGATGGCGAGGGTTCATTGCCTCCTCCAACCGAACAGGCAGCCGAGGTCAGCATTACAGCAAGCAGCAGAGCTGTTATAGATCTTTTTCTCATGATGGCAAAAGCTCCTTATTAATGAATAATAAAGTCCGAATGCTATATTGGACTCCCAAGAATCAATCGAATGAGTTTTATATACCGATAATGGTTATACCACATAGACGAGATTTCGCGAAGAATGTTTCACTTCCGCTTTACCCTCATCCTACCAGACCCATGCGGAGCATGCGAACCTGCTCTTCAACAAATGTCGTCAGGCTCGGATTTTGATGATTCCAGTCCAACTCAGGATTGAACTACCGGGCAGGGAAGTTTATGCTTAGATTTGGAAAAGCTAATGAAGGAAAGGAGCACGAGTTCCATGCAAGAACAGGCGGTTCGGACATCACCCTTTGAGCTCAGGCTGAGCGATGGGGGAATCATCCGGGGCGAAGTCCGCATTACGGACAGCAGCGCCCGTAAGCCGGCTGTGCTGATCGCGCACGGCTTCAAAGGATTCAAGGACTGGGGCTTCTACCCTTACGCCGCTGAACGGCTCGCCCAAGCCGGTTTCTACGTCGTAACCTTTAACTTTTCACGAAATGGGGTAAGTGACGGGCAAGAGTTCGACGAGCTAAACAAATTCGGACTCAATACATACTCCCGGGAGCAGGCAGACCTGGAGCTCGTCGTAGCCGCACTGATCCGCAGAGAGCTGCCTCATCATGACAAAACAGACGCCAAACAGCTGGCCATCTGCGGCCACAGCCGCGGCGGCGGCAACGCCCTTATGTTCGCGGCCGAGCATCCACTTATCCGCGCCGTCGTATCCTGGAACGGGATTGCTCGGGCAAACCTGTTCGAAGCTGGCTTTGAAGATCAGGCTCGACGCGACGGAGTCGCCTATGTGCCAAATGCTCGGACAGGCCAGCAAATGCCGATCCGCAAGGAATTTTTCGAAGATATCGACGCGAATGCGGAGCGTTTTGACATACCCGCACGCCTAGCTTCGCTAAGCATCCCAGTGCTGCTTATCCAGGGAGACCAGGACAGCCCTAAGCTGTTAGAAGCGTTCCAGACGTTGAAAGAAGCCGCTCCCGAGCAGCAGTCGTTACTGCTTGAGGGAACAGGCCATACGTTCGGAACGGTTCATCCGTTCTCTGGGACAACTGATTCACTCGAGACTGCGCTGGACACAACGATCAAATTCCTGCAGCAGAAGCTGTAGCGTTAGCGCTCAAAACGACGGTATGCACCAGTTTTTTGCAGATTTCATGTTCCATTAAGGTAACCCCGAGACGGATTTGATATGATTCGGGGAGAAAACCACCGGGACAAGTTCCCGTTCACACACGAAGGGAGTCAATCGTTCCATGGCAGATAAGGAAAAGAATCCGCTAGACCCGAACAAAGATAATCATCTCACTCCGGAGGATACGGCTACTCGTGAAGGCGCAGATTTCGCCGGAACAAGCGGCAGCGAGCGCAGTGAGGAAACTATGCAAGCCGAGGAGCTGCAGGAGGAACGCCGTTCTGAGGAAGCACAGCATCAGGCCGAGCATGACGCCGAGGTATTTACGGCAGACCCTGAGCGTGCCGCTGGCACATTGCCGCTGACTCCAGTCGTACCCGTTGACGATTCATCCGATGTTTTTGAGGATGACAATAGCGGTAACAACAATGGTCCTAAGCGCTCCAGTGCAACGATCGGCTGGATGGTAGCCTCGCTCGTTCTGGCCGTGGCGCTGATCGTAGCTCTCGTAAGCATTTTCTCAAGCAAGGGCGGCGAGACTGTTGCCACTGTTAACGGCGAGAAAATCACTCAGAACGAACTGTATGAAATGATTGCTCCGACATATGGCAAGTCCGCTCTCGACACTCTCATCACAATGAAGCTGGTCGCTCAAGAAGCCGACAACAAAGGCATTACCGTGACCAAAGAGGAAGAAGACAAAGAACTCGCCGACGTGAAGAAAAACTTCCCTTCCGATGCTGAGTTCGACGCTGCGCTTGCTCAATCCGGCATGACGCTGGAAGATCTGAAGAAACAGATGCTCATGCAAGTGCAAATGCGCAAGATGCTCGCTGATAAGTTGAAAGTTACGGACGAGGACGTTAAGAAATATTACGACGCAAACAAAGAAAGCTTCGCCACGCCGGAGCAAGTTAAAGCGTCCCATATCCTCGTGGATACGAAGGAAGAAGCTGATGCTATTGTAAAAGAGCTCAATAACGGTGGCGACTTCGCTGCAATCGCGAAGGAAAAGTCTAAGGACACAGGCAGCGCTGTAAAAGGCGGCGATCTCGGTTACTTCGGCAAAGGTCAGATGGTACCGGAGTTCGATGAAGCAGTCTTCAAAATGGAGATTGGCAAGGTCAGCGCTCCTATCAAGTCGGAATACGGCTTCCATATCATCAAGCTCGTTGACCGCAAAGCAGCAGGGACTCCAACTTTGGAGGAGAAAAAAGCAGAGATCAAGACTACGCTTGAGAACGAGCAACTTGGCACGCTCTCGCAGACGCTCGTTACAGATCTGCGCACCAAGGCATCTATTTCCAACAAGCTCGATCCAACTCAAGATACCAAAGGCGGCGCAGAAAATGCAGCCAAAGAGAACACGCCTGCGGAAAACACAGCAACTAACACCCCATAAACAGCTTCCCTCTTGGAAGCGGGTAAGTGCATAGAACAAGGAGACCGGAAGCCCATGCTTCCGGTCTTTTTGTTCTGAACAATATGAACTTGAACGGCGAGCTTTATCGTCCGCACTTCGACTAGCGTCGAGGCCGCATTCGGCGCTCTCAAGTAGCTTCGGCTACTTGCTTTGCTCGGCGGGGCCGCATTCGGCCCAAGCAAGTAGCTTTGACTACTTCCTTTGCTCGGCGGGGCCGCTTTCGGCCCAAGCAAGTAAGTTCGACTACTTGTTTTGCTCGGCGGGGCCGCATTCGGCGCTCTCAAGTAGCTTCGGCTACTTGCTTTGCTCGGCGGGGCCGCATTCGGCCCAAGCAAGTAAGTTCGACTACTTGTTTTGCTCGGTGGGGCCGCATTCGGCGCTCTCAAGTAGCTTCGGCTACTTGCTTTGCTCGGCGGGGCCGCATTCGGCGCTCTCAAGTAGCTTCGGCTACTTGCTTTGCTCGGCGGGGCCGCTTTCGGCCCAAGCAAGTAGCTTTGACTACTTCCTTTGCTCGGCGGGGCCGCTTTCGGCCCAAGCAAGTAAGTTCGACTACTTGCTTTGCTCGGCGGGGCCGCTTTCGGCCCAAGCAAGTAAGTTCGACTACTTGTTTTGCTCGGTGGGGCCGCATTCGGCCCAAGCAAGTAAGTTCGACTACTTGCTTTGCTCGGCGGGGCCGCTTTCGGCCCAAGCAAGTAAGTTCGACTACTTGTTTTGCTCTTCCCTGCCATCCTTGCGTGCGACAAGCCGTTGCGATGTGTAAATTCCGGTATGCCCAGAGCATAGATAGGAGATGACGCTGACGACAAAAAGATATACGGCTGCGTCTGCGCCGAATAGCTCCAATCCGAGAATGAAGCAGGCGAGCGGCGTATTCGCCGACGCGCTAAACAGTCCGACCAACCCTAGGCCGGCCAGCAGTGGAGCTGGCAACGATAAAATCATTGCCATGGCATTCCCGAGCGTTGAACCGATGACGAACAGCGGAGTCACTTCCCCACCCTGGAATCCGGCTCCAAGCGTGAGCGCCGTGAAAGCCAGCTTCCATAACCAAGCGAGCCGATCTACCGCCCCTTCGGACTCAAAGGAAGCCTCCATTAGTGGCAGGCTGAGCCCGAGATAGTCTCGTGTTCCCACAGCCGCCGTAAGCAAAATGACGGCAATGCCTCCGGCCGCTGCACGAAGCGGTATAGAGGCAATCAAACGGGCGGCTGTAGCTCGCACAGTGTGCACGCTGCGAATGAATAAACGAGCAACCAGGCCGAGCAGCACGGCGGCAATTGCGGCTTGAGCCAGTGCTGACAAACTCAACGCTGGGACTTCACCGATCCTGTATACGGGATGCGATATTCCCCATGCTCGTGTTACGGCATCTCCGACCAGCGCTGCAATCAGGCAAGGATACAGCGCCGAGTGGCGAAGCATTCCGATCGCCAGAACCTCGAGCCCAAATACGGCCCCAGCAAGCGGCGTGCCGAACACAGAGCCGAAACCGGCGGCGATGCCGCTCATGAGCAGGATGCGCCGGTCTTCAGGACCAGAGCGGGCCAGCGTGCCGGCGAGCCAGGCGAGCGAACCGCCCATCTGCACCGCCGTGCCTTCCCTGCCGGCCGATCCACCGGTGAGATGCGTCAGCACTGTCCCCACAAGCACCAAAGGGGCCATGCGAAGCGGAATCCGCTCGCGGCCCTCATGAATACTTTCGAGAATGAGATTGTTGCCTCTACCAGCGTTCCCTCCATATTCGCGGTACAGCCAGCCCATCAGCAGCCCAGACACCGGCAACAGGTAGAGCAGCCAAGGCTGCTGTAACCTGGCTGCCGTCGCGGCATCTAAGCTCCACAGGAACAGCGCTGAAGCAGATCCAGCCAGCAACCCTACAAACGAACCAAGCAGCAGCCACTTCACCAAATAAACAGCGGTGTGAAACAGCTTGGGTCCCTCGGGGGAAATGGATCTCTTAGGAGAAGCCGGTGAAGGTGAGGAACTTGGAGAAGCCGGCAATGTCTCTGATGGAGATGCAGAATCCCCAAGCTGCTTGTCTTGATGCACCTGCATCCTTCCTTCCCTGTTCAAAAACATAAAAGACCAGAAAGAGTAAGCATCTTCTAAGCGAAGAATTGCCGATGATGCTCCATGTACTCCCGTCTCTTCTGTCTCTTCTGTCTCTTCTGTCTCTTCTGTCTCTTCTGTCTCTTCTGTCTCTTCTCTTTTACATTGTCATGCTCTCGCCGCTATCGCGCCGCCGTGCAGCCTTGTCGGCAAGCAACAGACCAAGCAGCGACAGATGAGCCGGTGCAGCATAGTATCCAGCACCCTCATCGGGGGCTAGCAGCACTCCAAGCTGATGATGCTCTCCGTCAAAACGCGCCCGCTGAACGAACTTTACTTGGCCTTCGAGATTCAACACTTCCAGTCGACAAAAAGCGGAATTCTCATGCAAGGCGCTGTAAAGCTCTTCCTTGGTGCGCACGCGTTGCCCATTCACCTTGTGCAGCACTTCTCCGGCCTCTAGCCCCATCTCCTCCGCCGGTGTTCCCGGCACGACACCGAGAATGCAGAGGCCGCGACTATCATGCACAAAGCGAGGCGGCTGTTGGCGCTCTCTGCGCCCGCCTAGCAGTACGAGCGCCTCATGCAGGCCGAGCGCGGCAAGCGAGGCCAACGGCACAAGCGGCGCCGCAAAGGCTGCGCCGAGCGCCAGCACGGCGAGCACGGCGCTGTACAGCAACAGGCGCCGTGAAGCGAGGCGCGCCTGCTGCTTCGGCAGTGCCGACAGCGCGAGATCGGCGAAGCCGATGACAACCGGCAGCGCCAGCACAGTCCAGCCGCCGGCCCAGGCATCGCCGCCAAGCAGCGGCGTCCAAGGCAGAGCCGCCGCACCGGCTGCACCGTCAGCAGCTGGCACAAGTAGCAGCAACGGTACGGGCCAGAAGCCCTGGAGCGAGTAACCGCCTATTAGCTTGCCGCGTTTGCCCTCTAGATAAAGAGGGGATGCCAAACGGCCAGCATCGCGGCGCACGAGCAAAGCTTCCACCAGATGCAGCCCCGCGACGAGCAGCAACAAACCCGGCATGTCGAGCGCAGCAAGCGACTGTGCGAGGCTGCCGATCCATCCGCCACTATCCCCCAGAGCGAGCAGGCTGCTCAAGCCTTGCAACAAACCCAGCAGCCCAGCGCTGTACGCGAAGCAAAGATAACGAACGCGCAGCAGCGCCAAAACAGCGGCTGTTCCCCACAGCCACAACACCGCATCCGGTGTCAGCAGTACTCCAATGAAAGCTGCAGCCAGCGATAGAATCACTCCAGCGAGCAGTCCCCAAGTCATAGCTCTAAAAAGCAGAAGCGGCCAAGCATGCAGCCGCACATGAAACATCCGGCGCTCCAATGTAGTCCGCCGGATATAAGCGAGAATCATAACGATTAGTGCCACATAATAAAAAGGCTGGGACAGCATCTGTAATGCTGCCGAGCCGTATTCGCGAAGCAGCTCCATAGTTAGTTCCAAGCAAGCACCTCTTTCTGTATCAGGCTGAAGGCTGAACTAAGACAATAATTCGACAATGAGAGGCCGATTTCCTCCCTTAGAGAACAATCCAGCTTGTGTTCTATCCATGCTCTGTAAGCAAAATCAGAATAAAAAATCCGGCAGCCCCCGCCTGCACGAGAAGGGACTGCCGGACACAAAAACCTACCGCTTTGCTCCGCTCAACAACTTCAACAACTCGCGGTCCAATCCTTATTTGCGTGCGCCGCTTCCGCCCTGCAGCGCCTTTACGGCAGCTTCCAGCTGAGCATCATGCTCACCACTGCGCACCCAAGCTTGCACCGCAGCTTCCAGCTTCTCCTGCGTCGGCAAATCGGCCCGTCCGCTCGCTTTGAGACCGCTCGCCTTTTGGAACTCCCTTACTGCATCGGCCGTGCTGCTATTGTAGTATCCGTCCAGTCGTCCGGGCTTGTAACCGAGACCCTGCAGCATGACCTGCAGGTTTTTGGCGTCCTCGCTAATTGTGTCGGCCGCGATGATACCGGAGCGAGTCAGGCGCGAAGCCGTGTAGAGCACGGGCGGCTTGACGGCTAGATCCGGCTTGATGCCGGCACGATGAATCCAGGTCCCGCCTGGCGTGAGCCATTTGGCGATCGTCATTTTCACCAGGCCGCCCTCCAGATCACGGTCGTAGCTGACCTGCACCGTCCCTTTGCCAAAGGAGGTTTCGCCAACCAGAACCGCCCCTGCCGATTCCTTCAGGGCTCCCGCCAAAATCTCCGATGCACTCGCGCTGCCCTTGTTCATCAGTACTGCCACCGGGTAATCCTTGCCGCTGCCTTCGGACAGCACCTTCTCCGCTGCATGGCCGCGCTGCTCGATTTGCAAAATCGGCTTGCCCTTCGGGACGAAAGGCTGCACGATCCCCTCCACCACCGGCAAGATTCCACCGGGATTGTTGCGCACGTCGATGACAAGTCCTTTGAGCCCGCCCTTCTCCAGCCGATCCAGCTCAGCCGCAAAACGCTCCGCCGTATTCAACGAGAACTGGCGAATCTCGATCAAGCCGATACCTCTGTCCAACCGCTTAGCGTACACTGTCTCCACATCGATTTCAGCCCGCACGACCTGCACGGAGAACGGAGTAGACCGTCCCGCCCGCAAAATAACCAACTCCGCCTTGCTGCCCTTCGGGCCGCGCAGCTTGGCTACCGCCTCGGAAATCGGCATCCCGGACAGGCCGACGCCATTTACAGAAAGGATGACGTCTTTGGCCGCCAGCCCCGCCTTTTCCGCCGGAGATCCCTTAATTGGCGCAACGATGACCAGCTTACCTCCCTCGGAAGCGACCTCTGCGCCAACACCTCCAAACGCTCCTTCAACCGCTTCCGAAAACTGCTTGGCCGCCTTCACATCCATGTAGGTCGAATATGGGTCACCTAGCGCTTCCATCATGCCGCTCAGCGCTCCGCTAACCAGCTTGTCGCGGTCAACCGACTGATAGTACTGACGCTGAATCAGCTCCATGACTGTATTCAGCCGCTGAAGCTCTTCCTTGGTCAGCCCGGCGTTCCCTTTGCTCGCCTCTTCCTTCCGCAGCTCTGTTTTCCGGCTGGAAGCCGAAAACGGTGCCGCCGAGCTCCGTGAGTCGCTGCTTTTCAGCGTATCAGGCTGTCCAGCCTGCGCTCCAGCTGGCAGTGCTCCACCCAGCAGCAATACGGTTGACAGTGCCGCCGTCATGACCGCGGCCACACCGCGTTTGCCTTTGCCCATCCTATTTCGATTCATCGTTGTCTCTCCTCCCTCTTGCCCGGACATCCACTCCCGCTCCAGGCTATCAGTCGTTTAGTATGCAACAACAGCGCCTGGATTATTTGGCACAAGCAATCTCGACTTCCAACAATCTTCACTTCTCCTATAAAAGAAAGAAGCCCGGCTCATCGCCGGACTTCAATGTTCAAGATCACGTCATGGCTCATATATAGTCCCTCGCTCTTTAATGGCTTGAAGTATAGGGGCTCTTTCTTCATTCAGCTTGGCGTACATTTTATATACCTGCATTTCGAAGAGAGCTTTGCGCGACTCATCCCCACAATGCAGAACGCGCCCTGTGCTCAAAATCTGCATCTGCATCACCGTTGATGCCTGGAATAAGTCGATTAGATCCACTTCTCTTTTCAACAAGTCGGCAAGCTTCTGCGCCAGCATGAACCTGGCATAGAGGGACATAACCACATCGCCCAGATAGGCGATATCAATGTCGCTGTCCGGACGCTCGCGACCAGCTGCTGCCGAACCGAACAACATGATCAGATCCGGTGAGATTTCTCGCCCCAAAAAATCCCGGATCAATTCCGTCTCTTGTTCCGTCATTTTATGAGCTCCTTCCCGGATCAACCCTTTCCTTTACTTCCCATTATAACCGATGAGGGAGCGGACAGACACGACATGAGCGTGAGCATATCGGCCTCATCATCATACCTAAAAGAAAAACCCCCAAGCCGCTGAAAAAGCAGCTTTGGGGGCTGAAACCGAGCGGCAGGAGAATCCGCGGATAGATAGGACTATTGCAGATTATGATTTGCCTCTCAAATAAGCAAGCGGATCAACGGGTTCACCGTTTTTGCGAACCTCGAAATGAAGGTGGTTGCCGGTGGAATTGCCGGTGGAGCCAACCTCGCCGATATGCTGGCCGCGCTTCACAGACTGGCCCTTCTCTACAAGGATCCCGCCGTTAAGCATATGAGGATAAATCGTCCATAAGCCGTTACCGTGGTCGAGAACGACAGTATTGCCATAACCGTTCCACCACTGAGCAACAATTACGACGCCATCTTCAACTGCATAAATGTTCGTACCAGCCGGAGCGGCCATGTCAACTCCTGCATGCATCTTGCGTTTGCCCGTAATCGGGTGAATCCGGTAGCCGAAGTTCGAGCTGAGCCGGTAAGAAGACTGTATAGGCATACCAAGCTTGCCGCCGCTGTAGCTGGATTTCATGACTTTCTTTTTCTTAATAAGTGCCGACTCCTTAGCAGCCAGCTCCAAAAGCAGCTTTTCCTGCTCTTCACTGATGTCGCTCAGCACATCCAGCTTCTCCTTGTAGGTCGAGATCAGCTGGGTTTTCTCCGTTTCCTTATCAGCCAGTAGATTTTGATAATCCGCGACTTTGGCGTAGAGGGTTTTCACCTGGGCCAACTGCTGCTCAACCTGCACCTTTTTGCGCTCTACGAGCTGCTTGTCCTGTTTGCGGTCTTTCAGCGTGTCCTTGTCCTGGGACATGATCGTATTCAAAGAGTCCAGCCTGCCTAAAAAATCCGAAAAGCTGGTTGCGTTAAGCAGCACATCGAGATAGCTGACACGACCGTTCATATACGTAACGCGCATGCGCGACTGTAAACGCTCGTCCTGTTTTTTAATACGCTGCTCGGCCTCATCCAGCTCTTTGGCAGTCTGATTCAGCGCCTCCGTCGTCTCGTTCACCTGAGTCTGCACTTGGTTCATGCGCATGCCGACGGTATCGATCTGCGTCATAACCGCCTTGAGCGTCTCAGCCGTATAAAATTTCTGGGTTAAAACGGTTTTGGAGGTAGCTTGAGCTTGCTTACTTTGCTTCGCCGCTGCCTGCATCTTCAAGCGAACCTGCTTCAGCTCCCGATTAATCTTGTCCGTCTGGGACGAGGCTTGAGCGACAAGCGGCATAGCGGTCAAGCATAACACTCCAGCTAGAACAGCGCTTAGTATACGTCTTTTCAACCTGCAATCCTCCTACACTTTCAAGTATCTGCGCACAGACAGTACGCTGCCCCACACTCCGAGGAACGTGCCGATTCCGATCGTCAACGGTACGATAATAGCTGCTGCCTCATTAATGGATACAAGTCGGATGCTCATAAGTCCGAGGTCGAACTCCGACTGCCGGATCAACTCGCCGTAACCGAATATGACAACCGCTGCCGTGAGCGCCGAGGAAAGGAATCCGATAAGCGCCCCTTCGACAAAAAACGGCCAGCGGATAAACGCATTGGTCGCCCCAACCAGCTTCATGATGCTAATCTCTCGCTGGCGGTTGATAATCGTCGTCTTGATAGTCGTTGCGATCAGGAACATAGCCGTTACGGCCAACCCTGCAACAATGATAAGGCCAATATTACGAACGGTATCCGTCACCTTGAACAAGGTTTCGACAGTACCTTTGCCATACTTCACTTGCTGAAAAGCGGGCG
The DNA here is from genome assembly GCA_900105225.1 of Paenibacillaceae bacterium GAS479. Classification (NCBI taxonomy): domain Bacteria; kingdom Bacillati; phylum Bacillota; class Bacilli; order Caryophanales; family Paenibacillaceae; species Paenibacillaceae bacterium GAS479. The sequence goes on along the minus strand of LT629764.1, from coordinate 3,066,256 downwards.
GATCCTGAGCGCTGCTAATCGCTTCTACTTGAGCGGCGGCCGCGGCAACCGTCAGCGGATCATACACCTCGATCGTAAAACTTGCCGGCAGCGGATTGTCCTCACCCTGGAAATCCTCCAGCAGCTGTTTCCCGTCGCTGCCCAGCATCTCACTCATTTCCTGCAAATTCTGCTCGGCGGTCAAGTAAGTGACACTTTTCACCTCAGGAATATTGCGCAGCTTGGTCTCGATAGCAGCTTCGCTCTCCTTGGTCGCATCCATTTGCAGGAATGCACGGATCTCCACCTGGCTCTCCAACTGATCGGCCAGCTTGTTCACATTGAGCGCCAGCAGTACAAACGCGCCTAAAATGAACAAAGAAATGAAGATGCTGCTGATGGATGCAAAACTCATCCAACCATTGCGAAAAATGTTGCGGACGCCTTCCCGGATATGGCGCCCCAGCGTCCTAAGCTTCATAGCCGTATTCCCCTCTCGCCTGGTCGCGCACGATTAGTCCGTCCTCGATGGCGATGACGCGCTTGCGCAGCGTGTTGACGATCTCACGGTTATGAGTTGCCATGACGATGGTCGTGCCCCGGAAATTGATTTCCTCCAGCAGGTTCATAATTCCCCAGCTCGTCTCCGGATCGAGATTACCGGTCGGTTCGTCGGCGACGATGACGCTAGGATTGTTGACAATTGCGCGGGCGATTGCCACGCGCTGCTGCTCACCGCCCGACAGCTGTGCAGGCAGATGACCGTGCTTGCTGCCGAGACCGACGAGCTCGAGCACCTCCATGGTGCGCTTTTTCATCAGCTTGCGAGGGGCTTCGATAACCTCCATCGCGAACGCTACATTTTCATAGGCGGTCAGCTTGGGCAGGAGGCGGTAATCCTGGAAAATGACGCCGATATTGCGCCGCACATAAGGAATCTTGCGCGGTTTGAGCTTACCTATATTGAAGCCGTTCACGAAGAGCTGACCCTTGGTGGGGAACTCCTCTCGGTAAATCAGCTTCATGAACGTGGACTTGCCGGCGCCGGACGGCCCGACAATATACACGAATTCATTGCGGTCAATGACCACGGACACTCCCTTAAGCGCATGAGCGCCATTCGGGTAGGTCTTCCAGATGTCCATCATATCGATCATGTTTGGCCTCACATCCTGTCTGTATTCCGCTTATGTGTTTTCGACAGGAAAGGCGTATTTCCTTTCCCATTAGAAGTTTTTCCCCTTAATTCTCACAATTCTCATCCCTTGAAGCGACGAAGCTATGAAGTTCGACAGTCCTATTAAGGGGCTGGTGTCGAATAAGACTTAGGACATGCCTATGGAGGTGCCATGGATAAGCTTAGCGTCTACTTACGCCGGGCTGGTTCTCTTTAATACATCGGTTTAAAATTCTTGCTTTGTAGATAAATGCCGAAAAAAAGGAGTCCTCGAAAGAACGGTCTCTATTACGATAGAGGGTTGCCAGAGGCTTGGAAGCTTGAGCGCAGGCTTGCAACTTAACTTGAGCTGCTCCTGTCTAATTCATTGAGCAGTTGTAAATCATATGCGATTCTGAGTGGAGGGGAAATGAATGATATTTTATGGAGTTTGTTTAGTCGGGGCTGCCCTGCTCGCTTATTTAATGAAAAAAAGCCAGGTTCAATATCCTTGCGCAAAAGCAGTCACGCTTCTCATTTTTGGCTCTCTTTTATCCAACATAAGCCTTGCTCAAAACTTTACTCAAAGCCAGATTCCCGAAGTTAACGATGGAATTGCCATCTCGAATCGGATTTCATATTGGATCATTGGGGAAGGAAATTGGTCGCCAGAACGTTTTGGAGCTTTCTACGAGCAATCTGTTTTCATTACTATTGCTTTAATGTTTGTCTATGTATTTGTATTAATGATTGAAAGTAGGATCAAAAATAAATGACAGATAATGTGACATTGATCAACTGAAAAAGATCGTTTACTATAAAATCTAGTGAGGTAAGCTAACAGACGAGACTTCGCGTTATCCCGCTCAGGAAGCTCCTCTTTTGAGACAGCCCTACCCTGTAACGAACCTGACAAACGTTATTTACGGCAAATAGACCCCATTTGTGAGGTAACGAAACTGAGAGAGCTTATTCGACCCTTTCCGCCTAAAAATCCTGATCTCCATAGGGAATAACGCGTCTCAGATTCGTTACAAATTCAATTGCACCTATTTTCACCAAATAGAGTTTCTCAGGTTCGTTACGGTATCCTCGCCCCTAGGCTAAAACCCAGTTCTTCGTGAAGGTAATTTCAGTCAATAATGCAACTAATGGAGCCTTACTGCACTACTAGTCGGGTTACTCGGCTCGTCCTAGCCGGAGCAAATAATAAATATAGAACATGGAGTGGTCTTTCTGATTATTAAAGTAGATGACCTAAGCGGACCAGAGGTGGCTTCATTAATCGCGGAGCATCTTCATGGCATGAATCTGCATTCACCACCTGAAAGTGTACATGCCTTAAACCTTGAAGGTTTGAAAATGCCAGAAATTACATTCTGGAGTGCGTGGGAAGAAGATCAATTAGTTGGCTGCGGAGCGCTCAAGGAGCTTGACGATCAACATGGGGAGGTAAAGTCAATGCGTACTGCTTCCCAGCATCTTAGAAAAGGCGTTGCAAATGGCATCCTCACACATCTTATCGAAGAAGCCAAGCGACGCGGCTACCAGCGATTAAGCTTAGAAACGGGGTCGATGGAATCGTTCGAACCGGCTAGAAAACTGTATGAAAACTTCGGCTTTCAGTATTGCCAGCCATTTTCAGATTACATCGAGGACCCTAATAGTGCATTCATGACACGGGAATTATGAGCAGTTCAGCAATGACCGCCTGTTCGCTAACGGAAGACGGTACCCAATAAACATAAAGGGGCTGTCTCAAAAGTAGTTTGGCTCACTAGATAAACGGCTCGCCTAATCAATGAGACTTTCAAAAAAACGAAATGACGGTGCGAAGGAGCTATCCTTGCACCGTCATTTTTGGCTTTTGATCCATGGCCGCCTTCTTCAATAAATTGTGGGCGAGCGAAAGCCATCCGACCTCTAGGCTTACCTTCGGCAGGCCTCGAAGCAGAAAACGCCGGAATCCCCGGTTGTTTTTAATTTGCCCAAATACACTCTCCGGCTCAATCATCCTTCGAACCGATAGTGCATATCCTTCCTCACTTCTAAGTTTTTCACGAGCTTGCTGTTTGTAGCGCAAATACTTCATACTCACGCTGATTTCACGATTTCCTTGAGCTTTCGTACAACTTGGCTTCAGTGGACACCCTTCGCAGCTCTCGCTTCGGTAGTGGCGCTTCCGTATCTCGTAGCCACTTTCTGTTTTGTCTTTGCTTTCATAACGAAATAGCAGCTTCCGGCCTGCTGTACACGTCCACGTATCTTCCCCTTCGTCGTACTGCCAGTTGTCCAGCTTGCTAATGTCTTGCTGCCACTTCTTTGATTTTTCTTTGTGGTAGGTGCTGTATTTCACCAATGCTTCTCGTTGTTCGCTCTCCAAGTAAGCGTAGTTTTCTTCTCCGCCGTATCCGGCATCCGCTATGATGGTTCTGGGCAACCTTCCAAGCGCTGCCTTAACCTTCTCTAAGTGGGGCTTTAGGCAACGCGTGTCGGTTGGGCGTTGATGTAAACTGTATCCGATAATGAATTGGTTCTCTGTTCCGATTTGCACATTGTAACCTGGCTTCAGTTGGCCATTACGCATATGATCTTCTTTCATTCGCATGAATGTCGCGTCATGATCGGTCTTACTGAAGCTGTTTCGATCTCCGAGCATTTCTTGTTGGATCTCGTATTTCTGCAAACGCGGCAAAAGGTCTTTACGAAGGGCACGTACCGCTTTTTTAAGCGGTTTGTCCTTCGGCCGAGATTGTAGTTTTGTTTCCAATTGTTGAACGGCTGATTCCAGCTTCTCGCTGGTTAGCGCGGACGCTTCGCCGAGTTCAACAAGGTCTTGTCCAACCTGTTCTTGGTCTTCTTGGTTCTCCGCCGCCTCGATCGTGGCGAACAATGTTTGTACTTTTTCCTGTAGTCTCGCCTTGTGCTTCACGACGGCCTTGCCCCAGACGAATGTGTACCGATTCGCGTTCGCTTCGATCTTGGTGCCATCGACGAAGTAATGCTCGAGCTTGACATACTTTTCCTCGGTAAGAAATTGAAGCACACCTGTGAAGATGGTCTCCAAAACGTCTTTCATTCGCTCGGAACGAAAGCGATTAATGGTGCGGAAGTCTGGACGTTGTCTACCGGCAATCCACATAAACATGACGTTTTCCCGGACCGCTTTGGCGATCTGGCGAGAGGAGTAAATCCGCTGTGTGTAAGCGTAAATGATAACTTTGGTGAGCATTTTAGGGTGGTAGCTGTCTCGACCTCCGCCTGGGTAAGCCTCCTTAAAGGTTTTGTCGTCCAGGCGATTGACCGTCTCGTTGACAACACGAACGAGGTGATGAGGAGGAATGTCGTCCTCCAAGTCCATTGGCAGATGAAGTTGGTCCATGGTATATTGGATGTACAAAGAAACCGTTCCTTTCGTAAATGGTGGGTCGTACTTCCATTTTACCAAGAAACGGTTTCTTTTTGTTTTACAATTTAGAGAAGGGGCGTCCTTAGTCATCTAGCGATGACTTTTGGGACAGCCCCTTTATGTTCTCATTCCTCTAATTTCGCTTTTTAGTGGCTCTTGCCCGATGATGTGCCAACCGTATTACCAAGTGGAATGCGTATCCGATACTGCCCATCAATGTAATTCGGGTATTGATAGACCTCAAAAGTCAGCGGCTGTTTGTAGTCAGCGGCTTTGAAGGAGTAATTACTCGCCTGGAGATTGTTCTCATCCGTGCTGTTAGTTCCCCCTTGAGTGAACATCCCCTCATAAACCTTGCCAGAAGCATCGGTAAAATCGTCCAGCAGATGGTAGCTCATATCGTCGTCGCGGTCTACTCTCAAGCTGAAGCCCAACTTCAATCCGCTCTTGCCTACGCTACTGGAAGTTAACTGAATCCGGTCGTCCGGCGCTTTCAGCAATACTCCCTTTTCAGCATCCAGTATGATCTTGGCATTATCTTTATCCAACGCAGTGAACGCGGTGCCGGTCAGGTAAAGCTCTTGGGGCTGACGGAAATAAGGACTTTGAAATTCAAAGCGAGCCTTATTTTCCGACAATTCACCAATATAACTGACTCCGCCCCAATCCGTGCCCGTTTCATCGGAGAGCTTCATATCAACGGGGCCAAACAGTCTCATCGAGTTCCCTTCCGCATACTCCGCCTCAATGGCAACCGTAAGCGGCGAGATCCGCGCGCTTGTGAAGCGCAGCTTTTGGCCCTCGAGCTCAATCGTTTGATCCAGAGCAACCGTGCGCGACTTGCCTGCAAACAGCTCCCGATCCACAGGAAAGGCTACTTTGTAAAGGAGTCCGTTCAACTCCAACTCCATGTTTAGCCAGTCCGGCAACTGCTCCCCTTTTGCCAGTAGGATTTCGCTTGTATGCTGACTCTTAGTCCCCCCACTAGATCTGTATGAAGTACTATAACCTACGCCGACTTTTTGGCCAGCGCGATCCGTGAAAGTAGCTCCAAACGAACCAAGCGGTTCTCCCGCTTCCAATTGTTCGATGGTGTAAACCAGCATAATTCTGTAATCATCCGCAATCAGCCCCTCTACGGTCAGCTTGAACCCGTCATGCTCATCGCTCACTCCTACCTGTTGCATAAAGCCGTAATCCACTGCATCCTGAACCGTCTGGTTGTTGTCGTATTGCTCACGGATGGTATCCACGACCGAGGCCATGCCGGGTATTTGGCGCACAACTGCAGCGAATGCCGGTGATATTCGAATTGTGGCGAGACATAGCGCGATTACAAGAAAGCTGGTTGCCATGGAGGCAGCAGTACGCCACAAACGACGAATATTCCGCTTACGGCGCTTGCCAGCTGCCAAGCCTGCCGCGATAGCGGCATCTGCACGGCGCTCCAGCTCTGAATCAGAATCTGGATCACCCATAAGCCCGGCCCCCAACTGCGACAGCCGCAGCTCCAGTTCAGACATATAATCTTGATCGCCCTGAACATCGTCACTCTGTGTCCCTTCAAGCGTCGGTGCTTGGGACACTGCTTCCGCGTCCTGCTGATTACGCTGCTTCTCTATGCCGCTTAACTCCAGTTGATCGCCCCCCAGCTGCGAGGCCCCCGTTTGCTGCTGCTTGTTCTGCCGCTTCGGGTCATCGAGTTTGTTCCCTTCCGGGCGCTCCTCCATGTTAATTCTCCTCCCTTCCCATTCGCTGCCGCAGTTGTTTGAGTGCGCGGCTCAGCCATGTTTTGACCGTGCCCTCCGGTTTCTCCATCGCGAGTGCGATCTCTGCCAGAGTCATGTCCTCCGCATATTTCAAAAGAACCAACTGACGAAGCTTAGGCTCCAACTCCGCTACCGCTTCCTCAAGTTCAACTCTGGCAGACAGGCTTTTTGCAGCAGCGGGGCGATCGGCGAATCGATCAGTCGAACGTTGTCTCCGCAGCCGTTTATGTTCATCCGCACAGACGTTGATGAGGATGCGAATGAGCCATGTTCGAAATAACTCCGGCTGGCGCAGCTTGCCCAGCTTCGCGTATGCTCTGCAGGTCGTTTCCTGGATAGCCTCCAGCGCCGCTTCCTCATTTCTTAGATACGCCAGCGAGACTCGCAGGAGCTGCGGTCTCGCGGCAGTCATGATTCGCAGAAAGGCCGCATCATCACCGCGGCAAGCTTGTTCGGCTAGCTCCGTCCAAAGCGGAGCAGCAACAGCTAAAGGAGCCAAGCGATCTTCCGCTGAGTCCAGCGGCTGGCTCAATATCTGCACCGTGTGGTTCACTGCACGGGCATCTCCAGCTTCGGGCGCTTGTTCTATCACCTGCGCTTCTCCTGCTTTTAGCGTCTGGCCTATCGCTCGTGCTTCTCCCTCATCCGGCGCCTGGTCTATCGTTCGCACTTCGCCAGCTTCAGACGCCCGGCTCCCAACTCGCGCTTCTCTCGCATCCGGCGCCTGCCCTGACACATGAACTCCCACTGCTTCGGACGGCCGCTCCCCTCTATAGCCGGTGAAAAACAGCCCTTGCGCCGTTCTCTTCGCTTCTGAATTGGGCATGGTTCCAACGCCCTTTCTTTCTTTAATTTGACATTAGACTGTGTTGGGGCAACTTTGGTTTTGGGCTTGAGAACTTTTTTCGGGCACTGATGTCCAAAACCCAATTTTCTCCTAATCTTGATCCTTCCACTCTATCGCAACTGTGCCGCGATCTCTACCACAATGTACTAGAACAGACCCAATCCTCCGCGCGCAAAAAGGCCAGTCGGATGTCCCGACTGGCCCGTCTAAAATGCAGAAAATCCTACTCTCAGCTTTCCTGGCTTTCCAATGTTAGCTTCTTCAACGGCTTCTGCGCTGGCCCCTCCAGCACCGCGCCATCGTAACCGAAGCGCGAGCCATGGCAAGGGCAGTCCCAGCTCAGGTCACCGGAGTTCCACTGGCACTCACAGCCCATATGCGTGCAGGTCGTATCGACCAAATGCAGCTCCCCTTGCGGATCGCGATAACCGCCTGCGCGTTTGCCTGCCACTTTGACGACAGCACCTTCGCCTGGTTCAAGCGAGTCCGCTAGGCGCATCGGCGACTCCAGCTTGCCGGAGATGAGCTGCCCGGCAACGCGTAGATTCTCTTTTACAAACGTCTTAATCGATGGATCGGCGTTGAAGCGGGATGGCTTGAACAGTTCCAGATGTTTGCTTTGCCCGGTCTTCACGAGATCGTTCACCACAAGCGCAGACAGCGTACCGCTCGTCATGCCCCATTTGTTGAAGCCAGTCGCAATAAGCATATTGGGGTGTTTGCCCGTAATCGGACCGATATAAGGAACATCGTCAAGCGTGGTCAGATCCTGCGCTGACCAGCGGTACGGGATACTTTTCGATCCGAGCAGCGAATCAGCGAATTGCTCCAGCGCCTCGTAATGCTGAATCATCGGCACACCTTCACCAGTTTTGTGGTTCTCACCGCCAACAAGCACAACAGGTCGGCCGTCAAGCTCTGCGGCGCGCAGTGAGCGCACCGTTTGACCGACAGACAGATACATTCCTCCGGGAAACGGTTTTTCTGGCTCAACAGCCAATACGTAGGAACGCTGAGCGTGCAGTCGAGAGAAGAATAGACCGCCTCCGTCCGTGAATGGAAAATGGGAAGCCGAAACAGCCCAGCTGCAGGACACGGTTCCGCCAGCCGCACTATGCAGCTTGAGACGGCCGTCCTGTTTGCTCTCTTCAACTTTTTCCGTAATGACGGTATTCTCGTAAACATCGAGGCCAAACCTGATTGCCTCATTAAGCAATCCCTTGAGATATTGCAGCGGATGGAAACGAGCCTGCCCCGGGAGTTTAATCGCCCCGAGTTCGGACAACCCTTGCAGCGGCAGCTTTTCCACCCATTGTCCAGGCAGCCCGATCCCCTGGTATGCCTTCCACTCCTTCTGCAGCAGTTGTAAATCAGCTTCGTTGTCCGCATAAAGATAGGCATTCTCGGTCTTTAAGTCGCACTCGATGCCTAACGAAGCAACCGTGCTTTGAATCCATTTTAGCGCTTCATCATTCGCGTCAAAATATTGCTTAGCCGTCTCTTTGCCAAGATTCTGCAGCAGTTTGTCGTAAATGGCTCCATGTTGGGCTGTAATCTTGGCCGTCGTATGGCCGGTCGTTCCGTCCAGCAGCAGCCCGGCTTCCAGCAGCGCAACTTTCAGTCCCTGCTTGCTCAGCAGGTACGCGCTCGTAATGCCGGCGATTCCGCCGCCGACAATCGCTACATCTACTTTGGTCGTACCTTTGAGCGAGGAGAATGATGGCAGCTCCGCTGTCGCCCGCCAAAGCGATTCCGGCAGTTGAGGTAATTGGCTGGCAGCAGCAGGATCGATATTTTTCATAAGGGCCTCCTTGGAATGGATACAGATATATCCTTTTATTCCCATATAGTCCCTGAGTCAGTCTCTTGTCCTGGAGAAAGTAGTGTCGGACCTGCGATACTACGCGGATATCTTCTTCAATCGCATTATTAACTAGGAGACATCCTGCGATAAAGGATATATTTCAGCGCAGCCCAGCATAGACCTAGTAGACAAGGCTTGCCAGATGGGAGGACTGCCTGTGAAAAGGCTGCATTTGCTGCTCATTGTCGTTCTTGGCCTTTTGCTGGTGGCGACTATTTTATGGGGCATGCTCTGGATCTATGGCTCCAAAACAAAGGTGCCCTCCGGCACCAATGCGGCGGGACTGCCGCTCGGCGGCCTCCGCCAAGCGGAGGCGCTGCAGTTGTTGGAGTCTTACCAGTTAGCGCTGGATAGCCGCATCGTTACTCTGGCGGACGGGACCCCGTCCGCCTCTTCCAGCAAGGACAAGCCTGTAGCTTCCGGAGTGAATGAAACAGCAGCTCAAGCAGCAACCGGAAGTGCTGAGCCGAATTCCAAATCAAGCAAGACGTATTCCGGGGGAGGAGTTCCCTTGCTCCCTGTTCAAGCCGAGCGCAGCGCAGCCTGGACGCTTGCCCAGCTTGGGCTGCGCATTGACCTAGAGGAAGCAAAAGCAGCCGTAGCCCGTCTCGGTACCGGTTCCGTTATAGAGAGTGCTAAATATCGCTGGAAATGGGACAAACAGCTGCCTGCAAAACTGCGGTCCGACCGGGCGGCGTTTGATGCCACGATCCGCTCTGAATGGGGCTTCTACGATGAGCGCAAACCGGTGGATGCCGTCCGGATAATCACACCCTATGACCAAGTCGTCTACACTCCCGGACGCAACGTGCTTCATCTTGATCTCGACCGCCAGTACGAAAGCATTCGTCATTGGGCTGCCAAGGGGCTAGGCGCTGCCGATGCTGTCACGACAACAACGACCTTGTCCGAAAATGAAGCCTTACGTATGGAAATCGGAGCGACTGCTTCCGAAAAGCCCGATTCCGAGATCACAAGACAAGGAAGCGAACCCAATCCCGCTTCCGGAAAGCTCGGTTCAAGGACCACAGGACAAAGAAGCGTGCCCCATCCCGCCTACGTAAAGCCAGGCAACTCACGCAGCTCTGGAAGCTCCGCTGAGCCATCATCCGCCCAGCTTATCAGCTTGAGCGGCTCCAAATTGCTCTCCACTCTCGGCCTGGAGACCAGCAGGCAGGAGGCGCTGCAGTTCCGCGCCGTCCCCCCGAAGGTGACGCTGGCTTCGCTGAAAGAGGAGGGCATCGAGCGGCTGATTGCCACCTTCTCGACCGATTACCGGACCAGTTCACAGGGCAGGGCCTTTAATGTATCGGAGACTGCACGCACGCTGAACGGCTGGATGATGAAGCCGGGAGAAGTTTTTGACTATGGAGAAATAATCCGCATCACAGAGCGCGAAACCGGCTACCGGGAAGCTCCGGTCATCCTGAACGGCCAGTTCACTCGCGGCATCGGCGGCGGCATCTGTCAGGTGTCGAGTACGCTGTACAATGTGGCCCTGCGGGCTGGCCTCGAAATCGTGGAGCGGCGCAACCACTCCCTGCCGGTTTCTTATTTGCCCAAAGGCCAGGACGCAACGTTCGCAGAAGGATCTATCAACTTTCGATTCCGCAATACGAGCGGCAAACATCTACTCATCCGCACCTACACAGGGAATGGACAGCTCACGATCAAATTATTCGGCACGATGCCCAAAGAGGTCCGTTACAGCATCGTTTCTCGCACCGTCCGTACGCTACAGGCACCCATTCAATTGCGTCGCAGCTCAGGATTAGCGCCAGGACAGCAGATTGTGCTGAATCAAGGCCGTACCGGATATGTGGTTGAAACATACCGAATCCGTTACGTGAACGGCAGAGAGGAATCCCGGACGCGCATCTCCCGCGATACGTACAAACCGAAGCCTTCCATTATTATGGAAGGTCCCGCATCCGCCCCCTTCTCATCATCGCCTGCCCCTGGGCCTGGGCCGGACGCATATCCGCATGGCGCGGAAGAAGCCGGGCCAGCCGGAAGCAGCGCAGTACCACAGCCGTCACCAAACAGCGGAGACATCCACGGTCAGGAGCGCGATGCGATGAGCGATCTATTCTCGCCATTTGGCGAACAGCCCCTGCTGGAAGATGGCATCCGCCTGCTTGACTAGCCTTAGCTGGCTTCGCGGATTATCATTTATTAAATGACTGTTGATCCAACTGCAGCCCGCGTAGGAACATGGAGTGAAACATCCAGCCTCTCCTCGGGATAAATCATCTGTTATCAACCAACTTCAAGTCAGCAATAAGCCAGCCCTCTTTCTCTCCTACGAGGAAGCGGGGGCTGGCTTTTTCAAGCTTATTAATCGCCTTGTAGAGCTTCCAGCTGCCGTAGCACAGTATAAGCTTCGACTTGCTCCACCGCCGCAACTGCCGCCGCTTAGCGCTGCTTTCCCCTACTCCACTTCCACAGGCTTCGAACATCAAGGCAGGTAAATCCACTCCTACCCCAGCCATTGGAAGATGAATCCATATAAATAAACATTTTTACAGGGTAAAAAGACCTAGTTGTTATGCCGTTATAATGAATAAAGACTCATTTGAAGGAGAAGCAACTATGATGAATCACCAGCCTGTTGACGGCTCTTACAATATTTTTCTCGTGTTATTGTCGCTACTTATCCCCATTCTTGCCTCTTACTCCACGCTGGACCTTGGCATACATATTCACAAGTCGAGAGGCAAAACACGAAATATGTGGATAGCCTGCGGCGCGCTATCAATGGGTATGGGCATCTGGTCGATGCATTTCATCGCTATGCTCGCCTTCCGCATGCCAATCCATGTAACCTACAATACTTGGATCGTATTAGTGTCGATCATTCCGGCAATTTCCGCCTCCTTCCTGGCCTTGCACATCATCAGCCGTCCCGAATTGAAGCGCCCCCGAGCTATTCTTAGTGCATTTCTAATGGCTACCGGCATTGTCTCGATGCACTACATCGGCATGGCGGCCATGCAGATGGAAGCGATTGTGCGCTACAATCCGCTCCTATGGGGACTTTCCGCGCTTATTGCCTTTATTGCATCACTAACAGCTTTGTACCTAATGTATTCCGTCAAAAAAAGAGCCGGTCAACCCCGCCTATGGCGTCGTAAAGCAATAGCCGCTCTGATCATGGGCGCCGCAGTTTCTACCATGCACTATACCGGTATGGCCGCCGCTTCATTCCATAATCGCCATAGCATGCAGCATACTGATGACACTACGCTGAGCAACACCATTCTCGCTTATGCGATAAGCATTGGCATGTTAGTCATCCTCGGCATGATGTTCACCAGCACATATGTAAATCGACGTTTCGAATCTCAATCACTTGAATCCGAACGCAAATTCCGCTCCGTCATCGAATCCGCCACCGACGCCATCATCCTTGCCGACAGCCATTCAATTATTCGATCTTGGAACCGGGGTGCCCAACTAATGTTCGGCTACACGGACAAAGAAGCCATTGGCAAGCCGCTCGACATGACGATTCCCGACCGATTCAAGCAGGTTCATGCCGACGGTCTATATCCCTACCTCATGCAGGAGCCCCATCTTTCTCCCGGAGCCGGACGAAGACTGGAGCTATACGGCCTGCGCAAGGACGGCACCGAATTTCCGATGGAGCTGTCCTTAGCCGGCTGGGAAGAGGAAGGGCATCCCTTTTTCAGCAGCATTATCCGGGATATTACCGAGCGCAAAAAAGCCGAGCATAAAATCAATCAGATGATCTACCTCGACCCATTAACCGGCCTGCCCAACCGCCATCTGCTCCATGATCGTCTCAAGGAAGCAATGGATCAAGCGGATGAGTCCGACCTGATGATCGGTATTATGTTTTTGGATCTGGATCGTTTCAAATACATCAACGACACGCTCGGTCATACGATGGGCGATCTGCTGCTGGTTGAAGTCTCCATTCGGCTACGCGAATGCGTCGATAAACAGGATACCGTCTCCCGCCAGGGAGGCGATGAATTCATCGTACTGTTGCCAGGCACGTCTCAAGAGGACATGACGCGGAAAGCGCAGAAGATTTTGCAAACATTCAGTCAGTCGGTGCTTGTTGGTGGACAAGAAATGTTCGTCACGCCTTCGATCGGCTTGAGCCTGTACCCGAATGATGGCAACAATCGTGATACTCTGATTAAAAATGCGGATACCGCGATGTATCGGGTCAAAGAGCAAGGTAAAAACAACTATCAGTTTTATACATCGGATATGAACGAGGTTGTCAGCCGGCGCATGAATCTGGAGATCGGACTGCGCAAAGGAATCATTAAAAATGAATTCACCGTACATTATCAGCCACAAGTGGACATCCTCTCGGGCACGGTAGTCGGTGTCGAGGCGCTCCTCCGGTGGCAGCATCCACAGCTTGGCCTTATTTCCCCGGCGGAGTTCATTCCGTTGGCTGAGGAGACTGGACTTATCATTCCAATCGGAGAATGGGTGCTGCGGGAGGCTTGCCGCCAGAACAAAGAATGGCAAGATGCGAATCTCCCTCCAATGCGAATTGCAGTCAATATCTCGACGAGGCAATTTCAACAGAGCGGCTTTGTAGAGGTGGTTAGTCGTGCGCTCAATGATACCGGGTTGGAGCCGAAGTATTTGGAGCTGGAGCTGACGGAGAGCATCGTTCAGAACTCGGTGCATGCAATAACCATCATGCATAAACTCAAGGAGATGGGTATATTTCTATCGATCGATGACTTCGGGACGGGTTACTCCTCGCTCAGTTACCTGAAGTTGTTTCCGATCGACAGCCTCAAAATCGACCAAAGCTTCACCCGCAACCTCATGGAGGATGCCAAGGACGAGGCACTTGTGCACACCATTATCAACATGGCGCATAACCTCGGACTAAAAGTCATCGCCGAGGGCGTCGAAACCGGGGAGCAGCTGCAATACCTTCTGCAACGTCATTGCAATGAAGCGCAGGGATATTACTTCAGCAAGCCAGTTCCACCTGATAACATCTCGGGCTTGCTTGGTTCAATGAGCGCTTGAAACAGGTTGAGCCCGGGTTTTGCAGCCCGCAGTAAGTAGCTAAAGCTACTTGAAAGCTTCAACTCAAGCTCCACGGCCCGAATCAAGTAACAAAAGCTACTTGAAAGCTTCAGCTCAAGCTCAACGGCCCTCACCAAGTAACAAAAGTTACTTGAAAGCTTCAACTCAAGCTCCACGGCCCTCACCAAGTAACAAAAGTTACTTGAGCGCTCCAACTAGAGCTCCACACTCCGCACCAAGTAGCTAAAGCTACTTGAGCGCTCCAACTAGAGCTTCACGCTCCGCACCAAGTAACAAAAGTTACTTGAGAGCTTCAACTCAAGCTTCACGGCCCGCACCAAGTAACAAAAGCTACTTGAGCGCTCCAACTCGAGCTACACTGCCCTCACCAAGTAACAAAAGTTACTTGAGAGCTCCAACTCAAGCTTCACGGCCCGCACCAAGTAACAAAAGCTACTTGAATGCTTCAACTCAAGCTCCACGGCCCGCACCAAGTAACAAAAGCTACTTGAAAGCTTCAACTCGAGCTACACTGCCCTCACCAAGTAACAAAAGTTACTTGAGAGCTCCAACTCAAGCTTCACGGCCCGCACCAAGTAACAAAAGCTACTTGAATGCTTCAACTCAAGCTCCACGGCCCGCACCAAGTAACAAAAGCTACTTGAAAGCTTCAACTCAAGCTTCACGGGACGGTCGGCTCATGTTGCCTCCTCTTCCAACTCTCTTGTTCTCTCGTTGAGCTAAATAGTATGACAAACAATACGGCCTCGAATTGCCTCCCTTGTACAGAAAACTTATGCCTTACAAAACGAGAAGGCCCGCCCGTGTCCCATCAATGGGACCCGGGCGGGCCTTGCAATTATATCAGTATCGGAATACCCGATATGACAACTAACCCTTCTCTACCTTGCCGAGGCCAACAGGAATTCCACAGCGGCGAGAGCCCCCAAATGCGCCGGATAGAATGAGCGCCATAACCAGCGCGGAACTCGTAGCTTGTTCAGCTCATCACGCAACTCTGCGCCGTACACGAGCAGTATAGTCGAAACAATGCTATACAGCTGAAGTCCCCAACTCGGTCCGAGCAACACCAAATACATAACGTTGAGCAGCAGATGCAGCAGAACGGTCCAACCACGCTGTGAGTAACGATAGATGAGAATCAGCAACAGACCGTATCCATTGTAGTCGAATGGCAGTTCAGTCATGACAACAAAGGCAAACAAAACAAGCGGTACAACAATGAGCCAAGCCGCAATCCGAGGCATTTTCCCTGCCAATAACCAGTCAATCCCATATAACACGAGAACCGAGACGAGCAGGGTAAAGATATTATTGTAACCCGTTGTATCGAATGCCAGTATGTACGGGAGCTGTGTCAACAACGCTAGTACCGCCAGGCGCAACAGATATTTAGGTTGGGATGAGGTCATACGATACCCAACCGTAATTAAATAGGCGTAGATGGGAAAGGAAATTCGGCCAATCATTCTCCATACTTGCGAATCGGGGAAAAACATCAGCCCAACGTGATCGATTAACATTGTAACGATGGCTAGAAGTTGCATGAACGGCCTCCTTTCCTGGATTCCTGGATTTGCAGCCGCTCCAAACGTTTCCGTTTCAGTTCGGCCGCCTTGCTGTCTACAGTATAACAATCCCTTGCTGCGCCTGCCATCACACTCGGTTGGCTTCCATCCATTCCCTGCTCTGAGTCAATAGCAATGATTTGTTTTTAAAGAAAATATAGTTTTAGACTGAAAAATTAAGTTGTAAACTAGGAAAAGTTTAGACTCACTCACAAGGCGGCGCTGAACGAACGACTAGTTTAAAGCAACTGCATGGTTTAACCTTGGGTTATATTTGAATTAAGGAGGCTGTTTCATGATTCGTGAAGCGGAATCAAAGGATGCTTATGCCCTTGAGGACCTATATAAAGCCTTAGCTCCAAATAGTAATAATATTAAAGTAATGCCTGAAAGAATAAAGCAAATCATGGATGACCTAAACAATTTTCTATTTGTATTTGAACAAAACGAGATCCTTATTGGAACAATATTTGTGACTATATGCCTTGACCCAATGTACGAATATAGACCGTACGCAGTTGTAGAAAATATTATTGTAGATAAAGACCTTAGAGGGACTGGGATCGGTAAAAAACTGTTAGAATATGTGGAACAATTATGTATTTCAAAAGGCTGTACGAAGATAATGTTATTCAGCAATGCAAATAGGATCGAGGCACATGAGTTCTTCATGAACAATGGTTATAGTGGAAGTGTTAGCAAAGGATTTAAAAAATATATTCCTATCTCAGCTTCAAATAACGGAACACTTTAGCTAGATATTCACTTTGAAAGGTTGCCCACTGTCCATACCCGGCACACGGGTTTACAACAAACAAGCCCCCGCCGCTTTAATCGGACGGGAGCTTGTTTGATTATTACCGAGGCTTCTACGCCTCAGCCTGTGTATGCTTTTCTACCCAGACAGCTACGCTGTCCAGCGCCAGCGTGGCGCGGCCGATAGCGGCCTCGACCTGCGGACGAGCCGTACCGCCATACACGTTACGCGCGTTAACGACCGTCTCCGGCTGCAGCACCTCGTAGATACGCTCGTCGAACAGCTCCGAGAAGTCTTTGAACTCGTCCAGCGTCAGGTCCAGCAGGAACTTATTGTTCTCGATGCAGTACAACACCGTCTTACCGATGACCTCATGCGCCTGGCGGAACGGCAGCCCTTTGCCAACGAGGAAGTCGGCAATATCGGTCGCATTGGAGAAGTCCTTGTTGACCGCCTCGCGCATCTGGCCCTTATTGACCTTCATCGTAGCGATCATCGGGGCAAACAGGCGCAGCGCGCCGGACATCGTTTTCACTGTGTCGAACATGCCTTCCTTGTCTTCCTGCATGTCCTTGTTATAGGCAAGCGGCAGCGATTTGAGCACAGTCAGCAAGCCGACCAGATTGCCGTATACCCGTCCCGTTTTGCCGCGTACAAGCTCCGGCACGTCGGGGTTTTTCTTCTGGGGCATGATGCTGCTGCCGGTGCAGAACGCATCATCCAGCTCCACGAAGCGGAATTCTGTGCTCGACCAGAGGATCAGCTCCTCCGACAGGCGCGACAGATGCATCATGATGATGGAGGCATGCGACAGAAACTCCAGAATAAAGTCACGATCACTTACCGCATCCAGGCTGTTCTCATACACACGGCCGAATCCGAGCTGCTCCGCCACGAAATGCCGGTCAATCGGAAAAGTCGTTCCCGCCAGCGCACCTGCGCCAAGCGGCAGCGTATCAATGCGCTTGTAGCTGTCCTGCAGCCGCTCGATGTCGCGGCCTAACATACTCACATACGCCATCAGATGATGGGCGAATAGAATCGGCTGCGCGCGCTGCAAATGTGTATATCCAGGTACGATCGTGTCCAGGTTTTCCCGAGCCTGACCGATCAGCGCCTCTTGCAAATTGCGAAGCAGTCCAACGAATTCCACGACCCGCGTGCGCAGGTACAAATGCATATCCGTCGCGACTTGGTCGTTGCGGCTGCGGCCTGTATGCAGCTTGCCGCCGACAGGACCGATGTCTTCGATCAACGCTTTTTCAATATTCATATGAATGTCTTCGTCGGACACGCTATATTCCAGCTCGCCGTTACGAATGCGCTCCAGCACCCGCTTCAGGCCGCCCTTAATCGTTTCAACATCCTCGGCTGGCAGAATCTCCTGTTTGCCGAGCATAGTTACATGCGCCAAGCTGCCGCGCACATCTTCCTCGGCCAACTCCTTGTCGAACGTAATCGACGCCGTATATTCCTCAACTAACTGGTCGGTCTGTTTCGTGAACCGTCCGCCCCATAGTTTACTCATATTCTTTCCGTGCCTCCCCATTGTAAATGGCAACGGGCCTGCAGACGCCTGTACGTCCTGCAAGCCCATCTATTATGCTCAGCTCAACGCAGCGCCGACTGCTCGCCATGCTGATGCGGCTCTGCTCCACCATCGACCGCTTCGCTGTGTTAGCCCTTGCGGCTCTGCTCCACGCCGGAGGATACCTTCAGACGCAGTGCGTTAAGGCGGATAAAGCCTGTCGCATCGCCTTGGTCGTATGCTTGCGAAGGATCGGCCTCCATCGTAGCGATGTCGGGATTGTACAGACTGACCGGGCTTTTAACGCCAGCGCCGATCACATTGCCCTTGTACAACTTCAAGCGAACCGTGCCGCTGACGTTCCTCTGACTTTCGTTCACGAGAGCTTGCATGGCAAGCCGCTCGGGCGCGAACCAGAAGCCATTGTACACAAGCGTTGCGTACTTGGAGATCAGGGAATCACGCAGATGCATGACGTCGCGATCCATCGTCAGCGATTCCATTTTGCGATGGGCCGTGAACAGAATTGTGCCTCCAGGGGTTTCGTACACACCGCGGCTCTTCATGCCGACAAAACGGTTCTCGACCATGTCAACGCGTCCGATGCCATGTTTGCCGCCAAGCTCATTAAGCTTATCCATCACTTCCAGCGGGCTTAGCGATTCGCCGTTGATCGCCGTGCAGTCGCCCTGCTCGAACGTCAGCTCCACATATTCCGCCTTGTCCGGCGCACGCTCGGGAGACACGCTGAGCACATACATGCCCTCATTCTCCTCGGAGCTCGGGTCGAACCACGGGTCCTCCAGCATGCCGCTCTCAAAGCTAATATGCAGCAGGTTGCGGTCCATGGAATAAGGCTTCGACGCAGAAGCCTGCACCGGAATGCCATGTTTCTCCGCATAGGCGATCATCTCCGCGCGGCCCGGGAACTCCGCACGGAACTCCTCGCTGCGCCAAGGCGCGATAACCTTGATGTCCGGTGCCAGCGCAGCGGCCGTCAGCTCGAAACGGACTTGGTCATTGCCTTTGCCCGTCGCGCCGTGTGCAATCGCCGTTGCACCCTCAGCGCGTGCAATATCTACCATACGCTTAGCGATGAGCGGACGCGCGATAGATGTGCCAAGCAGATACTGTCCTTCATAAAGAGCGCCCGACTGGAACATCGGGTAGATGAAGTCTTTGGCGAATTCATCACGGAGATCGTCGATGTATACCTTAGAAGCGCCAGTGGCGAGAGCCTTCTCTTCCAGGCCGTCTAGCTCTTCTTTCTGACCGATGTCAGCCGTGAAAGCGATGATTTCGGCGTCATAGGTTTCCTTAAGCCATTTTAGAATGACCGATGTATCCAGGCCGCCCGAATAGGCGAGTACGATTTTTTCTTTAGCCATGGGTTGCTCACCCTTCCTTCCCTATATGAAAAGTTAACCGAGTCAACAGTTGACCCGGTGAATGATAACTATCGCTAAAGGCTTCTGCCATGAAACGTACATGGATAAAGCCGCTGTAAACTCACTGCCTACATCAGTGCGGCCATAATGGCCTTCTGAGCATGCAGGCGATTCTCCGCCTCGTCGAACACGATGGAATGTTTGCCATCGATGACGCCTTCGCTGACTTCCTCGCCACGATGCGCGGGCAGACAGTGCATGAACAGATAGTCGGACTTGGCATGCTTAACCAGTTCCTCGTTGACCTGATAGGCGGCAAATGCCTTGATGCGCTCTTGCTGCTCTGCTTCCTGGCCCATGCTCGCCCACACATCCGTGTACACGATGTCCGCTCCCTCGATCGCTTCGCGCGGGTCGCGGCACACATGAATTTTTGAGCCGGTCTCGGACGCAACCGCTTTGGTCTGGCTTACGATGCCGGCGTCCGGTTCATAACCTTCCGGCGTTGCTACACTCATATGCATGCCGAGCTTGGCTGCGCCCATGAGCAGCGAATGCGCCATATTGTTGCCGTCTCCGATGTAAGCAACCTTCAGGCCTTCGAGCTTGCCTTTATGCTCTAGCGCGGTCTGATAGTCCGCCATCACCTGGCATGGATGCTCGGAATCGGTCAAGCCGTTGATGACCGGAATCGTCGCTCCACGAGCGAGATCAATGACTGTGCGGTGCGCAAAAGTACGGATCATAATACCGTCGAGGTAGCGTGAGAGCACCTGCGCCGTATCGAGAATTGGCTCGCCGCGCCCGATTTGCAGCTCGTTGCCGCTCAGGAACAGCGCGTGTCCGCCCAACTGATACATGCCTACTTCAAAGCTGACGCGCGTACGGGTCGAAGACTTTTCAAAGATCATACCTAATGTCTTGCCCTTCAACGGATGATAAACCTCGCCGCTCTTCTGACGGCGCTTCAGCTCAATTGCGAGATCGATTAGGTAGCGCAGCTCTTGCGGCGTATAGTCAGCGAGCGCGAGGAAGTCGCGCCCCTTGAGGCTGGCGGCCAGCTCCTCGCTGGCGGCTCCGGTTAGAATGGAAGTTTCCTGCATGCTCATGGGATGAACACCTGCTTTTCTATGAAAATCGAGCTTCCCTTACTTGGGAGCCGTTACTGTTTTCTCTTTGAGGACCGCTGCAATAATGCCTACTGCTTGATCGATTTCTTCATGGGAAACGAGCAGATTCGGCAGCAGCCGCACAACGTTCGGTCCAGCGGGTACGACGAGCAGCCCACGCTCCCGCATCGTAGCGATGACTTCGGCGACTGGACCCGCGCATTCGATGCCAATCAGCAGGCCGAGCCCGCGAATTTGCTTCACCCATGGGTTGCCCGCGAGCTTCTCGCGAAGCTGGCCCGTCAGATAGCTGGCTGCGCCCGCCGCGCGGTCGGACAGCCTTTTGCCAGCAATCTCTTGCACCGTCGCCTTGACGACTGCCGAAGCAAGCGGTGTACCGCCAAACGTCGTGGCATGGGAGCCCGGCGTGAATGCCTCGCGCAGGAACTCCTTGGCCAGCACCGCGCCAACCGGGAAGCCGCTGCCGAGCCCTTTTGCCGCTGTGAAAATATCCGGCTGCACACCGTAATGCTCATGTCCGAAAAGCTTGCCAGTGCGTCCCATTCCCGTCTGTACCTCGTCGACGATAAGCAGAATACCCCTATCGCGGCATAGCTTCGACAGGTCATGCAGGAACTCCGGCTTCACCGGCAGCACGCCGCCTTCAGCTTGCACTACCTCCAGCATAACCGCCGCCGTGCGTTCATTCATCGCGTCTTTGACAGCGTCCAGATCATGCATCGGCACCGTCACAAAACCTTCCGGCAGCGGCAAGAAGCCTTCCTTGACCTTATCTTGGCCGGTTGCCGTCAGCGTCGCCAGCGTCCGTCCGTGGAATGATTGTTCAAACGTGATAATCTCGTAGCGATGCTCGCCCTTCACCTTCTGAAAATAACGACGAGCAAGTTTAATCGCACCTTCGTTGGCTTCCGCACCGGAGTTGCAGAAGAAGACCGCATCGGCGCAAGTATGCTGAACGAGCAGTTGGGCCGCCTCTTCCTGTACCGGAATACGGAACAGATTGGATACATGCCATACCTGATCCAGCTGCTGGATCAGTGCTTCCTTGATCACCTTGGGCGCGTGGCCCAGGTTCGTAACGGCCAGTCCGCACATGAAGTCCAGATACTTGTTACCTGCGTCGTCCCACAGCCAGCTGCCTTCACCCTTGACGAGTGCCAGTGGGTACCTGGCGTAGGTTGGGAATAATGCCTCTCCGCTCATCTCTTCTCCGCCTCTCCGGTTCAAAATATTTCGCCACAACCGCAGCGCATCGCGCCCGGCTCTTCGCGTTAAGCCTCAATAATCGTGCCTACGCCGCCTTCCAGGACGGCGCGGCTGAGCACATTCGGCTCCGTGCCGCTGACGATGGCCACCTCACGCACATTGCCGTGCAGGCAAGCCAGCGCCGCCCGCACTTTAGGAATCATACCGCCGTAAATTTCGCCGCTAGCGATCATTGCCTCAATCTCCACCGCAGTGATGCGCGGCATCACTTGCCGCTCGCCGTCCACGATGCGCAGAATACCCGGCACATCCGTGACAACGATCATTCGTTCCACGCCAAGCTGCGAGGCTACTGCACCCGCTGCCGTATCGGCGTTGATGTTGTAGCGCTGGCCGGCTCCGTCAATGCCGACAGGTGCGATAACCGGGATGTAACCCATCCCCATCACGCCCTCGATGACCGCTGCATTAACTTCCGTTACCTCGCCGACATAACCGATCTCATCGGCATTGGCCACCGGTTTTGCCTCAATGAGCATGCCGTCCACGCCAGACAGACCGATCGCCCGCGCGCCCGCTCCCTGAATGCGCCGAACGACCTCCTTGTTGATCGTGCCTGACAGCACCATCTCCACAACGTCCAACACTTCCTCCGTCGTCCGCCGCAGGCCCCCGACGAATTCCGTCTCGATGCCCAGCTTCTCCAACGTACCGGAGATGGCCGGGCCGCCGCCATGCACGATGACCGGACGCACACCGCTCTCCTGCAGCTGACGCAGGTCCTCGAAAAAGGCGGCAGGCAGCGCCGCAAGCGTGCTGCCTCCACATTTCATCACAAAACGTTGTTCCTTCGCCATCCGATTCATCATGCTCCTTCCGCTCGGCTTTCCAGCCCCGCGCCTGTACGCGGGCGGAATGCCGCCAGTCCTTGCTTGTTTCCGTGCTCCAATCTCACTCGGTCTGCGACACTGCACTATCGGCAGCCCAATTGGTGTCTAAGTCCGGAAATGTATTAAGTGCGGTAAGCCGCATTGATGCGTACATAGTCATAAGTCAGATCGCAGCCCCATGCCACTGCATGGCCATCGCCGAGCTTGAGATCAACGATGATTTCCACCGTATCGCCTTTGAGATACTCCAGCGCCGCCTCCTCATCGAAAGCAACAGGCCGAGAGTGCTCCAGCGTCAAAATAGGTCCAAGCGCAATGTCCACCGTGTCCGGGTCCAGCGGCTCTCCGGCTCTGCCGGCAGCCGCAATAATGCGGCCCCAGTTGGCATCGGCTCCGAATACAGCCGACTTCACGAGCGAGGAGCCGACGATCGTCTTGGCGATCGCGGCAGCGGAAGCATCGCTTTCGGCGCCGCTTACCCGTACCTCGATCAGCTTCGTTGCGCCTTCGCCGTCGCGGGCGATTGCCTTAGCGAGCACCTCGCACACATAAATGAGCGCGGAAGCGAATGCTTCCCAGTCGGGATGCCCAGGCGTCAGCTCGTCGCCGCCGGCGAGGCCGCTCGCCATCGCGACGAGCATATCGTTCGTGCTCGTATCGCCGTCAACCGTAATCATGTTGAACGTCTTGTCGGTCGCCTGTCGCAGCAGCGCATGCAGCGCTTCACTGCCGACCGGCGCATCCGTAGTGACAAAGCCGAGCATCGTCGCCATATTGGGATGAATCATGCCGGAGCCTTTGGCGGCTCCTGCGACATGCACGGTCCGGCCGTTCACCTGAGCGGCTACGCACACGGACTTCTGCACGAGATCCGTCGTCAGGATCGCCTGGCAAAAATCATCCGAGCCCTCGCGGCCATCCTTCAGCCGCTGGGGCAGCGCCGCGATGCCGGTACGCACGCGGTCCATCTTGAGCAGCTCGCCGATGACGCCGGTGGAGGCGACGGCGACCTGCTCAAGCGGCACGCCCGCCGCGTCCGCAAAGGCGGCGCGCATCTCATATGCATCGGCCTCGCCTTGCCGGCCGGTGCAAGCATTGGCGTTGCCGCTGTTGACGAGCAACGCACGCAGGCGGCCGCCTGCGGCCAAGCTCTCGCGCGTCACCTTGAGCGGCGCCGCTTGGACCTTGCTCGTCGTATAGACCGCCGCAGCGGCCGCCGGCACCTCGCAGAGGATGGCGCCCAAATCATGACGGTCTGTTTTTTTCAATCCGCAATGCAAGCCGCCCGCCCGGAATCCCGCTGGAGTCGTCACGGAGCCGTCCTCCACGACGGTGAATCGCTGTACTGCCGAATGCTGTGATTGTGCCATCCTACGCTTGCCTCTCCTTCTGGCGCTGACGCGTCTTCATTATGGATACATGGGTATGAATTGCAAACCTGCGCTCTCTTCCCAGCCCATCATCAGATTAAGATTCTGAATCGCCTGACCGGCTGCTCCCTTGACGAGATTGTCAATGACCGACACGAACGTAACGCGCCCGGTGCGCTTGTCGACAGCGAAGCCGATGTCGCAGTAATTGGAGCCGCTAACCTCTTTGGTTGCGGGCCAAACGCCTACAGGACGGATACGCACGAATGAGCGTCCGCGATAGAACTCCCGATACAGCTCCACGAACTCCTCATCACTGCGCTCCTCGGTCAGCTTGGCGTACATGGTGGACATGATGCCCCGCGACATAGGCACGAGATGAGGCGTGAACGTAGTAATGACTTCGCGACCCGCCGCGTCAGAGACAAAACGCTCAATCTCGGGAGTATGCTGATGTTTATTGAGTTTGTAGGCTTTTAAACTTTCATTAAGCTCCGAGTAATGCGTACCCAGGCTGGCGCCTCGGCCCGCTCCAGATACACCGCTCTTCGCGTCGATGATAATTGTGTCCGGGTCGATCCAGCCCGCCTTGATCGCCGGCAAGAGACCTAGCAGCGTCGCTGTCGGGTAACAGCCCGGATTGGAAATGAACGATGCATCCTTCACCTGGTCACCATAAATTTCGGACAAGCCATACACCGCTTGCTCCAGATAAGCTGGATCCCCGGCAGTTTTGCCGTACCACTGCTCATACAGTCCTGGCTGCGGCAAACGAAAATCGCCCGACAGATCGATGACCTTCAATCCCTGCTCCAGCAGCTGCGGAGCCATCTTGGAGGCAACGCCTGCCGGTGTTGCGAGGAACACGACATCAGCCTTGGCCCTAATGGCCGCAGGGTCGACGTCGTCCAGTAGATCCCTGCGGATTTCACTCAGATGCGGATAGCCGCTAGCAATCGGCTCGCCTGCGCTGGAGGAGGAAATAACGGAGCTGACCTCCGCATAAGGATGAGCTTGGAGCAATCGGATGAGCTCTACCCCGCCATAACCCGTTGATCCTACAATCGCCACTTTAACCTTGCTTTCCATCGCCGCACGCTCCCATCCTGTCCCGCAGCAACACTGCCGCTAGTTTCGGTCCGGCCGTCTCAGACCAACCGATTTCCGAATCATTATACGTTTATATTAATAAAAATACAATAGATAAATTGTATCCTATCTATTCGATTTCTAAATTCCCTTTTCCTCCCATTTCAAAGGGCCGCCCGGCGAAAAAACAAACAGGCATGAAGCTTTGACGCTTCATGCCTGGCCTTTGTCTTTACTTCCAGCTGACGATCATCACTCCCGCTACAATGACAGCACAGCCGATCCAGCGGTTGAGCGGAATAGCTTCGCCAAACAGCTGCCATGCCAGAACAAGCCCCAATACATAGGCCAAGCTCTGCAGCGGGTAAGCCGCGCTGAGCGGCAGCCGGGACAGCACCGCCAGCCAAAGCACAGTCGCCACCCCATACAGGCCAATACCGGCGAGAATTAATGGCGACAGGAGCACCTGCAGCCAGTTACCTCCCGTCAGTCCGCCCAGCCGATCAAGTCCGAGCTTCCACAGCATTTGACCAGCAACGAGGCAAAAAATATTCGCTCCAAGCAGCAGATACGGCATTAACGTACCTCCCTGAAGTTGGACGGATTATGCCGGCTGCCGGCCCGCCGTTCATAATCAGTTGACTCTTCAAGAGTTTGCAGGCTGCCGCCCCCTCGCCCTTGACCAGACAGTCCTTCAAGCTCCTCGACCCGCAGTTGCAGCCGATAAAGCTCCTCCTGCTTCAGCGCAGTCGTTTGCGTGAGCGAAATGAGCTTATGCGTTAGGGAGGATACCGCAATGGTCTGATGCAACAACAGGAACAATACGCCCATCAACCCAATAAAATAAAGCAGCGACGGTGCATAAACGACGTGGAGCGTCTTGGCCATATCCTCCAGCAGGCTGGGGAACAGTGAGAGCACCATCATCGCCGTGCCAAGCACCAACCAGAGCAACGCGTACTGCTCCCTCAGCTTACGCTTGCGAATAAGATACAAAATCGTACCGACGAACAGCAGACTGACGGCGAAGCCGAATTCATAGATTTCAGCTTTCATAGCCAAAGCTCCAGTCCCTCTTTTTCTTCTTCGTTTTGGCAATAAGCACGGCCAAGATGACCTTTACCATATAATAACCGGACTTCAGCGGAGAAATGCTCGATACCCCGCCTTGCCGCTCCTGCATAACGACTGGAAGCTCCACGAAGCGCCCATGGTGATTGTCCAGTTGAATGAGCGCCTCCACCTCGGGATAGTCCGTCGGGTATTCGCGAGCGAACAGTTCCGCTGCCTTGCGGCTGCATAAACGGTAGCCCGAAGTCGGATCGGTAACACGACGGCCGGTCAACGCGGTTACCAGCGCCGCGAGCAGTTCGATGCCTCGCTTGCGGGCGAAGGAGGATTGGAAGCCCTCTTTTTCCAAAAATCGTGATCCGACCACCATATCTGCCTCATGTCGCTTCATGGCTTCCATCATGCGAGACAGCTCGCGAGGATCATGTTGGCCGTCCGCATCGATCTGCACCGCATAGGCATAACCTTCCTCCACCGCGTAACGGTAGCCGGCTTGCACCGCTCCACCGATGCCGAGATTACAGCTCAGCTCAAGCACTGCCACCCCGCTGGCGCGGGCCAGTCTTCCTGTATTGTCAGTGGAGCCATCGTTGATGACGACCACATCAGCATAAGGAGCATGCTCCCGGATTCTAGCAATTGTGTCAGGGAGAGCAGCCGCTTCATTGTAAGCAGGGACGATAACAAGCACATTACGCTCGCTCTCCCGTTTAGGTATTAGTTTCTTTGCCATCTGCTTGTACCTCCTTTTACGCTTTCCTGCAAGCTTGTGCGCTCTCTGCGGCGATTTCGCCACAGCTGCCAAACCAAGGCTGCCACGGCACAGTCGATAACGATGAACAGGGGCATGACGGTAAAGTTATATCGATATTCCGGAACGAATAGCAGTCTTAAACCCGACATCGCGACGATGATCGCCGCCGGCAGCAGCGCGGGATGCCTCCATCTCCACAACAGTAGAATGATGGACATCGCGCCCGCTCCTACGAGCAATCGATGGTACAGATTCCGCTGCTCCAAAGGCAGAGGAAGCACCGGATAGTCAGGATCATGTCCGCTGCCGTAGAACATCCGTCCGTACGTATGCTCCAGCTTGCCGATCGTATACCATCTCAAGTAGGTTCCCATATGCTCCGTGAAGCCTATGCTCAGACGCTCGCGGGCTACCTCCATCTGCGTCTTGCCTTCGCGGTCGACTAGACCGTCCCCGTAGTTTTTGTCTGGATAGGTCCCTGCGGTAAAAGGGTTCTGCTGCGTCGAAGTAATTACAACCTCGCCCAGCGTCACCACGTTACGAATCACCCACGGCGAAAGCACCAGCGCTAACCCCGCGCCGCATAGCGCGAGCTGTCTCAGCGTCTGCCGCCAGCTGCGCGTCCAGAGCAGCAGTACAACATGAGAGAGCAGAATGAGCGGCAGGAACTCCGCTCGTGTCAGTACGGTCAAACCGAGCACCGCCCCCGCCAGCAGCATAAGCAGCTTCCTTTCGGAGCGAAAAGCCAGCAACTGGAGATAAACGTAGAGCGTTAGCAGAAAAGCTGCGAGCGTTTCTGTCAAAATACCTCCTGCGGACCAGATAAAGGGCGGATAGATCGCAGCCAGTGCCACTGCGGATAGTCCGGCCCATCGGCCCGCAAGTTGCTTGCCAAGCGCGTAGATTAGGACAAGCATCGCCATGCTGATGCCAACCTGGATATAACGGATGAGCGGGAATGGGTTCCGCTCCTCATAATCCGCTATCCCATAAATTGCAGCCAGGAACAATGGGTAACCCGGCGTCACTTGGGCGTTTGGCTCCGTGCTTTTATAGGCGTAAACGCCTTGCTCCAGCAATTGCCGGACCATAATGTCGTAGTTCTGCGCGTCATGGGGGACTTGGTGTTCCACACTTCGGAGGAAGTCCAGTCGCAGGAACGCCCCTAGCAGCAGCACCGCCAGAAGCAGTACCAAAATAAGCTTGCCATATGGGCGGCTCTGCTCCTTTACATTTTTGCTCATCGGGCGGTGCTCCTCTCAAGGTTTCATCTCGGTTGTCTAGTTTCTTCTTACACTCGCCCCTCCACCGCTGAATCTTGCCAAATAACGGAACATGCCAAAGAGGCCGTCCCTAAGTCATTTAATAATGACTTTTCGGACGGCCAAATATGCTATCTCATCGATTTCGGCTGAAGAAAACTCAGAGCGCTCAATCAACCTTCAAACTTAAAACCTCGCCCCAGCACCTCAGCAGTATGGCTGATGATGACAAATGCATCCGGGTCGACTCCCTGCACGAGCCGCTTTAGCTCGGGAATCTCGTTTTGGCTTACAACGACCATCAGCACCGCACGAGCATCGCCCGTATAACCTCCATGAGCGTCGAGGAGGGTCAAACCTCGATCCAGGTCATTCAGTACGACATCTGCGATCTCCTCGGAACGGGAGCTGATAATAAAGGCCACCTTGGAAACCGCCAGCCCGGTCTGTACGATATCGATCGTTTTGCTCGTCACGAACAGACCGATAAGTGCATATAGCGCCTTCTCAGGAGAAAGTAAAATTCCGGCTGCAGCGATAACTAGGCCATCCATAATGGCGACGCACAGTCCGAGCGATAGACCCGTGTACCGATGTAGAATTTGCGCTGCCAAGTCTGTGCCGCCAGTGGAGCCTCTGCCCCTAAATACGAGCCCAAGCCCAAGGCCGACTCCAATGCCGCCATAGATTGATGCGAGCAATGGATTCTCTGTCGGCACGCCCAAGTTAGCCGTTAACAGTACGAACAGCGGTAAAACGGCTGAGCCGAACAATGTCTGCAAACCAAAGCGGCGTCCCAACAACAGCATGCCTGCCAAAAACAGAGGAATGTTGAGCGCCCATTGTGTATAGGCGGGAGTGAAGCCGTACAGATGCTCCAGCAGTACAGACACGCCGGATATTCCCCCTGAGGCAATGCCGTTCGGCAGCAGGAAGCTATTGAAGCTGGCTGCAATGACGAGCGCTCCAGCAAGGATCGAGAGCAGGTTAGACACCCTCTGGTTTAGCAAAGGTTTCCTGCTCTTTCGGTACTTGCGGGGTTTAGCTTTCCCTGCACCCCCGTCGACTCTACCAGGATCTGCTTTCTGTTCGTTTCGTGACCAATCCGCTTGGCTTAGTGTTTCCAAATCCGTTTCGTGTCGTGCTCCCAACTCCGCTTGCATCGGCTGTTCCCCTTGCCATATTTCTTCAAGCCGTGTTCCACGGCTACGATCCTCATTACTTTTAGGCTGCCCATAGTTTTCATCCAAAAATCTCAGCTCATCAAGCGCTTCTTGCCTTTTCGATTCTTCTTGCTTCTTCTCCGGATGCTCTTTATCTTTGCCCCGCCTCTGCTCGTCCACCGAGTTCATATTCCCCTTTCATCCCGTCAGCCCGCGCAAACGCAGCTCTGCCGCGGTAACGCGCATCATCTTTTCTTTCCGCGCGAAAAAGAGTTCTCCACTGTACAAGTGTAAGAACTCTTCTTCTTTTCTATTCCTGACAGGACGCTCAGGATTCAGGCTGCTGCCGGATCTGATGGCGAAGATAACCGTTGATAAAGCTATCCAAGTCGCCGTCCATAACCGCACCTACATTACCCGTCTCAACTGAGGTTCGATGGTCCTTGACCATGCTGTAAGGATGGAATACGTACGAGCGAATCTGACTGCCCCAGGCAATCTCAGACTGCTCCCCGCGAATCTCAGCCAAATGCTTCTGCTGCTCCTCGATCTTACGCTCATACAGTTTGGAGCGAAGCATCTTCATCGCTCTATCGCGGTTATGAATTTGCGAGCGCTCCGTCTGGCAAGCAACGACAATGCCGGATGGAATATGCGTAATCCGAATCGCCGATTCTGTCTTATTGACATGCTGGCCGCCTGCGCCGCTGGAGCGATAGGTGTCGACCTTAAGATCGTCGGAACGGATCTCGATCTCGATGTCGTCATCGATTTCCGGCATGACATCGCAAGAAGCGAAGGACGTATGCCGGCGACCGGATGCATCAAAAGGCGAAATACGCACCAACCGGTGAACGCCCTTTTCAGCCTTCAGATAGCCATAGGCATTATGTCCCTTGATACTGATCGTAACACTCTTGATACCGGCTTCATCGCCCGCAAGGTAATCCAGCACCTCGACCTTGTAGCCATGCTTCTCAGCCCAGCGAGTGTACATACGATACAGCATTTGGCCCCAGTCCTGCGACTCCGTTCCACCCGCTCCAGGATGCAGCTCCAAAATCGCGTCCAGCTTGTCATACGGCTGGTTGAGCAGCAGTTGCAGCTCGAAATCACCAATTTTGTTCATTAGGTCGGCTACGCCAGCCGTCAGCTCGCTGTCCAAGGATTCATCCTCTTCTTCTGCTGCGAGCTCGAGTAGCGTTTCAAGGTCCTCGCGCTGCGTGCTCAGCCTATCATACTGATCTGTAACAGACTTCACGGCATTAAGCTCGGAGATGACCTTTTGAGCCTTCTCGTTGTCATCCCAGAAATCCAGAGCCGTCATTTTCTCTTCAAAGTTCGCTATGATCTCTTGCTTGAGATCTAAGTCAAAGAGACCCCCTGAGATCTTGGAGCCGCTTTGCCGCCTCACGCAGGTCTTGCTTCACCGTTACGTCGATCATGACAATGCTTCACCTCAAATTTCTTCTTCTTGTTAAAAGAGAGCCAGGAAAGGAGCACCCCGAAGCCTGCGAGATCGTCCTCACGACGATCCGCTGCCTCGAAGCCAATAAACGCCCCCATCCCGGCGGATAATTCACCTTGTTAAAAGCTTGCTACGATCTTCGTAAGCTTACTTGCCGTGGCAGAGCTTATACTTCTTGCCGCTGCCGCATGGGCAAGGATCGTTGCGGCCGACGCGCTCCTCGCGCTTGGCCGGACGGGCTTCGCGTGATTCGCTGCTGCCGCCGGACTCAACCGTCTGGCCCTTGGCTACCTCTTGACGCTCCAGATTCTGTTCAACCTGGGCTTTCATGATGTAGCGAGCAACTTCTTCCTGGATGGTATCGATCATTTCGCGGAACATCTCAAAGCCCTCGAACTGATACTCGCGAAGCGGATCCGTACCGCCGTAGGCGCGAAGATGGATACCTTGGCGAAGCTGGTCCATTGCATCGATGTGATCCATCCACTTGCTGTCAACAGCGCGCAGCACGACAACCTTTTCGAATTCGCGCATCGTCTCTGCACCCATAGCTGCCTCACGCTCGTCGTACAGCGCCGTAACCTTGGAGAACAGATATTCAACGATCTCTTCCGGCTCCTTGCCCCACAGGTCATCCTTCGTAATGGATTCATCCGGAAGCAGATTGCCTTGGACATATTCCACGATAGCCTGCAGATCCCAATCTTCTGGAACCTCTTCCTTAGGACAATGCGCCTCTACGATACGTTGGATGACCGGCTGGAGCATCTCCATGACGATGTCACGGATGTTCTCACTGAACAACACCTCGCGACGCTGTTTATAAATGATTTCCCGTTGCTGGTTCATCACGTCATCATATTGTAGAACGACCTTCCGCGTGTCAAAGTTATTGCCTTCCACGCGTTTTTGAGCCGATTCGATCGCCCTCGTGATGAGGCGGCTTTCAATCGGCTGGTCTTCCTCGTAACCGAGCTTCTCCATCATGCCCATAATGTTCTCAGCGCCAAAGCGACGCATCAGTTCATCCTCTAGCGACAAGTAGAACGAGGACGAGCCTGGATCTCCCTGACGTCCGGCGCGACCGCGCAACTGATTATCAATACGACGGCTCTCATGGCGCTCCGTACCGATAATATGCAAGCCGCCGACTTCATTTACACCTTCGCCGAGCAAAATGTCCGTACCGCGACCAGCCATGTTCGTGGCGATCGTTACGGATCCAGCTTGTCCAGCGCGGGAAATAATTTCGGCTTCCTCAGCATGGTACTTGGCGTTCAGTACTTTGTGCTGAATGCCCCTTTTCTTGAGGTACTCGGACAGCTTCTCGGAGTTCTCAATGGATACCGTACCAACGAGTACAGGCTGATTCTTCTTGTGGCGTTCGACGATTTCTTCTACAACAGCCTTGAACTTGCTTGCTTCAGTCTTGTACACGACATCCGGAGTATCCTGGCGAATCATCGTCCGGTTTGTAGGTACTTGAAGCACATCGAGGCCATAGATCTTTTTGAACTCTTCTTCCTCCGTCTTTGCCGTACCGGTCATGCCAGCCAGCTTGCGGTACATCCGGAAGTAGTTCTGGAACGTAATCGTCGCCAGCGTCATGCTCTCGTTCTGAACCTTGAGATCTTCCTTGGCTTCAATCGCCTGATGAAGACCGTCGCTGTAGCGGCGTCCAGACATGATACGTCCCGTGAACTCATCAACAATCAGAACCTCTTCGTCCTGAACGACATAATCCACGTCCCGTTTCATGATGGCACGAGCCTTCAATGCTTGCTGAATATGATGATTAAGCGTGACATTTGCATGGTCAAAAAGGTTCTCAATACCAAAAGAGCGCTCGGCCTTCTCTACGCCCTCATCGGTAAGCGTTACGCTGCGCAGCTTAATGTCGACTGTGTAGTCTTCCTCATGCTTGAGACGGGCAACAAACTTGTCCGCTGCATGGTACAGTTCCGTCGACTTCGCGGCTTGGCCGGAAATGATCAGCGGTGTACGAGCTTCATCGATCAGAATGGAGTCCACTTCATCAATAATGGCGAAGTACAGCGGCTTCTGAACCATTTGCTCCTTGTAGAGCACCATGTTGTCGCGCAAGTAGTCAAAGCCAAATTCATTGTTAGTGCCGTACGTAATATCGCAAGCGTAGGCTTCCTGTTTCTCCTCATGGGACAAGGAATTCAGGTTGCAGCCAACCGTCATACCGAGAAATTCGTACAGAGGACGCATAATATTACTATCGCGCTGCGCAAGGTAATCATTGACCGTAATGACATGAACACCCTTGCCAAGCAAAGCATTCAGGAATACAGGCAGCGTACCGACGAGGGTTTTACCTTCACCGGTTTTCATCTCTGCAATCTTGCCTTCATGCAATGCCATGCCGCCGATCAATTGCACATCGAAGTGGCGCATGCCAAGCACACGTTTGCCGGCCTCGCGTACCGTCGCGTAAGCTTCAGGCAGAAGATCATCCAACTCTTCGCCTTTTTCCAAACGATCGCGGAATTCCTGCGTTTTAGCCGAGAGTTGCTCATCCGTAAGGGCCGCGAATTGCGGCTCCATCTCATTTATAACCTCGACGTTCCGCATGAGCCGTTTGACTTCCCGTTCATTCGCATCGCCGAAAATTTTCTTCACCAGTCCGAGCATGGTTTTCCCCTTTCGTGACACCACTTTGCCTTAATTTTAACAGTTGTCAGAGCATGCCGCAATCAAGGTGCAGGCTTTTCCAACATTATATACGTACACCTGTGGCAGAGTGTTGCCAGTTGAACCTCCACATGGATGAATCCGTGGGATTCTTAGCTCGTTCACGGACGCAGGCCGTTTCCGTTTTGTCCAGCGGCTAAGTTAGGGGCTCGTTCATTAGCCCATCCTAGTCCAGAGCATCTAGCTGACTAGGCTGTTCGACTATGACCATCGAACACAGGTTGTCGCATGATATTAATCGCTCCAACTCTGTCTCTGTGCGCTTCATATCTGCACTGACAACACCGGTATGTTCTATCCTTTGCTTTGTTCCGTTGTTCGCAGGAAGGGCATGTTTGGGACGTATACGCAGGATCAACTTCCTGCACCGAGATTCCTGCCAACGCCGCCTTATAGCGAATGAACGATTGCAATTGATAAAAAGCCCAGTTGTGCAGATTCGTTGCGTTTTTACGACTTGTTCTTGTCGTTTTGCGAATACCAGCAAGGTTCTCAAGCTTTATGACCCCCACACGTTCCGCAATCGCCATATTAACGATTTGACGGCTGATTTTGTGGTTTTGGTCCCTCATGTACCTGCTTTCCTTATCACGAGCTTTACGGATGGCAGGTAACTTCTTAAGTTTTCCTAGCTTGCGGCGATTGGAATTGTACTTACGGCGAATGTACTTATTCTTTCTGCCGTTGCCGACAAACTTCGTTTTACCTGTGGACGTCACGGCAACGGCTGGAACCTTGAGCCCTAAGTCAATGCCCATCGTTTCGGCTCCGTCTTGGCCGGTTGCAGGGCGTTCGATTGCTACTTGCACATACCATTTGCTAGCCTTCTGTACAACACGAAGTAACCCCAGCTTACCCGATGCAAGCAAAGTCTTGTCGCGGTCTGTTAACGTTGCAGGAATGGTCATGCGCTGTACCTTGCCATCCCTCACTACGGGAAAAGCAACTCCATCGTTGCGAATCGAGTAGTTTTGATTGTTGACATAATAAACCCGTTTTTTCAGTACAGGACGTTTCTTGTCCTTTTTGGATTTCTGATAGATACTCTTCGCATCACGAATAAGCTGATTCTTAATCGCGGATGGCAGATTCGCTTGCACCGTCTTGGAAGTCAGTCTAGGGAATGAACCGTGTAATTGGGCTTGTTCCGTTAAGCGATTGACGGTGTTGATGTACTCGTTACCCATTTGTGTCAGTAGAGCAGGATCACTCGGATAAATGCGAATCTGAATCGTTATAGGTTGCACGTTGTTCACCCCATTAATTTTCTGACCTTCGACAGAACGCTTCATGGTTTCATTCGGGTATGTTTGCTGCGAGAATCGTGTCCATAGCAAAGGTAGAGGGTTGAATTGTTGGCGCACGCGACGAGAGGTTATCTCGTTGATTTTCGTCATATTATCAGTGGGTGAATTTGGATGGCAGAGCGTTTAGCAACAGATGAACATAATCTGACATGAATTCTCTTCGCAACGATCCCCTATTCATGCTGCTGATCCATTTCTTCGGACGAGAATTTTCCATATATATCGTGGACAAATTACAAGGTGGTAGTGAATCAGCTCGTTTTGTTGTTCTGTATCCGTTTTCTATAATTCTATTGTATCCATTTATTTCATTTACTGCAGCAAATAGAAGCAAAAAAGGCAAGACGATTAAAGCAGGGTGAAACCTCCAAATCGTCTTGGAGTCTATTCATCCAACGGCTGAAGCCGGGGGCTTTCTAGCCTCGGATTCTGTAAGACCGAGAAGTCCTCATTTGTGTCGAATGTCCTGCCACATTATGTAGCTGGAGACTCGGTAAGTGAGCGCAGGAAAGCCCTCTCCCGTTAAGGAAAGGGCTCGTTCATTTGAATGTAATTATTCCTGCTCGATCAGGCCATATCGGCCATCATTTCTTCTATAGACTACGTTGACTTCCTTCGTTTCAATATTATTAAAGACGTAGAAGCTGTGACCGACCATATCCATGTGCAGAATTGCTTCCTCTACATCCATTGGCTTCAGCTTGAAGCGCTTCATCCTTACAACCTCAAGGTCCTCTTCTGGATCCTGTACGGCAACCGAGGCTACGTCATCCTCGCGGAATAGCGTTTTAATACTTTCGCTCTGCCGGAACTTGCGGTTTGCTTTAGTTTTGTGTTTGCGGATCTGACGCTCCAACTTGTCAACAACCGTATCCACCGATGCATACATATCCGGACTCTTCTCCTCAGCTCTCAAAATCACTCCCGGAAGCGGGATCGTGACCTCTACGCCGTGGCGTCCCTTGTGGACCGACATTGTGACGCTGGTGTCAGCGGCAGGGGGGGCATCAAAATACTTATCCAGGCGGTTCAACTTCTTCTCGACGTAATCCCTCATGGCATCCGTCACCGGAACGTTTTGACCTCGAACGTTGTATTTCATGTAGCACTCCTCCTTTTACATAGTCTTATTATACCACGCTACCCGTCTATGAATCAAAAGACTAATTTGTGTATTTCGAATTTTCAGATTAATAGAGATAAAACTGTTCAGTATGAATGACTTCTGTAAAGAAAATCACAGGATGATTGTCCCGAGAAAACAAAAAAAGAGGCCCTGGATTCAGGACCCCGTAAAGTCTTTGTCTTTCTCGTCAATCATCTATAAATGGCCGATTGGCCGGATGATTACAGTTTGACTACGTTGGCAGCTTGTGGACCGCGAGCGCCTTCTACGATGTCGAACTCGACGGATTGGCCTTCTTCCAGGGTTTTGAAGCCCTCGGATTGGATTGCGGAGAAGTGAACAAATACGTCGCCGCCTTGCTCAGTCTCGATGAATCCATAGCCTTTTTCTGCGTTGAACCATTTCACTTTACCTTGCATTCAGAACATTCCCTTCATCTTCAAATGCTGTGAGACGCCTTTTGTGCATGGCCCACATTTTGACTATAGCACCGTAATCAAACAGTTGTCAATATGATATGGAAGCGGATTCAGGACATGCAATTTCCTCTTTTGTCATAATGAATACAACACCGCCAGAAATGAGTCGAATTTTGCTCAAAATAATAGACTTTTGTATGCTTAATTTACTTTTCCGTTTTGTGAATCGTTTTATTTTTTGGTATCCATCAAAAAAGCTTCCGCATCATAAGAAGATTCATAGGCGGCTAATTGAACGCGGGCTTTTGTACGGCGCTCCAGCTTGAGCGATGCCTCTTCTTGAAGCAAACGCATCGTCTGCATGAATCTAATGTCGCGCTCTAATAACCTGCCGACTCTCAATCTCTGCTCACTGCTAGGAAAGTCCGCTTCAGCTAATCGTCCAACTGCCTCAACCAATAGTCCGCGTTCCTCTACAAAACGTTCCAGCTCCGTATAACCTGCAGAACCAAGCTTCTCTTCCATACGGTCCGTAAGTAGCTCCAGCGAGCTCAGCAGCTCATCCATGCTGACCCAAAGGAGACACGGCGCTCCGGCTGGCCTCCGCCCAGGTTTGCCGCAGATCGATTAAATAGCCTAATGCTTCCTCTGCGAGCAGACGGTCTTTTTTGATATTGGACTCAATAAGCAAGTACTTGATGTAATCGTAAAGAGCAGCAAGCGAATTGGAAATATCATAGCTATGATCCAAAGATACGCTTAATTCGCTGACAATGTCCTGAGCTTTTCCAAAATTAAGGTTTATCCGCTCTATATGGCCATCTTCCATGTTTTTGAGACCCGTTTTGGTGAAGCGAATCGCCCCGTCAAACAAAGAGAGTAAAAGCTGAGCGGGAGTTGCGGTTTGAATGGCAGATTGCCTGTATTTATCATAAGCTGCTGTACTCATTGAGTTAGCCTCCTGCATTAAAGTAACTGGATAGACTGGAGGACTGCGCGTTATAAGTATTCATGGCCTGTTCCATTGCACTGAATTGCCGATAGTAACGTGACTCATAATCATTCATTTTGGCATTCATGAGTGCTAGCTGTTTGTTGTATTCCTTCAATTGCCTTCCAATTACGCTGTCTTCCTTCAGCGTTACGGATTGGCTGGAGGAAAATTTGCTTGTGCCTGCCTTCTGAACAAATCTGTCTAGGAGAGTGTCGAGCGATGCGCTTAGCTTATTGACCATTCCCTCTCCCAGCTTGTCAGGGGCGCCTTGGAACAGCTCCATCACTTTCTGGGGATCGTCCTGAATGGCTTGTTTCAGTTTTTCCTCATTAAGAATCAATTTTCCGTTTTCAAAATAATTGCCCGTCGTAATGCCCACTTCGCTCAAGTCTCCGAGCTTGGCGGTTATGGCAGAACGCATGGAGGTTATGGTCTGGCGCAGCGAATCGTCATTCCGAAGCAGGCCGCTTTTAGCCTTTTCTTCCCATCTTTTGACCTCATCTTCCTTCATTGCTCCACGCTGTTCATCCGTAAGAGGCTGAAAATCCCTGTACTTCGTCTCGCCGACCTTCGTATTGAATAAATTCAGCAATTCGTTGTATTCGTTGACCAGCGTCTTGATCGTATTAAAGGCGTTCTCACTATTAACCTCGGTTTTAATATTCGTCGTGCCGGTTGCAGTGCTGGTCCCGGTTAATGTCAATTGAATGCCGTTCACCGTGAATGTATTCGAGGCTTTTTCGAGAGCTGTGCCGTTAATGCTCAGTTTAGCATTATCCCCTTTGTATTCCGGCTGCAAGGGTGGGGGAGTAGCAGAGCTGTCAAAAACATTCAGCAGACTGTTGTCCGCCCCGACCGTTATTTTCGCTGTCGAGCCAAACTCTTTGGATTGAAGGAGAAGCTTCCCCGTCAGTTCATCATAACTTGCCGTGGCCCCAAGATCAGACGTTCCGTTAATTTTGGAAAGAACGGCGCTTATACTCTCTCCGCTATTAAAATCCAACGTTTTCCCATTGATGCTAAGCTTGTATGTGTCGCTTGCGAAATCCGAGACAGGCTGACCTGTTTGAGCTGCTTTTAGATCGGCCAGGCTTGATTTCAACGTAATGGAAGAATTAGCCGCACCGCTCCAGCCGCCGGACGATAGCTGCGCTCTGGTCGCCAGCTGGGTTACTTTTACATTCATCGTTGTGCCGCTCGCGCTGCTGCTGCCTTGCGCCGTAAGCACGCCTGCTTCTCCGCTCACAACAGCCTGCTGCGCATTCATCGAGGACGACTGGGCGTATTTGCTTAGCTTGTTCATCCGAAAATCGACGACCTTGCTGTTCAGTTCCAAAATGCTCTCGCGCTGCCATTGGGCCAGTTCCTTTTGCTGATTTAGCTTGTCGACAGGAATTCGTCGGGCTTTCATTAGTTCTTTTACCATAGAATCAACATCAATGCCTGAGCTTCCACTTACTCGAATGGTCATGTTCGGTTCACCTACACTTTCTTGTCGATCATAATTCCCGCGAGCTCCATCATATGAGCAACCAGCTCCAGCGTTCTTTCCTGCGGCACTTCCCGGATGAGATCTCCCGTCTCCTTGTTGATCACCTTCACAAGCAGTTGATGCGTCTTATCATGAATGGAGATGTCCAGTACCGTCTCCGGTCCCTGCATCGAGCGGATTGCCCGGTCGATGTTTCGAATTAATTGCTCCGAGCCCGGAGGGACCGCTACACCTTGCCTCTGCAGCTGATCCATCTCCTTAACGCTGGATACGGAACCGATCTTCTCCTGCGCAAACCTGAGCGACCCGCTCTCCTGCAGGACAGGCGCCTGGCTGACGGAAGCGGATAAGGTTAATTCAACGTTCATGCCAACCCCCCCTTAACGACGGTTTAGTAATTATTCCTTATATCGGAGCCTGTATAGAATTCGGTTAGGGACTCTGGACTCAAAAGCATAAAAAAACAAGCCCTCCGAGGGAGGACTTGTTCGTAAACTGAAGATGAAATTAACGAAGCAGTTGCAGAACGCCTTGCGGCTGTTGGTTCGCTTGTGCCAGCATCGCTTGAGCAGCTTGCGCCAGAATGCTGTTTTTCGTTTGATTCATCATTTCTTTCGCCATGTCCGTGTCACGGATACGGGACTCGGCAGCCGTCAGGTTCTCGGAGGACGTGTTCAGGTTGTTGATCGTGTGCTCCAGACGGTTTTGGTAAGCACCCAGGGAAGCACGTTGGGTGGAAACTTTATCGATCGCCGATTGAATCGTCGTGATAGCCGTACCGGCACCTGCCTTCGTGCTGATGTCGACGGTGTTTGCACCCAATGCAGCTGCACTCATGTCCCCGATGCTCAAGTCAACTACTTGATCTTTATTTGCTCCGATTTGGAATGTCGCGGATCCAGCGGTTATCTCAACCGTGCCAGTTGCAGCATCGGCGGCGTAACCAGCATTGGTCTTAATCGTGATGCCAAAGTTGGAGAAATTCAGTTCTTGTGCGCCGGCGGCATTGTCAATTGTTTGAGTTTTCGTTCCAGA
The DNA here is from genome assembly GCA_900105225.1 of Paenibacillaceae bacterium GAS479. Classification (NCBI taxonomy): domain Bacteria; kingdom Bacillati; phylum Bacillota; class Bacilli; order Caryophanales; family Paenibacillaceae; species Paenibacillaceae bacterium GAS479. Next base: position 3,026,445 of record LT629764.1, on the reverse strand, counting down.
AGCGTCCGTGAAACTCATCGTCAATTTGCCTGCAGTAGCAGCGATCGTGTAAGTGCCTGCTTTTGCTCCGGAAGTCGAGACATCAGCTACACCAGTTTTAGCAAGAACCGATGATGCGGTAGCGCTTTGGTCAACTGCTCCGCCAAGAGAACCATTCAGAAGCTTCTTGGTATTAAATTCTGTGTCCGTGGAAATTCGGTCGATTTCGGACTTTAATTGAACTACTTCTTTTTGAAGCTCTGCACGGTCGGTATCGTTATTAGTATCATTGCCAGCTTGAACAGCCAGCTCGCGCATACGTTGCAGGATGCTGTGTGTTTCGCTCAGTGCACCCTCAGCCGTTTGGATTAAGGAAATGCCGTCTTGAGCATTTTTGGAAGCCATGTCCAGACCACGGATTTGGCCGCGCATTTTCTCGGAGATTGCGAGGCCTGCTGCGTCGTCGCCCGCACGATTGATGCGAAGACCGGAAGACAGCTTCTCGATCGCTTTGTTCGTGTTGCCCGTGTTGACGTTCAGTTGGCGATGCGTATTCAGCGCCGCGATATTGTGGTTGATAATCATGATAAATTTCCTCCCTGAAATTAAAATGTCCCACATCCATGTGGTCCGCCGCCGCCTTGAGGTCGGCCGCCCCTCAGCAGCAGCGTCTATTGTTATTATCGGATTGGACATAACCACATTTAATAGCACTTTGTCAGCGAGGAAATATTTTTTATTCCTTTTTTCCTGCCAGCCTCTCTGCCAGCAGATTCAATGCTTGTATCGAAACGGCTCCTGCCGCCTCCAAATTGCTTTGCTGAATCGCCTTATACACTTCCAAACGGTAAATAGCGACTTCGCTCGGAGCGCGGATGCCAAGCTTGACGGTATCGCCCTCTACCGCCAGCACTGTGACCTCGATTTGTTCCTGAATCAAGATGCTCTCGCCTTTTTTTCTGGACAGTACCAGCATATCAGGCACCCTCCCCGGCTGCAGCCAGCGGATGGCGAGCACCATAATCGTTATGGTGAAGGACGACCTGCCTGCCGCTTCCCGTTGCCGGACTCAGTACAATAGGAGCCAGCAGATTGAGCGTCGAACGCTTGAACGGTTCCCGCAGCGTAACGATGCTGTATACGATCACCTGATCTTCAATGCCAAGCTCCAACTGATCCTCCTCGGAAAGCCGGAACTCATATTCCGGTACGATGGAAAAAGGATTAATCAAAACGAACGCAAGCTCCGCATTAGCCAAAGACTGCAAATAACAGAAGCCGGTATCCTCGACGGGAAGAATCGCAAACCGCAGCTCCTCCTCAAAGCCGGGAAGCCCTTTGGGAAATAGGTAAACCTGCTCCGGAGCAATTTCGATTCGGCCAAGCACCGCCGTTTCAATCCACATGTGTAATCTCGCCTCCTGAAAGATGTAAAAAAAGAAAGCTGCTAGGAAACGCCGAATGACACGTTCCTGCAGCTTTGAGTCTATCATTATCGCACGGTATCAATCTCCGGCGGAATAAACTGCACCGACGGATATTGTCTCATATACACGTCCAGTTTGCCACGCGTATATTGAATTTCAGGCTTGTTCACCTGCACCTCCATTTCACTGCGAGCGCGGGTGACGGAAATATCGGGAGGACGGACATTGAATGAAACATCCACATTGTCCATTGAAGCCGGCCCTCTTGTCTCCGGAAAAGAAATTGGCAAATTGTCCGTTCCGATGATGTTTGCGATTGTATTGGACGGAATATGAATGGCCACGAGCCGGCTTCCCTGCTCCATTCGACGAGCGATCCCCTCCAGATAGAGCTGCTGGACGCCGGAGTAGATCCGGCTCAATACGGATGAGAATGCACCACCTGAGAGTGCTTCTCTGGCCCGAGTTGAATCTATCTGCAGCTCTGGTCGGTACTGGCGGATCGTCAGTTCGCCCGGCACGGTGCGCAGCGTAACCTCCGCAGGCCGCTGCACGATCGAGTATTTTCCCAAATCACCGTCTATGCCAATTAACGCCGGCTTTTGAGTGATGCCGACAACGGGTGCCATGCCCATCGTTGCCTTCTCCTCTCTACCTCAGAAAGTCCATCAAGGAGGGTGAGATAATCTTCGCTCCCACGGAAAGGGAAGCATTATAGATATTCTCCTGGATCTTGGACTTCATTAACAGGCCCGCATAATCCGCATCCTCGGTCTTGGACTGCAGCTCGGTAAGATTGATGCCAAGATCCGCCAAACGGTTCTGCATCAAATCGATGCGATTAGAGCGTGCTCCGGATTCAGCGCGGATCTTGAGCAGTCCTTCCTGCCGGCTGTCAATGGAGGCCAACTCATTGCTAAGAGCTCCGTAATTACCCGATTGGAGGGCGCTAGTAATGCGTCCCATGACGGCAAACAAATTGTCACTCGCTCCAGGGGTACCAAACACGGTGTTGCCGCTTATGTTCACAGGCAACTGAATGTCCTCTCCAACTACATAGTCGACGGTTCCATTATCCGTTTCGATAGCCGCCGCTAAAGTCGTATTGACGGTTCCATCCGCATTCGGCGGCATGTCATAAGGTTTCTTGTCATATTGTTGTCCGTTGAAAACATATTTGCCGTTCAGCTTACTGTTCGCAACGTCGATCAGTTGCCCCTGCAACTGAAGTACTTCCTCCCGAATACTGTCCAGAGCAGATTGCGGATTACTGCCGTTTGAAGCCTGAACGGTCAACTCACGAAGCCGCTGCATAATGTCTCCGGCTTGGTTAAGTACAGTATCGTTGAAATCGAGCCAGGATACGGCGCTATCGACGTTTTTTTGATATTGCTCGTTATAAGCAAGCTCCGAGCGATAGCGGAGCGCATAGGTAATGCCTACCGGGTTATCGGAAGGCTTGTTGATCTGCCGTCCTGTAGAAAGCTGGTTTTGCAGCTCCGCCATCCGACCGGTATTGCGATTCAAGTTGAGCAGCAGCTGGGAGCTGAGCATATTATTCGTAACTCTCATTGTCCTTCCCCTCTCCGGCTCTAACGGCCAACGACTCCGGTGCCGGTGATAAGCTTGTTCAGCAACTCGTCGAACGTCGTCATGAACCGGGCTGCGGCATTATAGGCATGCTGAAACTTGAGCAGCTCACTCATCTCTTCGTCTAGCGACACACCGCTAACCGACTGCCTTCGCATATCAACTTGGGTGAGTAGCGAATTCGAGTTGTCTGCCTGGCGTGCCGCCTCCTGCGTCTGAACACCGAGCTGGCCAATTAGGGCCGCATAGGCGGAGTCCAGCGTGCCGGAAGTTCCGACGTTGAATTTGCCAGTGTTAAGCTTGGACATCAACAGCGCCAGCGTGTTATTACCTTTCACAACGGAGCCATCCCCCGAGGTTTTGAGCGAAGTAGCGATGAGTGCGGGATTGTCCAGAATAGTGGAATTCAGAGAAATATTGCCTGCTGTAATCAAAGAGCTTCCGCCAGAAGCAGAAAAGAAAGGCGGTCCCGTGAGCGGCTTTCCATCGGGGCCATTTTGCATGGAATAGCCAAGCTGATGAAGTCCGTTGAGTCCTTTAACCGTAACCTGGATATCTTCCGTCAGGACTCTAGAAACGCCCGTATAAGTGACACCATCCAACACTGTGCCTTCAGGCAAAACGGATCCCTTGGGCAATGTCATCTTTACATCGCCCTCGGCCATTGTGCGTGCGAGAAGATCCAACTTTTGGGTGTAGTCGGAAACGTAAACATCCCGTGAGCGAAGCATGCCGTATACCTCTCCGCCGGTAAGTCCTCCACCCGCAAAAGCGGCAGTCAACGTCGCTCCGTTAACGGTTGCGGCAACTTCGAAGCCTTCGACCAAAATTTGGCCGCCCATGCTGATTGAATATCCCTGTTCACCGTTAGCTACGGTAATGCCGATGATTTTGGACAGCTTGTCTGTTAAAAGATCACGCTGATCGCGCAAATCATTCGCATTGTCGCCCAAACCTTCGATTTTAGCTATAGAGCGATTCAAATCTGCAATAGAAGTCAGGTGATTTTGTACTTCCCCCGCCTTCATCTCCACATTGGAGGTTAGATCATTCTGCAGTTGCCCTAACTGACGGCTAATTTGATTGAACGCATCTGTTAGTGCCAGCGCATTCTCCTTGACTATAGTTCTCGCGGTAATATTCTCGGGATCCTTGCTGAGATCGGACCAGGAGTTCCAGAAGTTTTGCATGACGGTTCGAATGCCGGAATCGGATGGTTCATTGAAGATCGTCTGCAGCTTCTCCAGCGTGCCTAATTGAATATCCCAGCCTGACTTAATAGAGTTTTCTTCCCGAAATTGAGCATCAAGAAAGCTCTCTCGAATGCGTTCAATATTGGAGAATTCAACGCCGGTTCCAAGCTGTCCGGGGGCATTGGAGCGGTTTACGCCGAACGCTTCAATTGAACTGGCCGCTTTCATATTGACGACCTGTCTGGAATAGCCTTCGGTGTTGGCGTTGGAAATATTGTGGCCAGTTGTGTTGAGAGCAGTGGTCTGAGTGAACAAACTGCGTTTAGCGGTTTCTATGGAGTGAAACGTTGAAGCCACGATCAGCCCCCCTATCCCTTGGTATCGAACATTCTAACTCGCTTGGCATCCCCTTGAGGGGTCATGGGGTTTTTATAAATATAGTCTTCTCCTGAATCTTCCGTGAGAAGATCAATGGAGTAATTAACAAATTGGAGGGATTGAGCGGTAAGCTGCTGATTATGATCGTTATGCTGCCTTAACCCATCAAGCATCTGCGACAGCCCCTCTTGCAGCTCGGTAAGTAGCTGTTTCTCTTCCGGCTGGTTGACCGTCCGGATCAGATCGGAGAGCTTGCCGCTGCGAAGGCGCAACTGAAGTCGGGAAAAATGAATATTCACCAGCATCTGCCGACGCACCTCAAGCTCTTCGAGCCGCTTGGCAAGCTTGCGTTCTTTCATCAGCAGAGCGCTCAAAGCATCTACGTCGCCCTTTACCAGCACAGGTGTCTTAGCAACAGCAAGCTCCAACAGCTCTTGATAGAGCCCGCTTTGCTGCTGAAGCGTATCAATCAGCTCTTGTATGGTCATTCGTCCCATCCATTCCTGGGTATTCGGGTACAGCTTATTTCAAAAATTCCCACATCTTATCAGCAAGCTTGTCGGCATCGACATGATATTTACCTGATGCCACTTCGTTCTTCAGCTCTTGTATGCGCTGCTTGCGCTCTGCGCTTTCGGGCTGACGGCTGGCTAACATCGCTTTGGCCTCCTCGGAGATCTGCACCTGGTCGGTTTTGCGGGTGCGTGCGCTCTCCGTAACCCGTGCTTCGCCTTGCTTCTGGTACGTATTAATCGGATTAATTCTTCCGGTCTCGTTTATTTTCATCGTTGATTCACCTCGTTAGGTTTGCTGCAGGAATGCAGCCGATTTGTCTTGACCCTATTATCGGCCCTTTAGAAACCTTTGTTTATAGAACAGTTGGACTATTTGTCAAGTCCTATATTTATCGATTAAACAATAACACAGACACGAACTCAAGGCTTATCTTTAATACGATATGCCCTTTGAGTGGGCGTCTGACGCTCTAATTCAGCCTGTACTTCATTTAAACGCTGCACATCGCTGCGCAAACGCTGTCGACATGCCTCGCACATATGGTCCTCCCGAATCAGAATCCCGCAAACCTCGCAGGGATAGCTGAGATTGGGAGCATCGATAAGCGAGATGCGTCCTTCTTTGATGAATTTAGTAATTTGACGGATGCTGATTTTTGTCTGCTCGGATAGCTCGTTAATAGTAGCTCCACGATTTTTGCGGAGATAGTCACGACAATCTTCGTATTCCCGGTCGATTTCACGAATGCAGTTAGGACATACCTCACGGAAGTTTTTTGCGAAAATTCTGCCGCAGCGCGGACAATTATCTAGGTTCATGGGACAAGCCCCCTTCACGTCACCAGACGTAATCTTACATATATTTATCGGCTGATACAGCAGATAATTGGAGATGATATTAGTTTGAATATTATTCCAGTAACCGAAAAAAACAAAAAAAGAGATTTCCAAAATTCTGTTTAGGAGTATCATGCGAAAAGTGTATTACCCACATGATGAAGATCAAAATGGAATCAGACAGTTAACCAATAAAAACAAGCCTGCACAATCAAGCGCGGGCCCAGGTCAAGCCATAGATATCGAGGGGCACGGGAGACGCTTGCTGCAGAGCTCTAGCACAACTGTCCAATGTGCCCCCTGTCGTATAAATATCATCCACCAGTAGCAAACGGAGTGGACGCCGCCGGTCGACCGTGCGCATTGCAATAATGGATAGAATTTCCGCCGTTTCCGGCGCTGACACAAACAATCCCGCGGTGGAACGCAGCCTTTCCTGCCGGGACTTTCCACTCATTTTGCCCCGCTCGCCATTACGCAGCAAAAGGGGCCAGGACGTAAGTCCTACATGGACCGAAAACGAGGCAGCAAGCCGCTCCGCTTGGTTGAACCCGCGCTCAATCAAGCGCTCCTCGCTTACCGGAACAGAAGTTATCAGATCGAATACCGGAGCTGCAGCAGCCCGGGTAGGGGACATGTTGTCCACAAGGGCCAGTTCCCCGGAAATCCCTCTATAGGCGGGCAGCAACATCGCGGCCAGCCAGGGCATAAGAAGTTCCTCGCCTCGGTATTTGTAGCGGGCAAGCAGTTGCCGCATCTCCGGCGTATAGGCGACCGCGCTACGGCTTCGGATGAAGCTAGCCTCGGTACGGCGCAAGCAGTCGCCGCAAGGATCCGGGCGGCCGCACACGAAGCATTCGATCCGACGGATCCAGGGGACAGATTGGGAACAGCGTCGACAAATTCCCCTACTCCAGGTATGCGGAAGCCCACAGGGCACACTCGAGGGAAGATCTGAACGGACAGAAAAGCTTCTGGAGCAAAAAGAACAACCTGTCTTCTCCGGCGAAAGCAGCTCGAGCATTTTGCTATACCAGCGAAAAGTGGCGGAGCGGCGCTCCGCTGGGTACAGACGAGTGGCATCCAGCGAGGTTTCAGCCAGCGAACCGGTGCCGGTCGGGCGACTGAGGGGATGTTTATCGGGCATTTATCAACTCTCCTTGAAGGGAATAGGAAATAAGTAAACGTACATTTTCAACAGGAAAGCGATGAACAGTCTTCTCCTTCTAAATTGACATGTTCATATAGCTATTTCAGAAGATAGCCTCCCTGCCTGGCCGCTCGGTTCATTAGTTTGATTTGGCGAATGGCTCCCTTCTGTGATGCGCTTCTCTCCGCGGCGGCAAACCACACCCGTCCATGCGGATCCTCGACAGAGCGGCCGGCGCGCCCAGCCGACTGTACCAGGGAAGCCTCATTAAATACGCCTGAGTTGGCATCCAAAATGAATACATCGCTGCGTGGTATGGTTACCCCCCTTTCCAGAATCGTCGTAGTCACAAGTACGCGCAGCGTACGATCGCGGAATTGCTGAACTTTTTCACCTCGGGCCGGATCTTGCGAATGTGTGCCCTCGATCTCGATTGAGTCAGAGAAATTGTTACGGAGCAACATTACCATTGAATGCACATCTCGAATTGCTGGTATAAAAACAAACACCTGCGCTCCACGCTCCAGAGATTGCCGCATGGCCTGCAAAAGCTTGCGGGGCAGTCTCCCGATGGCTAGCATCCGGGATACGGTTGGAACACTCAGCATGCGCGGAACTGGAAGCGGCTGTTTATGGTAACGCACCGGTACTTTGGCATGCGGTAAAAAACCGGTACGCGCCAACCTTTGGAGTTGGACGGATGGCGTCGCCGTGAGCAGAAGAACTTTGGCATCAGGCCGGCAGCTTCTGGCCGCCGCAGTATGAAGCAACTCATTATTGGCGAAAGGAAAGGCGTCTAACTCGTCCAAAATAATGAGATCAAACGCCTCACGGAATCGCAGTAGCTGATGTGTCGTCGCTAGAAAGAGACTGCCTCTCTCCCATTTCTGCGGACTTCCTCCGTATAAAGTGACGATCGGAATATTAGGGAAAGCCCGGCGCAAGCGCGGCTCAAGCTCAAGCACTACATCCTTGCGCGGAGTGGCCAGCAGAGCCTTTCCACCGCGGAGCAACACGGACTCGAGCAGCGGGAACACCATCTCTGTTTTGCCTGCGCCTGTTACCGCCCAGAGTAGGAAGGCTGGGCGGGGGGCAGGCTGTAAAGCTGGACGTGAGTGAGACTGTAAGGCTGGATGGGAGTGAGGCTGTAAAACCGAACGTAAGTGCGGAGCAGCATGGATTGAGCTGGCTAGCTGCTCTAGGAATGCAAGCGCCGCGGTGGTAGCGGCAGCTTGGGCTGGACTTAGTCCCCAGCGGCGAAGTCTGTCCGCCGCCGGGGGCAGAACTTGTGGCAGGGCCAGCGAAGCGCCCTGCCGGCTCTGGGCCGGCATGCCGAGCACAAGCAGCCCGCATTCGCGGCTGCGGCCCATGGTCAGGCATGCCTGGCAGCAGGCGCAGCTGCTGCTTCCGCACGTGGCGCAAGCCGTGCGCAGCAACTGCGCCTCTCCGCTGCCGCAGCGCTGGCAGCGGAGAGCGGCGAAGCCGCCCTTCCGCCGGGGCGCTTGCCCGGCGGCCACGGCGCTGCCGAGGCGGAGCCGGCCAAGCAGCGCCGCCAGCTGCAGCGCGGCGTCGCAGCGGCCCGCGGCCGCTCCGGCGGCGCCGAGCAGGGCTTGCGCCTCGCTGCGCAGCAAGGCGCGGCCCTGCAGCGAGGCGGCGGCGAAGCACGCCTCGCGGGCCAGCGCTGCGGCCGGCGGCAGCGCCGCGGCCGCAAAGCGGCTCCCGTGACGGGGCTTTGCCTCCGTCACGATCAGCCCCCCGGACGAGCCGGCACGGCCGTCCGGGGACAGCGCTGCATGCGCCAGGCGCCGCAGCGCCTCAGCCGCCTGCGGACGGCTGAGGGCTGCGCCTGCTGGCGCAGCAGCTTTTAGGGCGCTCACGCGCGCCCTATGCCATGGCCTCGCTCCGATCTTCGCATCGGCAACCCCAGTTTGAGCATAGTTCCAGCTCAACTTAGCAGCATAAGCCTTTCCTAGCGGAAGCAGTGTTTCACATACAAGCATCGAATCGGCAGCGCCATCAGCTCTCTGTCCCGCTTCGCGCCCGGCCTCCTCTGCCCACCCGGCATCAAGCCGCCACAAGCAATCAATCTCCGGAGCCATGCTAACGCCTGCTTTCCAACCGACGCCCGATTGCAAATATACATACAACATTACCTTCAAGTTCATCCCTCCTTGCCGCAGCGCTTCCCTTGCCATCCATTGATATCGGCAAACAAAAAAAGCACACCCTCAGACGGTTTCCCGCCGAGAGTGTGCTTCACCCGCGCCTTATTTGGCTTGATTATACATTGAGATGCTGAAAATCTGCAAGAGGCAGAACAGGAGGAAAAGTTACTCTAGACGAGATCAATTTCTATGAACAAACCATCCAGCCTTATATTCAGTGAAGTGGCGAGAAGATGCCTAGCCGGAAATTCTTTATAGCAGAAACAGCATCGTAGGCGAATCTCCACTCTCCCTTTTCGGAGAAAAAATGAGGAGAAATAATCCCCACACTAGCTACTCCTTAACTGCAATAATGACGTCGCAAGTAGTAGTAGCTATTCAAGTATTAACATATCAGCGCCCGTAGCCCTTAACCTCCTGATTAGCTCGAAAAGGAAGTTTGTTCAAATCCTCTATATTCTTTAGATCGATCATAACTGGCTGATCACTCTCGCTTATTATTCCGTAGAAACGAAGGGACCAAAGGATCTTTTCCTTACCTTCCGAAGAGAGCACCTTACCTGACCTCAGTGGAGTACCACCATGACTGGTGACAATTCGACTTCCATCTGCCGCTCCATGGCCTTGAGTATCTCCAAGGGCATCAGGGCCAGCTTCCGTCTCACCCCGAGGTTGTGGTGTAGACTCCAGCGGCTCAACACCCTCGCTACTTCTTTCTATTAACTCCCGCTCACTATCGTCCAGCTTCGTTACGGGCAGCCCCACTCCCGATATTCCGAACTCCCTTACATCAAAATCATGCAGAGACTCTCGTTCAAATGAGCTTTCCGCTAATATTGACTCCCGCTCAAATGAGCTTTCCGCTGGTACCGAATCCCGCTTCCCTTCCGCTGACACCGACTCCAACTTCCCCTTCACTACCGTCGACTCCCGCTTCCCTTCCACAGACACCGAGTCCAACTTCCCTTTCACTGCCGTAGACTCCAGCTCCCCTTCCGCTGACAACGAATCCAGTCTCCCTTTCGCTGCCGTCGGCTCCGGCTCCACTCCCGCTGTAATAACCGTTTCCTGCGGCGAGCGAAGCTCCGACGGTTCCCTGACCCATGAAACTCCGTTGCCGCAGTAGCGGGCAATCAATACCGTATCATCCTTGGAGCCTTGATCCCATATCGTAATTCTCATCGACTTGCCCGAGCGTCGTGAATGCGCCTGCAACGAGCGGATGCAATGCTCCAGCTGCGATTCGTCATCCTGGGTCATGAGAATATAATGACTTTCTGCCTGAGCTTTGCGAGCTGTTGAACGCTTGGCTAGATGAACCACTACCGCTGCCGTTCCGTAACAGGCAATGACGCTGATCAAAATTTCATACATCCTGCATCCTCCTCCGCCGCAGAAAAACAGTCTTGGCCTTTCGCTCTTTTAAGAAGCAGATTTTTGAACCTATACAAGCGTCGGCTTTCTCATAAACATCTTCCAGCTATCTGTCGCCTCACTCTGGTTCAGCTATTCACTCCTGGCTGAAACAACCGATTCTCGGCTCCCTTGTTGAGATACAGTACCATATGCTTGCGGCGGTCTGGGCGTTACGACAGGCAGGACATAGAGCTAGCCTCAGTAGCAGTCGGCCAATTTACCATGAATCCATGGACGCAAAAAAAGCCCACAGCAAAGGCTGGGGCTTGTCTTATGTAGATTCAATTCTATCGTTCTAATTCCTGTGTTCTAATTCCCGTGTTCTAATTCCCGTAGTTCCATCACCTATAGCTCGTTCAAGATAGGTCCCTACGATTCTTCATTCATAATTCCAGCTCATCTAATTTAGTTCATCTTATATAAATGAATAATTTTCGCTTTCAAAAAACCGCACGCCTTAAAGGCCTGTGCAGCATCCCTCTGCTAGGCTGGCTAGAGCGTGACCCATCCATATTTGATGGAATTGATAACAGCTTGCGTCCGATCATCAACTTCCATTTTCTGAAGGATACTGGACACATGGTTTTTGACCGTCTTTTCACTAATGAAAAGAAACTCCCCGATCATCTTATTGCTCTTGCCTTCTGCCATCAAGCGAAGCACTTCGGCCTCGCGGCGAGTAAGCGGGTTGTTCTCTCCGGCAACAAACTTCACGCCGGTCTCACGGCTGGCGGCCGCACCAGTGCCAGAGCCCATCTCATCCAGATAAGTCATGCGGCGCAGCTGATTGATCAGCTTGCCGGTTACTTTAGGATGAATGTAAGCATGACCCTGAACGACGGAACGAATCGCATTGATGAGCGACTCCGCCTCCATATCCTTGAGCAAATATCCGGTCGCTCCCTTGCGAAGCGTCTCGAATACATAACTCTCGTCATCATGCAGAGATAAGATAATGACTTTGATATGCGGGAATAAATCGCGTAAACGCTCGGTTGCCACGACCCCGTTCTCAATCGGCATATTAATGTCCATAAGGACGACTTCAGGCTGATGCTGATTGCAGAACTCCAGAACCTGAATTCCGTCGCTGCATTCCCCGATCACTTCCAGATCTTCTTCCATATTGAGAATCCGTTTAAGGCCTTCCCGGAAAAGCTGGTGATCGTCGGCAATCAGCAGTTTTATCTTGCGCTTGCCTCCTGCTGCCTTCAGGTCCATAAGCTATGTTACTCCTTTCGATGATCCACGCCTGTCGGAATATGGATCGTTATCTTGGTGCCCTGTCCATTGGCGGATTCCAGCTCAAACCTTCCCTCCAGCAGCTCGACCCTCTCGCGCATCCCCATCAGGCCAAAATGCGAGTTGATTTGAGCTCTTGCCTGAATAAGCTCGGCATCAAATCCGATTCCGTTATCCTGCACGACAATCTTCGCCATTTGCGACTGATAGGTCAGCTCTAGTGATACAAAGCTGGCGCTCGCATGCTTCAAAGCGTTGGTGAAGGCTTCCTGAACCATTCGGTAAATGCCGGCCTCCATAGCGGAAGGAAGACGGATCTCACGTCCAATCGTTTCGAACACCGTATGAATTCGTGTTTTTTCCTCAAAATCCTGCACGTACTTACGCAAAGTGGGAACAAGTCCTAAATCATCTAACGCCATCGGTCGCAAATTGAATATAATCTTACGAATTTCCTCCAGTCCGGACCGAACCTGCGCCTTTAAGTCTATTAATTCGTGCTGGACCATCTGGAATTCCTGCTTTACCAGCATTCTTTCTGCAATTTCCGTCCTAAGAACTAGATTGGCAAGCGATTGCGCAGGGCCATCGTGAATTTCCCTGGCGATGCGCTTCCGCTCCTCTTCCTGGGCCAAAATAATCTTTAGTCCTATTAGCTGGCGATTTTTGGCCGACTCCAAAATCCGAGTCACCTGAGTCAGATCCCCTGCCAGATACTCTAATACAACGTTGATCTGAGAATGAATTGTCTCCGCTCTCTCGACCGAGCTCTCCACATTTTTGACCCGTTTCTGCAGATCATCGCGACGAGCCCTGAGATAGGTTTCCTTTTCCCGGTAAACCATAAGATCGAGCTGCAGATGAGTCGCTTTCTCGTAGGCGTTCTTGATATCTTCTTCTTTATAACGTACGAAATCCCGGCTTACCTCGGTAAGACGGATGCGTGCAAGACGGTACTCCATTTCCAGCTTATCCACTTTGTCGATCGTCTGGACCGTATCCTGGAGCACTTGATTAAGCTCTTGCTCGAGCGTCAGCATCTCCTTGCGGGCAGACTCGCAAATTTCATAGATTTGATATTTGCTTTCTTCCATGACCTGGATCGCGTTTTTGATGACCCGGTCTATATCCACAATTCGGTTATCCACATTCATCACAGCTGCCTTTCCATAGCTGGATAATCCCGTTTGATCCGCGAAAAACGGCTCTACCTTCCCAAACGGGTGGCAGAGCCTCGCGTTAACAGGTCATCTATAATCATACCATAGCTGCCTGAAGAGAAATTATATCATTCGACGGTAATCCTTTTAGTCGTTTTATCCCATTTTACAGATAGGCCCATTTGCTCAGACACTAATCGAATAGGGACTAAAGTCCTTCCACCACGCTCAATCGGAGCTGCTGGAGCGGCTATGCGCTGACCATTCGAAACAAGTTCTTTGCTGCCAATGACAAGCTCTAACAGCTTGCCGCCACGCAACACGGAGACGCGTTTGCTTGCGGCTTCATAATTGACCGAGCTGCCTAGCGAGCTGGCGACAAAACGGAGCGGAAGATACGTCACACCGTCCTTAATATAAGGAGCGGAATCAAGGGAAGTCGTCTTGCCATCCACCATGGCCGTTTTGCTGCCGGCTTTCATTTCAATTTTAACTTTGGCTGGAACAGGGATCGATGATGGAGCTTCCGCTTGAATGTTGTCGAAAGCGATGCTGCCAGCCGCGGTACGCTCATCCGCGCCCTCCTTGAGACTCGCGATGTAAAGGCGCGTCAGCTTGACCGGATACTTAACGGCTTTGCCGGATTCCGCCAGCGGCACCTTGAATGTTCTCCAGCCGGTCCAGTCCACTGCTTTGGACAACGTGAGCAGATGTTTGGTTCCCGCTGCGTCGGTCAGCTCGGCGCGTGCCCAGTTCAGACTGGCATCGCCCAGCACGTCTACACTGATCGAGGTTGGCTCGCCGTCGATAGCAAGACCGCTTCCTTGCAACACCGCATAGGCAGCGCGAGTATCTGTCGTGCCTGCCGTAAAGTCATAGTTCAGGCGGAGCGCATTGGTGCCGTTTGTTGCATCCAAGCCGCTTGCAAGCTCCGTGCTGCCGGTGACACCCGTCGTTGACGTGAAGGCAAACGTCGGCGACAGACTGTCAAAGTCAGCCAGCCCCTTGCTGCCGCTGCTCTTGGCCAGTGTCAGCAGCGCCGAGAAACCGTCATAACGCGCGATGGCATATCCGATTTCTGCGCCGTCTACAACGGATTGAACGGTCAGTTTGTCTCCGTTGCGAGCAGCGGTCAGTCCTTGGAATTCCCATTTCACCGAATCGGATGGTAGCGTATAGGTACCGCCGTCCTTCAGCTTCACCGTCACCGGTACCGAAATTTGCGCGCCAACCTCTAAAGCAGCCTGCGAGGTGCCGATGCTCATCGACTGAATCCCCTCCGCGCCGACGACCGAAACCGCCAGCTTATCCGATGCGGCTCCCGACTTGACGGTGATAGAGCCCGTGCCCGGCTTAGAGGCCGTGAATGTGTTGCCGCCCCAGTTACCGCCGATTCCTGCTGAGCTCCAGCTCGCGCCAAGACCAGCCGGATCGAGTGGATTGTAATATTGATCGTAAGCCTTAAGCTCATAAGAAGCCGATTGGCCGAGGAAAAGCACCCCAGGTCCGCTTACTTTGATGCCCTTGATCGAGCCTTGCGGCGCGGTGGTGAAGATGCCTAGCCCGTTGGAAACCTGACGCATCGTACTGCCATATTCTGTCGGATGGGACAGCTGCAGTCCGAATTCACCAAGTGGACGGTTAACCATCGTTGTTGATCCGCCGCCATCCAGATTGACAGCTTTGGCAGCGCCAAGCTCGACGAGTACGGATTGCAGCTCCGCCAAGGTCAGTCCCGTGCTGGTGCCGTTATCCTCCGCTGTCACCATATACACCGTACCGCCATCCCTGGAATAACCAACTGCTGTCCGGGAACGCGGCGAGGTTCCGCTAACAGAAGACACGCTGCGTGAAAATGCAGCTGCTTTGCCGTTCTCAACGAGAATCGTATGGCCGCCGACCATTGTTTCAAAGCTGGCCGGATCGACGTTCTGCTGAGTTGTCAAAGATTTTAGCGAATAGTTTGCATTGACCTGCTGGCCAACCTGCAAATTATCACGAACGAACTGCGCCGCTTTGCCATGGGCGCGCAAAATATAACCGTCCGCTGGCGGGGTCACCGTCAGAGCGGTACCTTCCGAAATCTGCTGCACCACGCCCCCCTGCACCAAAACCTCGGTCGGCGTAGCATAACTCGCTCCAGCTGGGCGGTTTGGATCCATCCACGCACTCGTGTAAATATACATTGCATTGGCGTGAGAAAGCCCTTTGGAAGGATACTCTGTCGTGTAAGAGGACTGGTTCATGCCTGCCAGCGGATAAGTATTCCCACTGCCTGACGCCACGCTGCCCTCAAAGCTGTATCGATCGATGACGGCCTTACGGTCCTTGGTGACGCCGAACATGTACATGCCGGTCAGTTGCATCGGGCTCGTCAGCAGCGTGCCTCCATTGATTTGCGCTCCCATTGGAGCCCCATCCGAGGAAGCCGTTTGAAAATAATCCGCGTTGATGCCAGCAACAGCACCAGAGTTTTTGGTCATATTCAAAACGCTGCCGCGATCCGTGACAACGCCTTCCTTGTTATTGATCGCATTCAGCTTCACATATGGATTGGATAAATCAATTTTGATGACATGAACATTGGACTGAACGGCTGCGCCGCTGCGGGTGCCCTTCCAGATATAATCGATCCGCTGTGCGCCGGCAGTGATCATCTCCTCATTCGTAGCAGTCAAGCCCGATGTGGCTGCGCTTGCCATGCTTATGGGAGATAAAATGCTCGCCACTCCGGGAAGCTGAGGAGCAAGGGCGGCCAATGGCTGAATGATCAGAGCTGCTCCTAGCGCGCTAACGAGTACTCGGCGAGTGAGGAAGCTTCGGGCTCCTGCTGCACCTGCAACTCGGTTGGATCCGCTAGCTTTTTCGGCTGCGCGGCTAGGTTTGATACGGCTTACTTTATTCATAGTATGTACAACTCTCCTGTCTATTTGCCTTCATTCAGTAGTCTCTGACTCTAGTAAAGCAAGGGAGTCGGACTCTATCACATAAATGAATAGACTTCCAGAAAGCAGGAAAGTTACGTCTGATAGAATAGTCCGTTCACTTATTCGACATTGAACGACTTTTTCTATTAAAAAAATAATAGATTGGTGTATTCAAGCAAGCTTGATTTATGACAGCATAAAAAAACGCCGGCCTATGAGCAGGCCGACGTTTCAAAAAGTTAAATATCAATCATGTTCAAATATAGCAGCATCCGCTTGACCATAATGACCGCTTCGGCGCGGGTCGCGTTGCTCGCCGGTCCAAAGGCATCTGCCTTCTGGCCGTTCAACACGCCGATAAAGACGGCTTTAGCCGCATACGTTTTGGCCCAATTGCCGATTTTGGCGCGATCCTTGAACTTCGTCAAGTAGTTCTGCTCCTGCTGCTGCAATACAACGGCTGATCCCGCTGTCTCCACAGCCCGGACGATCATGGCCGCCATTTCTTGGCGGGATACCGGAGCATGGGGCCGGAACTGGCCGCCGTTTCCTTGCACAATACCTGCTGCGGAGGCCGCTCCTATATACGCTGCCGCTGTTCCAAGTCCAGCTGTATCACGATAAGACGAGGCTCCTGCGGTATTGCCTTTCAGTCCAAGGCCGCGTGAGATGAGTTCCGCGAACTCGGCCCTCGTAATCGTCTTCTTCGGCTCAAAAAGCGAGCCGCTGCGAGGCCGAGCGATCCCCTTGGCGGTCAGCGTGCTGATATCGTTTTTGGCCCAGTGGCCATTAACGTCGCTCAATACTGAGCTTCCCCTTACTACAGCGAACACTCCGCCATCGCGGTGCTTAAGTGTAATTTTAGATCCGCTGCCGGAGCTTTCGATCTTCGTCGGCGTATAGCTGATTCCGTTTGTCTCCGAATCGAGGAATATCGCTGATGCCGCTGCCGCAGGAATTGGAGCCGCGGACTGAATCGTAGTTGTCAAATAACGTTTCAAGCCCGTAAGGGCCGCTTTGGACGTGCTGCTGCCGCTGACCAGCGATAGGTCCACATTGATCGGACCGGACAGCAGGCTGGCGTTGCTGCGGCTCATCGCGAACTGCAAGGAACCCGCTAGGGAGCTTGCAGTCGTGTCGATGGAGAGCAGCAGATAACCGGTAGTGCCTCCAGCGTTAAGCAACGAAGCCGTTTTATCAAAATCAATCGCCTGCAGCGGAAGCTCCACAGTTACATTGTCGAATTGCAGTTCGAATGATGCGTTGCTGGCGCTACCGAGAGCCTGCTGCAATGGAACTAGCGGAATCGCGACAATGCCGGCTTTATTCGTGTCTGGAACCTTGAAGCTGACCTTGGACATCCCGGCGCCCCGTGCCGCCTGGTAGGCTGCTGCCAGCTTTTCATTCAGTACCGTATAACGAATTGCAACGCGGCCAGCCGGCGAAACGTCTTGGCTTGTGCTCACATCATACTCTGTCAGTTTGCCAGCGCCAGCGGTGTTGCCGCCTCCGCCGATATTGCCTCCTACCCCTGGGACAGACGTCCCGTTAGAGATAATCACGGCGGACAGAGCCACTGCAGCATCGCCTCCAACCAGGCGAAGCGGATTATAGCTCGGAGGGCTATAGGTTAGAGTAACGGACTGTCCTACTCCGACGGCCGTGCTGAGCTGTAAGGTAACGCTTGTTCCCGACACGCTTACGCCGCTGACTGGAACCAGCACTCCACTAGCTCGTACGGAGAACTGCCCAGGTGCAGGAACAGCGGAAGGATCGAGCGGCATGCTGTATAGAAGCGTCATGACGGACCCGTTCACATTACCTGAAATAAAGACAGGCAACGTACCGGTCACACTCGACTCCATCCCACTGAATGCGTCTGCCGCATTGCCTGCAAGATCCGCAAGCGGTGGTACTCCCTTGGCATAGCTGACCTTGACTGTGCTTCCAGCAGTCAAAGAGCTGGACAAGCTCAGAATAAGCTTGCTGCCTTCAACAGCCACGCTGCTGATGCCGAGGGAGTTGTTGCCGCTCAATACCGAAAACTGACTGCGCAGCGGCAGCAATTTGGCGTTGAGCCCCTCATTGTAATTGAGTGTGACCTTACTGCCGCTGGCGGTTATGTTGTTAAGCACAGGCTTGGATGTGTCCAGCAGATTCTGAATATAAGCATTGCTGAACGCCGCAAGCGGATTGCCCGAACGATCGATGACTGGATTCGTACCTGGCGTATAGTTGACGTAAGCTCCGCCTTCGCCGCCTGCCGGATAGCTCAGCTTGAGCATCAGCGTGCTTCCGTTGACAGATGGCTCTGACAGCGAAATATTGCTTCCATTAACATAGAGGGCGAATTGTGTTGCCCACTCCGCCTTCGGTGCATCCAACTGCTCGCTGAACTGAAGCCGCAGCTGGCTGCCAGACAGAGTTCCGCCGGTCAGCTTCGGCTGAGCCGCTTCAGCGTCGTAAACGGCCTCACGGCCGGAGAAGCCGGCTGCGCGGGCCCCGCCAAGACCGCGAATGGCGCGCGGGCTGTCGACATCAGCTGGAGCCGTATAGGCGACGGTCACCTTTTGCCCATTAAGAATACCACTTCGCAGATTCAGCGTCGCCGTATTGCCAGACACCGTCACATGACTGATCTCTCTTGCCGCCGAAGCTTCATTCACCATGACATAAAAGCTCGCCGGGAACGGAACGCCAGCCGGATCAAGCTCATTATCATAGGTCAACAACAGCTTCGTCGAGCTGATCATCGCTACCTTGCCTAGTACAGGCGCGGCCGAGCTGCTGCGCAGCGTCGTGAACTTCCACTCGTATTCATTAAGGATGCCTCCGAAGCCATTTCCTGCCGCATCACGGATGCTGTTCACACCAATCTCCATATATAAGGACGTATTACCAGGGAGCGGGCTTTCAGGCTTGATGACAATGGTGTTGGGCTGATCAGCCGGTACATGAGCCTTTACGGCGTAAGTATCGGTAGTCCCACTTTTATGCAAAATAATCCGGTAAGACTCGACCAGTCTTACTGGCTCCGTGAACACCGCTTGAAAGGAGGACAGCGTCGAAGCCGAGCTGCTGCCTGCCGCTGGACTTAGCGTCAAAATAGAAGGTGGCGTTGTATCGCGTGTCGCCGTAAAACTCCAGACTGAGCTGCCCGAGATGCCAGCAAAGCGCGATCCAGCTGCATCAAGTATCGCTTGAGATCCGATCTCGACATAATAGCTTGAGCCTTCCCCAAAAGCTATGCGGGTGTCCACCGTCAGCACATTGCCTCCGAAGCCGGATATTTGATCCGAAGTAATCGGAATTGATGCCGCGATTGCTTGGTCGGACGATTTGCGGATAACGATACTGCCTGTACCCGGGAAAACAGCCCGATCAAAGGTTAGGCTTAGCTTGACATCCGACGTGCCAATGGTTCCGCCATTGGCAGGCCAGAGTCCTGTTACCGCCGGGCCCCGGTTGTCGCTGACCGCTTGCGTCGTAAAAGACCAAGCGGATGCATCGCTAATACCGGCGAACAGGAGATCGCCACTGCGGAATGAGCCTGCATCTGCAAGTACATAATAAGAGGTGCTACCGCTCAAAGTCTCATGTGGCAGACTAACCTTATTGCCGTTATAGCCTAGTTCATTAGCGTCCCAACGTTTTACCGTGCTGTTGTCAGCCACTTTTTTGAGATAAAGATACTTAGGAGCTGCCGACGTACTGCCCGAGGTTACGGCCTTGTCAAAGGTCAGCTCAAACGGCGCGTTCACATTGACTCCCTGCGAGCCGTTAGGCGGTGTCAGCGCCGTGAGTCCAACCGGAGAAGCCCCCGTCTGGAAGCTCCAGCTGATCTCAGCCGTGCGATTGCCCGATGCGTCCTGCAGCAAACCAGCAGGGCTGGTCACCCGATAGGATTGTCCCGGCAAGAGCCCGTTCGGAGGCATGATCGTAATGACCTTGCTACCGCCTCCAGTCACCTGCTGGGAGGTGATGCTGATGGGAACACTGTCTCCGCTGGATTGGTTCGTCAGCTGCAGTGAACCGGAAGCTGGATATACCGATTCATTGAAGTAAATACGAAGGAGAGAAAATACCGATACTTCTCCGCCTTGTGGACCGTACTCCGTCGGATGAGGGGAAGTCGTGTCCGGATCAGCTGCGGTGAAGTTCCATTCTGCAGCACTGGAGATCCCGGCAAAAGAACCGCTTCCCGAAGCGCTGGAGAAGCTACCCGCTTCCACTAGCACATAATAGGATTGTCCCGATTCAAAGGAACGATCTGGAGCGATCGTAACTAGAGCCGGATTGGACGGATCAATTTGAATCCTGCTGTCCGTAGCTACGGTGTAGCGAGCCCATTCCGTGTTATCGGACACCTTACGGATGGACACGGCTGCGGTACCGCCGCCTTTAACGACCGGCTCGTCAAACGTAAGCGTCAGCCGGGCATTCGCAGGGGCTGCCTCTGCATTGTCAGCCGGATATTTGCCGGCTATGACCGGTCCGCCTTGAGCGGCATTAACTTTGCCTTCAGTAAAACCTGCGGCGGGAAGAACCGCCTGGATAAGGACAAAAAACACCAAAAGGAATTTGAACCAAAACCGCATTGCTCATTTCACTCCCCGAGTTGAACATTCGTAGTTACTTTGTCGGTTTTTGGATAGGGAATGTTTAGGAGAAATGGATAAAGCGATACTTGCTTCTTGTTAATTCGCTGTCATTACTGGTCCTCAAAGCAAAAAAAGCCTCTGACTCCTATGGAGTCAGAGGCTTATGTGAAAGGGATTAAACCAGCGCTTCCTGTTTCAGCAGGGAAGCTTTGTCCACGCGCTCCCAAGGCAAATCGATGTCCGTACGGCCGAAGTGGCCATAAGCAGCGGTTTGTCCATAAATCGGGCGACGCAGGTCCAGCATCTTGATAATGCCGGCAGGACGCAGGTCGAAGTTGGCACGGATAAGCTCAACGAGCTTCTCTTCCTCAACTTTACCTGTTCCATAGGTATCAACGCTGATGGAAACTGGGTTAGCAACACCGATGGCATATGCAAGTTGAATCTCGCATTTGTCAGCGAGGCCTGCAGCAACGATGTTCTTGGCTACGTAACGTGCAGCGTAAGCCGCAGAACGGTCAACCTTCGTTGGATCCTTGCCGGAGAAAGCACCGCCGCCATGACGAGCGTAGCCGCCGTAGGTGTCAACGATGATTTTGCGGCCTGTCAGACCAGCATCGCCTTGAGGTCCGCCGATAACAAAGCGGCCCGTTGGGTTGATGAAGTATTTGGTGTCGGCATCCAGCCATTCAGCTGGAACAACCGGTGCAATAACATGCTCGCGAATATCCCTCTGGATCTGCTCCAGCGTAGCGCGCTCGTCATGCTGTGTAGAAACGACAATTGCGTCAACACGTACAGGCTTGCCGTCCAAGTACTCAATCGTAACTTGGGTTTTGCCGTCCGGACGCAGGTAGTCCAGCGTACCGTCCTTACGAACTTGAGCCAAGCGGCGAGCAATGCGATGAGACAGCGCGATTGGCAAAGGCATGAGCTCAGGCGTTTCGTTTGTAGCGAAACCGAACATCAGACCTTGGTCACCAGCACCGATGTCTTCATTTTCTAGTTGCACGTCCTTGCCTTCACGAGTCTCGATCGCAGCGTTGACGCCTTGAGCGATGTCCGCAGACTGCTCATTAAGCGAAGTCAACACGGCGCAAGTAGTGGAATCGAAGCCGTATTTGGCACGGGTATATCCAATTTCCTTGATGGTGCGGCGCGCAATAGCCGAAATATCGACATAATCAGCGCGGCTGCTAATCTCACCAATAACAAGCACGAGACCAGTAGCTACGGACACTTCACAGGCTACGCGAGCATAGGGATCCACTTCAAGGAAAGCGTCGAGAACTGCGTCAGAAATCTGGTCGCATATTTTATCGGGATGGCCTTCCGTTACGGATTCCGAAGTAAACAGGTGTCTTCCTTTAAGGGACAAGCTGATCGACCTCCTAGAACCATGGAATGAGAAAAGGATGATGTCTTAACAAAAAATCAACCTTTTCCCATTGGAAAAGGTCGGGTAGACAACTCTTCTAGGACACTATAATAGCGGAACTGTCGCATAGTGTCAATGGATAGAGGTCCTTGGCACATCTTGGCTAACATGCCTTTGGACGTTTTTTTGCACCAATCATGTTGACTAGTCTTGAGCATTAGAGGAGTAATCGCTTTATTCGATGCCTCTGCGGGTTAAAACCCTTAAAGCCCCAGCATGGACTGCTCGGCCTTGGCTATAAGACGCTTTGTGATCTCCCCACCAACCGACCCTGCTTGACGAGTAGCCAGCGAGGACCAATGGATGCTTCCGTATCCAGTAGCAGGAGCTTGGGATCCTAGATCTCCAGCAAATTCGGTATCTAATTCACTTGAAGTTGATGCGGAACACAGACCTAATTCTGTAGCAACTTCGTATTTCATCTGATTGATCATTTCTTTACAAGCGGGAACGACAATACGTTTAGACTTAGCCATGGAAGAGCACCTCCGGATATGATTAGTAAGGATGTGCTTATAGAATGCCGCTCCTCCCTGAACGTTAAGCGCATAACATATTGTCACTATGGGAAAATTATAACTACTTCGACTTCTCGACCGTTTTAATTTCGTATTCTCCGCGCACCATGACCGTGAGGCCGCTCTTCATCCCCTCAGCCGAGCCAACGCCACGCCCGCCACGCGGGAACAGAATGAGATGGTTCTGAGGCACACTGGAGCCGGATTTAATATCTACACCGGCCGTTACATCTGCGATTCCGTTGCTGTCCGGACTGTAAGCGACCGCTTTGCCTCCGCGCACGACGACCTCGGCTCCATCTGCTGCGATAAGCGTTTTG
Organism: Paenibacillaceae bacterium GAS479; assembly: GCA_900105225.1. Lineage (NCBI taxonomy): Bacteria > Bacillati > Bacillota > Bacilli > Caryophanales > Paenibacillaceae > Paenibacillaceae bacterium GAS479. Next base: position 3,003,589 of record LT629764.1, on the reverse strand, counting down.
CCGATTGGCACGTTAATTACTTTGATGCCGCTGTCAGCGGGCTCGGAGCTGTCTCCAGGGCTTGGGGTTGTTGATGGTGGAGGTGTTGAAGGCTTAGGAGTTGCCGTGGCTGCCGGAGTGCTTCCCGTGCCGCCTCCGCCGTTTTTAAGCTCGGCAATCTTTTGATCCACATAACTTTTAGTTACGACAGGATCATCCACCGTACCGGGGACAGAAGACGGGGTATTTGTCGCCTCGGCCGCCCAGGCTTGGCCTCCGAGGTTGTCTGATATAGAAGACCAATTGGCTCCAATTACAATGCCAGCTGCTATTGATAGAATTCCAAAGAAAACGACTTTTTTGCTTTTCATTAATGCTATCTCCCTTCTCTTCCAACGACAAGAATCAGAATAAAAGAAGGCTCTGTCCTCTTAGACAGAGCCTGCCTGTGGTTCCTTAACTCTACTATTTTTACTATTTCGATTCTTCAAACCATTTGAGAGGAACACTTGCAACAAGAAGCTTAGAATTTTGGAATACATCGTAAATATTGAGTGTATATCCCTCGTATTTATTCAGTTTCCTTTGAATAGAAGCATCATCCATATTTAAAACAATCTGGTTATTTACTCCAGCTGTTTCTTTCAACACTTCCTCATCCTTACCTGCTGTACCAATGGCATATTGTTTGGAATACTTCGTTTGCATGCTATCTCCATTGACAAACTCGAATAGAACTTTATGATCACCTGCTATAGCCTCGTATTGTTCGTCGCGGGTAAGAGTATAGTCTGCGGAGATGGACAAGCCTTTAACATCATAGATACCTTCAACATTCAAGTATGCTTTAACACGTTGCAGGTCCAGAGTATAGCCCCCAAACTTAATCTCTTTCAAGGAAGACTGCGCCTCTTCAATTCCCTTGGATGCGAGCTGGTAGGAAATGGGTTTTACCAGAATCGACTTGGTCTCCTCTAATGCACCTTCATTACCAGATCCGCTCTGACCATTAGGATTGTTTCCAGAATCGGGGTTGGGTTTTGTAGATACTGCTTGGCCTAAGACAAATTCATAAGGCTGAGAAGCATCAAAACGCTTGGATATATTAGCCCACGCCGATACAAGCACTTTACCATTGGCTGTAATGCGTTCTTTCACCTCTGTGAATTTAACTGGGACAACAGTATCATTCTTATCTTGGATATAGCCGCCAAGAGCTGCAATGGCATTTGCTCGGCTCTCATCATTCGTTACTGAAAACTCTGCATAGAAAGTATTACTTGTATCACCTTCGAAAATGCCGCTACGTACCATGTTAACAGTTGCCTTCCGTCCCGCATTCGTAATCAAGTAAGGCTCAATGGAGCTTGTAGAGCGAATTGGCGATAAATTCTGGGACTTGAATTGATAAAGCTGTTTACCAGGCTTATTCTCTTCCAATGGTTCTGTCAAAACGAATGTAATTTCATCAATCGCCGTTGAATAAGGGATCTCAGAATATACTACGGCATCATAACTTTGTCCCGTTCCTATCGTTACCGACTGATCCATTCCGCTCAACTTGTTTTCAATTCCAACTTTTACACCATTTATCATAAAATAGCCGCTGAGTGGAGGGACTGACTTGGAGTTAGTTCCTTGATTCGAAATGCTCAAGTTTGCCACTAAGACATCGTTGTTAGATTGTGGGAACCGTTGAACAGAATTGAGTTTTACACTGTAGTCACCATATTTAAACGCTGCGCCTACTCCTCCGCTTTGTGTTGATGATTGAAGATTATAAACGGAAAGTACATAAGAAGCTTCTTTCTCTGTCGCCGCCGTCTTTACGACAAGCTGACTCGAGTCCAAACTCAGGGACGTTGGAAGACTTCCGCTTAGTGCAACCTTTTTCTCAATATTGGGCAATAAAGAGCCATTCTCTTCTTTTGTATACGTAAGAGGATACATCGCTCCAGACTTGGAACGGAAATAATACTCCAAGTTAGGTCCAGAAACTGCGGAAACTCCGGTGTTTGTCAGGGAAAACTCCATTGCCAACGAATTACTTTCTGCACCCGAAGTCAAAAATGCCTGCCCAGCAGAAGTTTTAACCGAGTTACCTGAAAGATAAACCGTTTGTGCTTTACCAGCGCCTACAGCAGCCGATGTCATTGTAGCAGGTAGCTTGAACGTACCTGCTGCTAGCTTGACTTTGGCAGTCTCATCATTCTGGGAAATAACCAAATTAAGCGGCTTGTTGGCAACAGTGAGAGGGATCGTACTGCGCAGAGTAATGATCTTCCGCTCTTTCGGTTGGATCGAGCTAGTCGCCAGATCTGTTGTCGTCACCGTATAGGAAGACATGTTTTGAGTCTGCAGGTTAAATGTCATCTTGGACAGATCAATAGATTGCAAGCTTTGATTCTCCAGCAAAAACTGAATGGTCACATAAGCATTGCTCTGGTCCTTTGTCATGGAAGCCTGCTTAACGGCCCCCTTCAGCTTATTGTTGTTATACATCATCGTATAACCTTTGAAAGCTGCGACCTGGTTGCTCGTGCCGGATGGAACAGAAATGACTCCTAAAGTACGCTCATAATTAGAGGCACTGAAATCCCAAGTAACAATTTGGAACTGCAAAGCATCCAAACTTGTAGCATTATCAACTGTCGCGTAATAGGTTATGTACTGTGTGGACTTAGAGGAAACCGTAGTCTTTAGCTTGTCCGCCTCTGTAGTTTGTGTTTTGAAAACACGACCAGTCTTTGTTTTCAACCTTACCATATAATCAGATAAATCAAGTGAAGTTGATTTGTTGTTGGTATAGGCAACCGTGAAAGCCAGCACCTTACCGGACTCTTGCATAAGAAATTGTGCATTAGTTACACGGACCGATCCAGTCCCTTTTAAGCTCACAACCTGCCCAGCCAATGTTTTCTGCGCTGCTGCGGCACTAGATGTTGAGATCGGGTAAACCGTAGCTGCAGAAGCTAACAGAGATAGAGCTGTCATAGAAACCAAACTTGCCTTAAGCCACTTGTGTTTCACGTTCATTCCTCCTGATCAGGTATATGACATATTAGACGTTACTTAACAGCACTTTGTTTCGATTTCTAACAACTTCTCATTACAGCTCGATTTTAAAGAAATTAAACGACGTAGTTTTCCGACTATATCCTTAAAATAAAAACTGTATATATTTCATTCTAAAGAACGAAGATGAATTCAACATGAGTAGTTTATTAAAATCAAAAGCTTCTGATCCTTTATCTCTCGTGATGTGTCCATAAAAAAAAAAAAAAAGCAAGCAGCGCTAGGCTGCTTGCTTGATTTGATTCAAATTAGTTCTCTACGGACAGGCTAGCAGTTGCCGTTACGCCATTGGAAGCAACGTAAGTAAGGGTGACAACGCCTTGTGCTACACCTGTAACGGAAGAGCCGCTCACGGTAGCGTACTTAGACTCGTTGGAGAACAGCTTGCCAGTAGCAGGAACCGTAGTTTCAACTCCGTACTGATCGGTTTCTTTAACAGTAACCGTTGCAACTGCGCCGACTTTGATAAGATCTTTGGAAAGCTTGATTTCTGCTTTCGTAGTGCTCGGCTTATCTTCGGAAACTGTAACCTTTTGCTCGGCTACTGACTTGCCGTTCAGGAAGGCACTAACTGTGGACTCACCAGCTTTGAGGCCTTTGAGCTTGCCGTTTACCAATTGCAGAACCGAATCATTGGTAGACGTAATTACCATATCGGCTTGTGGAGCTTTCAGCTCAACAGCAGTTCCGGAAGCCGTTTTACCAAGCAGCTTCACGCCTGCATAGTAGCGGGAATCGTCGCCAGCTTTACCATAAACCGTACCAATTTTCTCAAGGGAGTACGATTTGATGTCTTTGGATTCAATAGCCGTTACAGTGAAGGTGTAGGAAGCAGCATTGCTCACAAGGTTGCCTTTAGGAGCAACTTTGACTGTAGCCGTTCCAGCTTTCAGTGCCGTCAGTTGACCAGTAGCTGTGTCGAGTGTGAAAGCACCCTCGCTGTTGTCCTCAAGAGCAAGCAACTCGTACGTGCCAGCAGCTGCTGTAGCAGTGCGGCCGTAGTTGTCAGCGAGAACGATGTTGTCGTTCGTGATACCTTTAGAAGCGCCAATTTCGAATGTCGTTGGCAGGTCTTTAATGCCGTTGACAGCAGCAATTTTCTTCTCAAGTTCTACACGAACAGGCAGGGATCCTGGAGCGGAAGTGTAGTTGTCTTTCACTTGCACGTAGAGGTAAGCAGATCCAGCTTCAGTGAACTTAATAACCAGTTCACCTTTAGCGTTGATACGCTTAGTGAATGCCAGGTTGCCTCTCAGATCAAGCTGGTTCAGGTCCAGGTCTTTGCCTTCGATTTTAACACCAAATGTGTCAACTGCGTTGAACGGGAACACGACTTCTTCGTTTTGAACAACGATTTCATTAGGGTTGCCAAGTTGGAATTCTTTCAGCTTGGAAGCGCCTTGAACGTTGATCGAAGTGTTAGCAGCAGCACCAGTAACGCCGTTAGTGATACCGATGACTACGTTGCCGGGTTTCGCTTTTGTCGCGAATGTCACTTTACCGTCTTTGTCTACATTAAGGGAGCCGATGATGTCTTTGTCGCTGGAGTAGAAGTACAGACCGGCATAAGTTGCATTGCCCGTACCGTCAAAATTGATCGTGCCTTGCGGCAACTTGATCGCTTGACCAGCTGCGTCCGTCAGTGTTACTGGCAGGACATAACCGGATTTGTTAACGGAAATGCGGGTTTCGTCTTTCAATGGTTGAACAGCATCAACTTTAATCGCCGTTGCAGAGCTACCGGACAGAACCTTCAGTGCTTTGTTCGCGATCAGGCCAGTTGCAGGATGCACAGCGTTGATGTTGATTGTATCGCCGATAACCGTGTTTTTGCCATTAGTAAGCTTGGCTTTAAGGTTGATGTTCGTAGCGGATACGTCAACTGCTTCAAAACCGCCACCTTGAGTAGCGTTGTAAGCTTGAACACGAACATCGCCAGTAGTCATTTCTTCGTTGAATTGATTGTACAGTTTTACGCTTGGGTTTTGCGAGTCAGCGTACATCAGAGCCGTAACCGTAACATCAAGCTTCGTTGCTACTGCAGCAGCGACTTTGATGTTAAAAGGAGACGAATCCTTAACTGCCAACGTGTAGTCACCAACTGGAAGGTAAGCAGCCGTTAGAACAACAGATTTGTTGTCGTCAGCATACTTAGCTGTTACAGGGTAATTAGCCATGTTGGATTTCAAAGAGTAGCTACCGTCAAAGTACGTTTTTTCCGTAGCCGTCAGAACGCGGTTAAATTTAACCGTGATCGTTTTCGCACCGGATTGCGCCGCCTCAACTGCTTTCACAGCTTCGAGCGTTACTTTAACTTCGTAGGATTTACCTTGGTAGGAAACAGTAACCGTAGTTTCTTTACCGGCTTCCAGAGGAGTCGTCAGAGCTTGCTTCACGACTTGGTTGTCGGAGAAAGTAACTTCGATGTTGCTAGCGTCGACAGCAACAGCAGATTTAACGGATACAGCTGCGTCGGACAGGCCGTAAGCAGCTTCTACTACTTGACCGCGAGTAGCAGCCACTTTGTAGGAAGCAGCTTGGTCGATCAGACCAGCTTCGATAGCTGCTGCTACGTAGCCTTTAGCCCATGCGCTTACAGCGCCGGAAACAGCTGCGTCAGCTTTAGGTTGCAGGCCTGCTGCGATAACGAGAGTTTTCGCAACTTGCTCAACCGTCAAGGATTGGGAAGGTCCGAACAGGTTGTTGCCAAGACCGTTCAGGTAGCCAGCTTTAGTGCCAGCGCCGATGAAGCTTTTAGCCCAATGTTTAGCCGCTACGTCTTTGTAGTTAGCTGCTGCTGCGTCAGGCGTAAGGCCGTTCAGCAGAACCAGTACTTTGGAGAACTCAGCGCGCGTGATGTTTTTGTTAAGACCTGCAGTGCCGTCTGGGTAACCCGTCAGAACACCTGCTTGTTTCAGAGCGTCGAATTTCTCTTGAGTTGTCAGTTCAGCCGCGAATGCGGAGCTAGCGAATACGGAAGTTACAAGTGCGCCTGTAACAACCAGGGATATACTTTTTTTCATAACCTTTTTGTCTCCTCCTCTAACTTGCTTAAATATATGAGAGTGTTCGGTGAAACTATGAGTGCTCTTTGTACTCATCTGTTGTGTCACCCCCTTCCCAGAGTGTGGGAGCAGTATAATATAGAAAAATGTCTGCTTCATGCTGATAGACACGTGTAAAAACATGTCGCAGAAACTTGTAAAATCAAGTAGAAAATAATGGAAATCTGTCAAACCACTAAACCATTATACAATGGCCTAATAGAGGCAGTAAAGAGAAAGATGAGAATATGTTCCATTTCCATTAGAGATATCGAAACAATGGGACTAGCGTCTCAAGAAGATCACTGAGCACTCCTTTTTCCCATTCCCGTGTGACTCCAGTTATTTAAACGCAGGGGAATCGGAAAAGTTGCGAAACGCTGAAAAAAAATTCTGTTTTTCTTTCGTGATGTTTTTCTATGTATTGCCTATACCCACTCACAGTCCTAGTATAACTTGGATAACCGGAATTCGTCGACTCGAAACTTTTTCCAACTCCCGCTTTTTGTCGAAACGAATTTTACACCTTAATTTAATAGAAGAGTCTGCCGAGGAAGCCTCTTTGCAGACTCATTCTACTATTATAATAGTAAACCTTTAGTTGATTTTCGGCAGGCGTTTAAGTCCAACAAGCACCTTGCCAACGATAATGCTGGAGTCCGATCGAAGCAAATTGGCTTTAGGTTCGAACACATACCCGTTTTTAGGATTTTGGCTATCTACAGGAGAACCTTGAATATAGCCCTTCTGATAAATGGCCAGCACCGAGGAGCGGGCATAGTAATCGATCTGAGCATAGTCTTTGAAGGCTTTCTGCAACGCCTTTTCGATTTTGGCTGGATCAGTTTCCAGCTTGAGCTTGAGTGCGCGAGCCAGAATGACTGCAGCGTCCTCACGGGTCAGATTTTTCGTCGGTTCGAACGCCCTTGGAGCCGTGCCACGAATATACCCTTCATTGAAGGCCGTCTCAATGTAACGGTAGTCCCATAGAGCCGTGCTGATTAGTTCAACATCATCGAATAACTTCTTGAGTGGGTCTCTGTCGTAGTTTAGCGGTACACCCAGCGATTTCACCATCATCGTGGCGAACTCGGCGCGGGATGTGTACAGATTGGCTCCGAATTCATCCGTACCAGCCGCGTTCATAAACCCTTTGGAATACATCGCTTCCAGGTAATTACGCGCGTATGGATGTGAAGTGATATCCAAATAAGAATACTTCAGCTGACCAACCACATAGTAACCAAACTCTCTAAACGGTACGGTGACGGTATTTTTCTTTGTATCCACAACGCCGCCAATGTTGACCCATTCCGGCTTTTTCGGATCAAAACGGAATACGGTAATAAAAGTGCCGTTGGCATCAACAATGTTGGGATCATAGGACATTGTCAGCTTGCCTTCCTTAGATGCGACCAGCTCTCGGTTTTCTGGACGGTCTATATATGACGGCAGCTCTACCGTAGGATATTGGTACGGATCGATGCCATATTTCAGCGGATCGTATTCAACACCGGTTTGAGGATTATCCGCCATTCCTGCATCAATCCAGAACACATTGCTTGTTTTGTTGAAGTTCCCGGAGAACGTACTTCCAAATACATTCCCAAGACTAGCCAAAATCTTATCGAAGTTTGCTGGTTCTTCTTCGAATTCATGCCGGTCGACAACGCCGTCCGCAGGATTGGCAATGCCAAACAGCAGACGATGGCCAGTGAACACTTGGTTTTTCAACTTCTGCGGTACGTTATAATCGCGCCGGATCAACGTAGTCGCCTTAGGGAATGTCAACTGAAGCTGCCCCTCGAACAGCTTGTGCGAACTCTTCATCTCTTCCATAAAGCCTGCGCCCGGAATATTCGTCGGAGCGTAAGTGACAGAGATTGTGCCATTAATGGAATCATTTTCGTTGGCTATCGTAAACTTCAGATCGTTCTTGCCCGCCTTTAAGCCGCTGATAACGACACGATAAGCGGTCGTGTAATCAATAACGCCGTTGTTATCTGCGTCGTAGGCGATTTTCTCTCCATTTTGCTTGTTCACAGTAACCGTCTTGGCGCTTGGCGCGTCAATAACCACTTCGACAAAGTTCTGATTAACGATGCGCTTGCTGTTCAACGGACGAAGAATTTTGTAAGGTAACGCAGTTGGATCGACTTCCAGCCGATAACTGGCGCGTGCACCGGCTTCGCCGTTATTGTACACAAAGAAGTTATAAACGCTCGATGTGCCATCCTTACTCAAATACTGGTTACTGAGCACCCAGGAGAAGGATTGGGTTTTGATATCATACGAGACGGTGAGCTTGGGAGTCCGATCACCTTGTTTCGGAATTTCCGGCGTGATGGTCTTCCCTGCATTCAGCACGCCGATGGATTGGCTGCCGTCGGTTACACGCAACTCATTGTCCAGTGTCCATTTGATTGGATCGGACAGATTGCTTCCTTCAATCTTGAGAATGAAGTCACTTTTCTTCAAACTGTTAGATTTCAGTGCATTATCAGCCTCGCCCAGAGTCATGCCCAAATCAATAAAATCGAATGTTCCATGAATATTCATGTAAGGCTCTTTGGTCGTGAACACACTGCCCTGCTTAGGGAAGTTCGGATCATTGACAAGCGGGGCCGGCAATTCGCTGGTGTATGGATAGATGCTGTCGGCTTCAGTCGGAATGACCGGCAGATTTACTTGATTCAAGAAAACCGTTATAGAGTTCTCGTAGTTGTTTTTGCTGCCCTTGTAGACGAACTTCAGGTTAAAAGCGCCTGCGGAAACCATGATTGCCTCGGCAGCTTCTATGCCTTTTGGAGATGCTTTAAATTTGTTGTTCGTATCGCTGTTCGTGATTTCGATAGGCGTGTTGTTGATGTAGAAAAACATTGTTTGCGGCTTACCGTCAACTGGAGCATAACGAATATCCGACAGATCGTTCATATTTTTCAATGTTGCCTCGAAGTTGCTGAGCGTACCGGTTATGATCTTGTTCAGCTCGCTCGGCTTCGTGGAATCATAGTCGATCTTCATCGAGTCATAAATGCTCGTGTACTCCAGGAACGGTCCGAACAGCATGTTGAATGTCACCGATCCGAACTGGTTCGTGCTGTGCTTGAATGTCACCGTCTGTGTTCCTTCAAACGGCAGCTTGTCAAACACAACGATTTTACGCACGAACGTCTGGTTGATGCCGTTCACTGTGCGAGTTACGTTAGTAGTGCTCACCACGTTCGTTGTCTGTGGACCTGCGGGATTGCCATTGATATCTGTAATCTGATCCACTGCAAGATCATCAATCGTTGCATCATTAGGATTTCCGATCAATACCTCCATAGCGAGTGGAGTGTCATAAATATTCACTCCTGACAATGGTCTGCTTGGAATGTTCAGATCACCTATTTTTTTGTATCCTGGCAGGTAGTTAATTTCGCTGATATAAGGCTTGGAGGAATCACGGAAAGTAAATTTCAGATTGTATACGCCCTGTGATTCGTTATCTACCGAGTTTAATGCTTCGAGCGAGAAATAGTAGGCTTTATCATAGCTGTACGTGGAGCTTAGCTGGTTCAGCTTAATATCAACTTTGTAAATGTAAAATGCGTCCTCGGGATTATAATTGTCCGCGGTCACTGTCGGAATTGCCTCAAACGCTGTGCCAGCTATGCCGTCCAGCCTTGGCTTAATATCGATGGGCTCAGACGGATTCGGGTTCGGCACCGTTTTTCCGTTGACCACTTTTTTGTTATTCGGTACGATGACCGTGCCAGTAATACTCAGATTACCCGGAGAACCCGCTTGTTTGGTCGCAAAATCTGGCGAGTATTCCAGAGCGGCGTTCTTGGTCACTTTATCCGTACTGTCAAGCTCGTTCAGGTTTAGGTCGTAAAACGTAACCTCGCCGTTGTAAAATGCGATTTCACGGGTCGTTTCAACCGTTTGATTGTTGTTCGTCACCTTGATTGTGGCCAGGTTCTTTCCCTTTTTCAACTTAAGTGGCGAGAGAGTGAACTCGTAATTATTCGTTGCACTTACATTGTAGGTACGACTGGCGCCGTTCACTTCGATCGTCACCTTCTCCGCATTCGGAGCGTTACCGGTAATGGCGATGTCGGTCGTCGTTCTGCCGCGCGATGCGCCGGAGGATACAACAGTGGTCGCATTTTCCTTCATCGGGAACGTGTTGCCATCCAGACGAGCCGCAAGGTTATAAAACACTGGGCCGTCATGGTACATGATGTAGATGGAAGTCGACACTTCCGCGCCGCCTTGCAGCCCCTTGAACGTAATGCGGTTCAAACCGGAATAGAGCTGGATGTTGTTCGCGCTAAGATTATACCCGTTCAGAAAAATGCCGCCTTTGACATCCTCGGTCTTGGCACCGATCTGATCGTCAACAGGGTCTTCCGTGCCTTTGTTGTTCACAATTTGTAGAACGCTGTACGTAATGCTTGATGGATCGATGTTGCTCACGGAACCTTCAATGTTGACACGCCCGCTTGTTGTTGTGCGCGGCGTTTTGGAGCTGCTGGTCTCTTTAGGGAACGTAAAATAGCCTGTTGCTGCGGCATCGGCCGTCCGGGCCGGGAACACCGGCAACAGCTGGGCCACAAGGGCCAGCATCAGGAACATGGCGCTGAGTCGTTTGAACACGGTAAGCCTCCTCCATACTCTTTCAGTGGTATTTGTGTAGGATATTTATCGGAATCTGGTTGGAAAATTGTTAGGAGTTCGCTGGATTTACGATAACTTCTAGATATGATGAAGATAACGAACAAGATGTCTTCCACGTTAAATGCATGATGCTCGTGTGTGATAGGAATTGTATTTTCAAAAAAAAATAAGCCTGTCCCTTTCGCGAGAAAGGACAGGCTTATTGACTATGATGGAATTGAATTATTTACCGCGCTGTTCCTGTGGCTTGAGCCGCATGCGCGACAGCAAGCTGAGCAATGGACGCTTGGATTTGTCCACGATGCCGATTAGCTCGGCGCCAATCTGCATGAAGAATACCATGAGACTGATAACGACGAACGTCACCCAGTTGGCCGCTTGCGATTGGACAAAGACGGACTGGACAATCGCAGCCAGGCCGAAGAATGCAGCTACTCCGTAGATGATCAGCACCGTTTTGCGGTGGCTGAAGCCAAGCTCGCGCAGGCAATGATGCAAATGGCCCTTATCCGGGGCGAAAATTGGTCGTTTGTTGACCCAACGACGGATGATCGCAAAGAATGTATCCGCGATCGGCACGCCGATGATGAGCAACGGAGTGATCAGGGAGACGACCGTAACCTGCTTGAAGCCGATCATCGACAGCGTCGCCAGCATGAAGCCGAGGAACAGCGAGCCGGAGTCTCCCATGAAAATTTTGGCCGGATGGAAGTTGAATGTCAAGAACCCGAGAATACCACCGAGCAGCAGGCAGCTCATCAGAATGATCGGCTCAAAACCGAGGAAGAAAGCCATGATCAGGATTGTTGTAATCGCAATACCCGATACGCCGGCTGCCAGCCCATCTAAACCATCGATAAGGTTGATCGCATTGGTCACGCCGACGATCCAGAAAATCGTCAGCGGAATGCTGATCCAGCCTGAGATTTCCTGCATGCTTTGTCCGAACGGAATGTTCAGCAGGTCGATCTTCACATCAAAGCCGAATACGACTACACACGCCGCGATAAGTTGGAACAACAGCTTTACCTTGGCAGACAGCTCAAAGCGGTCATCCAGGGCGCCGGTAAGTACGATGATCGTTCCGCCGGCCAGCATAGCGCGAATCAGGTTGCGGTCATAGTCGCTGAGCAGGCCTTCCGGTATGAACGGCAGGATCAGAAAAAATGATCCGATAAAAGCCAGGTAAATGGCCAGACCGCCAAGACGCGGCATGATGCGGGTATGCACTTTGCGGGCATTCGGCTTATCCATGGCGCCGACCTTGATGGCAAAGCGCTTGACGAGCGGCGTCAGCACCAATGCCAAGACAAGTGCAACGACAAAGCCTATGATATAGGTAAATGTGGCATTCACTGGTATTCAACTCCCTTTTGTTCAACGGAATGAATTATAACTCGTACGAAAAAGAAACACCAACCCCAATTTTCGGTCATTTCACAGCAAATATCGGTGAATTAACGTGGTTCGTAGGGTTTTGTGACCTTTTCCTTGTCCCGAATCACTTTTAAAGCGAATTGCGGCAGTACGAGCATTCTCCGGAACCGGGAGGGCTGCTGAAGCAGCCGATAAAACCATTCCAGCCGGAGCTTCTGCATGAAAACAGGCGCTCTTTTGAGCCTGCCTGCGATAATGTCGAAGCTGCCTCCTACTCCCATAATCAGCGGCACACCAAGCTCTTGCTTGTAGCGCGTGATCCAAGGCTCCTGCGTTGTTGCCGAACGGGCGACGAACAGCATATGCGGACGAGCCGCGCGAATGCGGGCGATGACTTCCGGGTCTTCTTTTTCCCCAAAAAAGCCGTGATGTGTTCCTGCGATACGAGTTCCGGGATATTGAGCCTGCAGCTTAGCTGCCGCCTCATCGATAATCTCTTGCGACGTTCCGAGCAAGTAAGCCGACCAACCTCGCTCCTCGCCTTCGAGAAAAAGACGATGCATCAGGTCAAAGCCAGGCACGCGCTCCTTGACGGGGTGACCGACATGGCCTGCTGCCCAGACAACGCCGGCGCCATCCGGCACGACCAGATCGGATTCGCAGAGCATACGATGGAAACTGGAATCCTCCAGCCCCATCATAACCATGATGGGATTCGCGGTAATAATTTGAGATGGGCGCTTCGCTTCAATTACATTCGTAAGATATTCCATCGTTTCGTCCATGCTCATGCGTGAAAAAGGGACGCCATAAATGGAAACCTTGGGCACGTTGCGGTTTTCCAACCATTCCGTCGCCGTTGTAGCCTCTTCCATCGCATCGGCTAAAGCGATTGCTTCGGGAGCTGCTTCGAAGGCTTCTCCAAACGTGGCTTCCGAGTCTGAGTTTAGCTCAGGAACCGGAGCCGCTAAGGCAGTGTCCGTTGATGAGATTGATGTTTCATGTATGCTGCCCGCCTCAGTTTTGGACGAGCCCTTGGAGTCATTATAAGTCGACATGGGTCGAACCCTCACCTCTTCGTTCTTTGACGCAGATGCTGAATGATATGTTGCGCAGGCTCGCGAGCTTCGCTCTGCAGCCGGTCGATCAGCGTCGCTTTGGATGCGCGCCAGGCTTCGGCGCCGGTAAGCAGCCGCTCTGCGGCGTCGGCAAAGGCCGAGGCGTCCATGGCCTCGGTCGTTGCCACAGGGGTTTCCTGCAGCCGGGCGAGGAACTGATCGATCTTGGGATCGTAACTGATCCCAAGCATCGGGACCCGCTGCCCGGCGGCGTAAATGAGCGCGTGCAGGCGCATGCCCACAAGCAGGTCGCAGCGGCTGACCTCCAGGAGCATTGCCTGGGGGTCGTCGCCAGGGGCGGCGAGCTCGGCGCTGCTGCCGGCGCCGAGCTTCCCAAGCCGTTCCATCACTTCGCGGGATGCCTCTGCATCCGCGGGCGTATGGAACGGCAGGAAGCGCAGGCGCACGGGCCGTCGCCGCGCGAGCTCCGCCAGCGCCTCGGCGGCGCGGGCCAGGTCGGCCCCGTCCTTGCGCCAGCGGCGCAAGGAGACGCCGACCACGGGCGCCGCTCCGCCGGCGGCCGCGGCGGAGCCGCCTCCGGCAGCGCTAGGCGCCGCTGCCGACGCGCCTGCCGTTGCCCCGAGCATAGCCGGGGGCAACGGCAGGCCCATGACCGGATCGGGCACAACGCCGATCCGATCATGCGGCACGCCCATCCGCCCGAGAAGCGCGGCGGATTCAGCGTCCCGCACCGACACGTATGCGCTTCGCATCATAACGTGTCGGATCAAACCATCCATGCGCCGGTTAAGCACCGGGCCGACGCCTTGCGCATATATGAACGTCGGCTTGCCAAGCAGCTGCGCCAGCTTGAGGACGCCGGCATAATAAGGAATCGTTTTGCCGCCGGTTACGTCCTGCAGCAGGCTGCCTCCGCCGCTGATGAGGCCATCGCTGCTTGCGATTGCTCGCAGCAGCGCCATCGGCCCCATACGGCCTGCTGCCTTGACGCCATACAGGGACTCCGTCCAGGCGGGATCGCCGGAAAGCACGACAGGCTCGATCTTAACGCCTTGAGCACGGCCCTCTTCCTCCAGCGCAAGTAGGATCGACTTCAACACAGCTTCGTCACCGCTGTTGTGGAAGCCATAATAACCGGAGATAACAATTCGGAAGCTCCGATTCGATCCGCTTTTAGCAGAATTTCCTTGGAAACTGTTGTCCTGCGCATTCCCTGCTGGCTCAGCGCTCGCTCCGCTAGCTGTCTCGATCCCTTCCATACCGCTGTCCAGCTCATTCTGCTTGTTCGTGTCAGCCATGGACAGCCGCCTTTCCTTTTTTGCAATACTTCCGGAACAGCGCTTCGCCGATTTGCCAGATTGCGATCAGGGCCAGCCCGATAATGGTGCCAAGGCCAAGGCCGAGCAGTATGCGGATTAGAGACACCAGCATCGGAGTATGAATATGGGTAAATGTACCCACGATCGACAGCTGCCCCATCGCTCCTATAACAAGGAATACCCACGCCGCGCGATATCGAAGCGCAAGGAACAATCCTAGTAGCATAAGCGGATGCGCAAGCAAAAATTCCTTGGTCCGCGGCCGAACGCCGAAGGTGGATTCCAATATGTTACGGAACACAAGTTCAAACGCCGGGGCTGTGCCGCTATTGCCCGTACGCGACAAGTAGTACAGACCGACTACGCCGATGACACCAGCTGCCGCAACCCACAAAATCGTGATTTGCAATCCCAGTACCCGTCTTAGACTTGTCCACACCGAACCGCCAGTAAACAGGAACAAATAGATTGCGGTCAGTCCCATCGGAGCAACCGCCAGCAGGTTCACACCGCGGAACTGTTGCAGCACAAGGCTGTACGTCATGCTGTTGAGCAATCCGATGACGATTGGAACGGCAAGCAGTGAGATCAGCGTTGCAAATGCGAACATTACAAGCGCCATCGAAAGACGACGACCAGCCGACAAGCCATGGAAAACCCAGCGGCTGCCCGGTTGTCCAAGCCCTCCGAGCATCGCACTCCAAGGTGACACCTGGAAGGTCGCATCCCCTCCCTGAGCGTTGAGAGTGCCGTTGCGGCTCCATTCACCGCCTACTGATCGGCGAGGACCGTCCGTATGGGCATAAATCCGGTTGATGGCCCAAATCATCGCCAGCGTTGGAGCTGAGATGGAGGCGCCGAGTGCAAGCGCCTGCTCCATAAGCGAGCTATTTAGAACGTAAAGTCCAGCGCTGCCGACCAAGCCGAGCAGGAATACCGGAATCGTAAGGACGCCGAAAAATGCACCAATCAGAAGTGCAATCAGGCTCACCGCTCCGACCGCGGCAACACCTTTCAGCGCTTTATGCCATCCCGGCTGCGTCCGCTCAAAAGCCTCCGCCTTGCCGTTCGGGAAGCCAGCGCGGTCCAGCTTCTCTACCGCTCCGTCCGCTCCCCCAAGGGAGGTATACAGATTTTCCAGCGGATTCGTAATCATTCCCTTATCCAGATTCGCCGATGGACCCGCATTCAGATAAAACATCCGAATATTGCGGTCCTTCGCCGCCAACAGGAAGCGGTCCGAGATGACATCAGGTTTCAGCGCAGCGGCATCCTTATCCGACAAGGAATAAAGCCGCGCTACATTATAATGTGTTTTAAAGGCAAGCGTATTCAGACCTAGCTGAGGCTTTTTCAAATTTTCAATGGAAGCAAGGCCGATACCGTACTTATTCAGAAGCTCCGCAAAACCATCTAGGCTGCGAAGATCCGCCTGCTCATTGAAACCTTTCACCGCCTCGCCATCAAACAGGATTCGCGTGACACCGAGCTCCTTGAACCAAGCGAGCATCGCATCCGTCTCCTGCTGGTCATACGCAATACGGTCAGACAGCCGCGGCACCAGTTGGAAACCAGCTCCGTTAAGCTGCTCCAGCGCCATTGGATCAGGGTTCATTGTTTTCAATACCGCATCCGGCAAAGGTGTTTCAATGATTAAGCCCTGCTTGTCCTTAAACTTCCAGGCGCGTACCGGAATTCCCGCATCGTTTTCGAAGCGTTCACGGATGAATGGCTCAAATACTTGCTTCTCCCGTGTTCCCTCAAACAACACATAGGTGTAGTTTTGGTTCGCCGGAACCGGCAAGCCTTGCAGCAGTGCTGCTTCAGCCTCGTCATAAAGGCTCAGACGGCCAGCTGTCTCCAGCTCGTCCAGGCGGCTTTCAAACACAGACATCGCGCCAATACCCGCAGCTTTCATTTTCTCCAGCTCGGCTCGGATAAACTCGGTAGGCTTCGCCTGATAGGAAGCGACCAGCACAAGATCGGAATAATCGAATACAAACTCCACCTGCTTGGAGGTTTTCTCCATTTGCCATCGGTTCGCCGCGATCGGGATCGATGCGATGACGCCGACTAACACAAGCGCCCATAACAATCTGCGGGCTACCCGGTTCCATTGCTGCCATTTCAACACTTTATTCACTCGCTCCCTTAACTGCTCGTACTAATGCCGCACAGGGCGGGGCACCCTCGCGCTCCCGCCCTGCGGCTGTTACTAATATCGGATAATCGAGATAATTCCTTGAAGAGGTTGTTCAAAAAGGCCACCATTGATCACGAAGTAAAGCAGGAAGCGAACTCGACATCGAATCTTGTATTCACCTTCGAAGTCCGGTGCTCATGTAGGCTTGCCAACCTCCTTCTTCCCGTTCATACAACCTTCTCGGTGCCCAATCGCGACCTTTTTGAACTCGCACTTGAAATGAAGCGGATTAGGCCAAGCTGTCAACACGCTGCATAACGGAGGAGCGCAACGACTCCAATGCAGCTTCTGCCTTATCCTGCGAATCACTGCGTACCGCGAAGTACACCTTGATTTTCGGCTCTGTTCCAGATGGACGAAGCGTGAACCACGAGCCATCCTCCAGTAAATACTTGAGTACGTTCTCCTTCGGGAGTCCGTCCAGGCCAAGGCTGTAATCCAGCACTTCCGTCACCTTCACACCAGCTGCCTCTTGTGGAGGAGTCGATCGGAAGCTGTCCATGATGGCACCGATCTTCTGCACGCCATCAAGTCCTTTGAGAGTACGGGATTCCAGTCCTTCCAAATAAGCGCCGTACTGTGCGTACAGCTCAAGAAGCACATCATAAAGTGTTTTGCCCTGATGTTTGTAGAAAGCAGCGGCTTCTGCAATGAGCATCGCGGCCACAATCGCGTCCTTATCCCGGGCGTAAGTACCGGTCAGGTAACCATAGCTTTCCTCATAACCAAAAAGGAATGTATGTGAACCGGATTTCTCGAACTCGGTCATTTTCTCACCGATGTATTTGAAGCCTGTCAGCGTGTCGATAACTTCTGCTCCGTGCGCCTTTGCGATGTCCGCGCCCATCTCGCTTGTCACGATCGTTTTGATAACAACGCCATTGGCCGGAAGCTGACCGCGCTCTTTGAGCTGACTCAATACGTAGTTCACCATGATCGCGCCGGATTGGTTGCCGCTAAGCACAACATACTCGCCCTTGTTGTTCTTGACGACTGCACCCATGCGATCCGCATCGGGATCCGTACCGATAATCAAATCGGCGCCTTGCTCCTGAGCCTGGCGGATCGCCAGCGTGAATGCTTCGCGCTCTTCTGGATTCGGGCTTTTGACGGTGCTGAAGTAGCCATCCGGCTGCTCCTGTTCCGCCACGATGGATACATTCGAGATGCCGATTTCCTTCAATACATCGCGCACAGGATGATTGCCAGTACCGTGCAGCGGTGTGAAAATAACGTTGAGATCCGCGCCTGCACCCTGTTTCAGCAGATCACGATTCAAGCTCTGAGCTGCTACCGTCTCCACAAACTCGCGATCTTCCTTGTCGCCGAGCCAGACTAACAGACCTTGCGCTTCGGCATCCTCGCGGCTAATCCGCTTGATCTCGCTGAAGCTGGCTACCTTCTGAATCGCCGCTATCGCTTGCTCCGCCTCATGCGGTACAAGCTGGCAGCCCTCAGGACCATAAGCTTTATAACCGTTGTACTCCGGTGGATTATGACTCGCCGTGATGACAACGCCGCCGCTTGCCCCTAGTGCGCGAACCGCAAAGCTCAGTTGCGGCGTTGGGCGAAGTGATGGGAACAGATACGTTTTGATGCCGTTACCGGCCAGTACGAGCGCTGCCTCCAGCGTAAATTCAGGAGAGTTGTTGCGGGAATCATGGGCAATGACGACGGATGGTTTATCGTTTTGAGCCAACAGCCAATTTCCCAGCCCTTGAGTCGCTTTACCTACGGTGTAGGCATTGAGACGGTTCGTACCGGCACCCATAACGCCGCGTAGACCACCTGTACCAAACTCCAAATCGCGATAAAAACGATCGGTAATTTCTTTTTCATCACCGGCAATGCTGCGTAGTTCGGCTTTAGTCGCCTCGTCGATCAGTGGATCATTCAACCAAGCTTGGTAGCGTTCGGATGCGATTTCCGTTACGGACATCAGTCGATCTCTCCCTTGTCTCTTTATCACGTCCGCAGGTGCTCTTTACCCAATAGACGAGTTGGTTTTCCAGATGGTTTTAGAGGTTGTTCAAAAGGCCACCATTGATCACGATGTAAACCAGGAAGCGAACTCGACATCGAATCTTGTATTCACCTTCAAAGTCCGGTGCTCATGTAGATTTGCCTACACTCTGCTCCTCCTTCTTCCCGTTCATACAACCTTCTCGGTGCCCATTGGCGACCTTTTTGAACACGCACTTCTATTGGTTTATTTGGCGTCTGTAAGAGCGAACATGATGACACCTTCGGCTACAACTTTGCCGTCCACGCTGGCCGTCGCCTTACCCTTGCCGATAATGCCCTTCAGGCGAATAATTTCTACCTCTAGTCGCAGCGTATCGCCAGGAACGACCTGTCCCCGGAAACGGAATTCATCGATACCGGCAAGCATGCCGATTTTGCCACGATTTGCATCCACTTTGAGGATTGCCACCGCGCCTACCTGGGCCAGCGCCTCGGTAATCAGCACACCCGGCATGACCGGGAAACCAGGGAAATGTCCGGCGAAAAAGGGCTCGTTCATCGATACATTTTTGATACCGACGGCACGCACGCCCTCCTCTACCTCAAGAATTCGGTCTACCAGCAGAAAAGGCTGGCGATGTGGAATGACTTCCATGATTTCATTAATATTCATCAATTTAATACTCCTCCCAGAGGAAAAATGAACTTCTTCTGATGAACCCCGCACTTCATCCGCATGGAAAGCGGCTGCCAGGGTTACACTATGGCTGTCCCCCGCGAGCCTGCAGGTCGCGAGGGTTGAGATAAGGGGCAGGCTCATGCGGACCGAAGATCCGCGGGGCCTGTCCCTTTTGTCGTTGCGGTTTAGCCGCCCTAGCTAATAAAGAGCAGCAGCGATTGCGGACCTCCAGGCGTCACACTCTTTCCTAGCTGGCCGACCCAATCCACAATGCCTGCAAGCCTGTTTTCCCTGCCGCAAGGCCTATGTATATACCTCCGTTATTATACCTCCCGATAGGCAAAAAAAAAACCGCCACACTTCCTATTTTCCAACCTTTCCCTACAATTTCCGCATCGAGATGCCGTTAAAGACTATATTCCGACCAGGTAATGGCCTAACCTAACAAATTTTCGCTATCCTGGCACCTACCCTATCTCGATGAAAAAGGAGTGTCTCTGTTGTCCCAACGCGTTACACCGCGCAGCCGCACATTGCTGTCGCTGCTGCTGTCGGCCGTGCTGGCCCTCTCCCTGCTGGTTCCTGCGGCGCATGCTGAAGATGTTGTCTCCTCTGTCACGCTCGATTCCGGCTCCAGCCTGTCCCTCGCTTACGGGGATGACCCTTATTCCCTCGTGTTGTGGGCCTCTTATTCAGGATCTTCTGCCAAAAAAGACGTCACTACGCTTGCTACCTGGACAACAACCCTCTCCTCTGTGCTTAAGGTAACCAATGGCGTGCTGACGCCAGTCGCTGCTGGTAAAGCGACAATTACCGGGAAATACAACGGTTATTCCGCAAGCGTTGTCGTCACGGTCTCCTACCCGTACAGCAAGCTGCAGCTTCAGAACGCCGGTGGCGAAGTCGTGCCATCTACGCTGAAAGCATTGGTCGGCGATGAGCTGAATTTTACCGCTCATGGCTTCAAGGAAACTCAATCAACCGATCTTACGGACGCGGCGGACTGGACGAGCTCCGATGCTTCCGTCGCCAAGGTAACAGACGGTAAAATCGAAATTCTTGCTGCAGGCAAAACGACAATCAAAGCCGCCTACCGCGGCGTATCGACCACTACAGTCATAACCGCAGAATCACCTTACAAATCGCTTACTCTCTCGGAAGCCACCCTGGTCCAACTTGAAACCGGTGGGGCAACAACTAGTCTCAGTGTAACGGCTGAGCCAATTAATGGCGGAACGCCGATCGATGTGACCGATAAGGTCGAATGGAGCAGCTCATCTGCGACAATCGTCAAAGTCGATAAAAAAGGTGTTATCACACCTGTCGGCCCAGGCATGGCGACGATCACCGCTTCGCTGTATGGCGTTTCCACCTCCGTTAAGGTAGTCGTCCGTCAGCCATACGAGGTGCTGAAGCTTACTCCGTCGGCCGAGCTGCATCTCCTGCTGTCCAACACGCCCGTGCAGATCGGCGCCTCTATTCCGAGCGCATCAGGCAGCTCTCAGGATGTAACCTCCCAAGCTACTTGGACGACCTCTGAGATATACGTAGCTACAGCTGACGGCGGTCTTGTTACGCCGAAGGCGCCAGGAACCTCTACGATTAAGGCCGAGTACAAGGGCGTCAGCCGCTCGCTCAATGTAACGGTGTATCCAACGGCCGTGAGCATAAAGACCGAAGAAGAGAAATTGACCGCTATCCTCGACGAGACGAAGTCGCTGCCAGTCGTGACGGCAGTTGGGCTCGACGATGCGGAGTTCAATGTAACCAAACTCGTGAACTGGAGCTCTAGCAGTTCGGATGTGCTTGAGATTAAAGACGGCAAATGGATCGCCAAGAAAGCCGGCAGCACCGTGCTGAAGGCTTCCTTGAACGAGCTGTCCGTAGAGATTCCTTTTGAAGTGAATGCCAAACCACTTGTACTGCTGTCCGACAAGAAGAGCGTCTCGCTCATTATTGGCAAGGAAACGGCACTGCCGACTCTGACCGTAACTTACACAAACGGAGTCGAAGAGGATGTCACCGCCAAGGCGGAATGGAAAGCGGCGGGTAGCAACTTGCTCGTGCTCGATACGACAATGCGCGGCTTGGCCCCATCCAAGACAACTCTTACCGCAACCTTCCTTGGCAAAACCATTACCATCCCGGTAACGATTGAAGAGGAAATTATCAAGCTGACGGTTGATGCAGCTTCCCTGACGCTGAATCCAACCCGCAGCAAGTCGGTCAAAGTAACCGGCACATACAAAAGCGGCACCGCTGTCACACTCACCACCCGCATGGAGTGGAGCGTAGACAATGAAGACATCGCCAGCGTACGCAGCGGCTCGATCAAGGCGTTGAAGCTGGGCACCGCTAAAATTACCGGAACTTACCAAGGTAAATCCGTCTCCGTTTCCCTCGCCGTGAAGCCAAAGCTGAAAAGCCTCGTGCTGTCGGAAAGAAGCTTGAAGCTCGCACCTGGAGCCGAAGCTCAACTGAAGTTGAAAGCTTATTACGACAATGGAACGTTCCTCGAAGTGAACGCTACCTCCGTCTGGTCATCCAGCCGTGAAGGCGTAGCCTCTGTCACGCAATCAGGCATCGTAACCGCCACAGCCAAAGGTACAGCCACGATTAAGGCGGTATTCGAAGGCAAATCGGTTACCGCGCGTGTAACTGTGAAGTAGAGTGTTAGACCGCTACGACAAGATTCAAAGGTCAACGACTTGATCACTATTTAGGCAGACGGGCGCGGGCAGACGGCGATCCGCTTGCCCTATCTTCAAGGGCCGTTCCTAAGTCATCGTTAGATGGCTTATGGACGGCCCTTAATTTTTTAACGGTGGCAAGAAATTCATACCCGATTTAGGTTGATCAGACCCGTTAGCTGAGTTGAACCCTGTGTTTGAGGCAAATAAGTTCTCTGAGTTCCGTTAGGGCCCGAATGGCCGAGCTGAGGCAGCTGAAAAGCGGTACGACAGGAGCTTTCGCTAAATCCGAATGCATCGCGGCTTGGTCTAGGAAGCTAGTAAGAAAAAGGAGCGAAGCAAAAGGTCGAGCCTGGAGAAGCGATAGCGATAGCGTTCGCATTTGAAGTCGGATTTCCACCTCTATATGAGGTTAAGTTCAAGGAAATCTGAGTTCAAGAGCGATCGGAGGGCCGATCCTTGGCGCAGCGGACACTTTTCACTAAGCTTCTAGGAGTTCCACAAAAAGACGGGAGGAAGCTGAGCTTGGCTCAGTCTCCTCCCATTTTGCTCATCCAGCTTATGTTCAGAATGAGGGAAGTTCATTACCGTTAACAAAAAAACCGGCTCCGCGAAGGAACCGGCTTCTCTAGGAATCCGAGAATACGAGATCAAAAACATGCTTGTAGGTGGAGACATCGAAAGCGTCAGACATCGTCCCGCCTCCCAATACAGCAAATCCGAGATAAAGACCTCCCATTAGCGCGCCTACGAACAATGCAAGCACGATCAGCTTGCGGGCGAACCACCAAGGGGTAAAGCGGCTGGTCTTCTTGGATTTAGCGCCGGAAGCGGACTTCCGAGCATTGCCCGTGGAGGCTTGCTTGCCTGAGGCCTTACTCTCTTCGCTGCCTCGGGGACTTGACGCTTCACTATTTGAAAATTGTGTATCATTAGTCATCTTCATCATCCTTACTCCGCATGGGTATAAGTGTTTCGGCCCGTTCATCAGCCGATCACTACCCAGGTCTATGACAGCGCGGCTGAATCCAACCGTCCGTCATACTGCAGGAAGGAAGAATCAGGCGCGCATATTGTTGGCCAAGCCGGCCATATTATCCGCCGAAGACAATGCCCTGGCGCTCAACTGATAAGCCCGCTGAACACTAAGAAGTTCGGTCATTTCCTCGACTAGATCTACATTAGATTGCTCGATAAAACCTTGTCGAACGGCAACTCCGCTCTCTACGCCGGCCACAACCGGAGCCAGAATATCAGCAGCATCAACATCGGCAGGTACCGCAAACAGATTATCCGCCACCGCAACTAGTGCATCTGGACGGGTAGGTTGAACCAACGTCAGCGTTCCGAGCCTCGTCCGGGTACCGTCAGCCCGAATCCCTTCGATAACACCTTCGTTACTGATCTGCAGGGACACGCCCTCTGGGACGACAATTGATCTCTCGCGTAAAACGACGCCATTCGGGGTTTGCACCGGCACCTGGCCCAGGACCGGATACCCAGTGTCTGTCGCCAGTATCGTATCACCCTGGCCGTTTACCGTCAACTGAAACGCCCCGCTGCGAGTATAACCGCGCCCCCCGTTACCGTCTGAATCAACGACAAAAAGTGCGTTGCCATCCAGCGCCAGATCGGTGGAGGTTCCTGTTTGCTTCAAGGAGCCTTGTGTCATATCTGGACCTTGCTGGATGAAGCGAGTACCCCAGCCCTGATTATAGCCAAGCGGGCTGACGCGGCCATCCTTGCGGAACGGCTCCGGCTGCTGTTTGGCATTGGTAAGCAAATCCTGGAAGGTTGCCTCTTTGCGCTTGTAACCCGCCGTGTTCACATTAGCCATATTTTCCGCCAGCAGATCAAGACGTTGCTGTAGGGCGTTCATCGACACTGTTGCATTAATAATGGAATTATTCACCGATTACCCTCCTTTTACACTCGTCCGATCTCATTGGCGGCTTTCTCAAGACTCTTATCATAGAATTGAATTACCTTTTGGTTGGCCTCATAAGCACGCATTGCACCCATGATGTTCAGCATCGTCCCCGAAGGATCCACGTTGGAACGCTCCGTATAACCTTGCCGCACCTCAACACCTTCTCCAGGCACAACTGCCGCGGTGCCTCCTTCGCCGTTCAACCGGAACTTGCCGTCTCCTTCACGGACGAGATCATTGACCCGATCGATCCGCGTAATGAGCAGCGATTGACCCGTGTCACCGCCGGCTGCATCCAGGAAACGATAATTCCCGTCCAGCTTCAGCGATTCCAAGCTCGTCCCACGCGGGAATACAATAGGCTCGTTGTTCGCTCCCAGCACCGGTGAGCCGCTCGACGTTACAAGTGCGCCTTCATCCGTAAGGCTGAACTCGCCGCCACGCGTATAACGCACTTCGCCATCCTCATTCAAAACGGTGAAGTAAGCTTGTGGACGATAGGTTACCGTACCGTCTTCCGCTACCGATTTGCCGGAGGCGTCGAAGACGACGCCTGGTACAGGAATCTCCGACACAAGTGCGAAGTCGGAAGGACTGTCTGTTTTATTCAAGTCGCCCTGGATTTGGAGGGCGATGCTCTCCTCGGCCAGCACGCCTGTGCTGATCCGTCCGATCTGCTTCACAGGCAGATCGTTCTTGCCGCTTAAGGACAAGAGCATCTCCGGGAAGGAGCGGTTCAGCGCGTTGGTGGCCTTGTAGCCGGCCGTGTTCAGGTTTGCGATATTGGTCGTTGCGGTATCATGGACGCGCTGCTGGGCGATCATGCCTGCCGCCGCCGTATACATTCCTCTGAGCATCGGAATCCTCCTTGCAATTATCTGCTCTTTATATCGGCATTCCAGCAGCCATCCTGAATAGGACTCGCAACCATCTGTACGCGCAAGCCATATTATTATGTAGGATGAAATCAGCAAAAAGCCGCTGCTTCAAGCAGCGGCCAAGCGGGAGTCCCGGACTCGGGATAAGATTAAAACCGGGATTTTTTGCGGGATATGCGATCCAGATGATCAAGCATGAAGCCAGTACCTTTAACGACGCAGTGCATCGGGTCCTCGGCGATCAATACTGGAACCTTGAGCTCGTTAGCAAGTAGTAGATCGAGCCCATCCAACAACGCGCCTCCACCTGTCAAAATAACACCGCGGTCAATAATGTCCGCCGACAGCTCGGGCGGAGTCTGCTCCAGTACGAACTTGGCAGCTGTCACAATCGCCGCCACCGAATCAGACAAAGCCTCGCGTATTTCATCCGAGTGGATACTGATCGTGCGCGGTAATCCAGTTACCATATCGCGGCCCCGAATATCGATAGAATCATTGCGGGCTCCGGAATATACCGAGCCGATCCGGATCTTGATCTCCTCGCTTGTCCGCTCTCCGATCAGGAGCTTATACTTCGCCTTGATATAACGTGCGATATCGGAATCGAAAGTATCGCCAGCCACCTTAATGGAGGAGGAGGTGACGATATCGCCCATCGACAGCACGGCGACATCCGTCGTGCCGCCGCCGATGTCTACGACCATATTGCCGCTTGGCTGATAAATATCCATACCAGCCCCGATGGCCGCCGCCTTAGGTTCTTCTTCCATATAAACCTCGCGAGCGCCGCAACGCTCAGCAGCCTGGCGGATCGCCTTCTGCTCCACAGAGGTGATATTAGTCGGCGCACAGATAAGAATACGCGGGCGGCTGTACCAGCTCCGCCCGCCGATGCGGTCGATGAATGCCTTAAGCATCATTTCGGTGATCTCAAAATCAGCGATAACTCCGTCACGCAGCGGACGGATGGCCACGATATTGCCCGGCGTCCGTCCGACCATACGGTAGGCCTCTTCGCCGACCGCCAGCACCCGGCGGGTGTCGGTTTCCACAGCGACAACGGAGGGCTCATCAAGCACAACGCCCTTCCCTTTTACATGAATGGACACATTGGCAGTGCCCAAGTCAATCCCGATATCCTTGCTTAGCATAACGTCCGAGGTCCCCTAACGAATAGTGTAGATGATCATTACCAAATATTCGCTGAAAACCTCATTTTTCCTCTGATTTTGTAGAAAAATTTTAGCGCTTTCCAGCTGCCAAAACCTCGCGACGCTTGGTACTTTTCTTATATTTGATTTTGGTAGCTTCTCCCCCCCTCAGATGGCGGATGGACTTATGGTACTCCAAGATATGTTTGACCTGGTCCGCCAGATCCGGATTGATCTCCGGCAACCGCTCGGTTAAATCCTTGTGCACCGTACTCTTGGATACCCCGAACTCTTTGGCGATTGTACGCACCGTATGTTTGGTCTCAACGATGCACCGGCCAATCTTAATGGTCCGCTCTTTGATGTAATCGTGCACGTTCCCGCCTCCTTGACTCGTTGTAAGTTTGGTACATTATATGAGGGGGTATTGGAGATATTCTTTATGGCCAAGTCCTAAGACCGATTTCTGTCCAAATTGCCTGAAAATAGGACCCTAGATGCTTCTATATGGGTCTGTCTGCACTATCGCGTGCATTTATTCCAACTTTGGAAAAAGAAAAAGCCGCCCGGCGTCCTCCATTTTGGAAGGAGTTATGGCGGCTTGCTAATTCAATGCTACAATCGTTCCGGATTACTCGGCGTCATCTTGAGCGCTATCCGCAGAGTCTGCGGCGCCTGCATGGGGTGTTTTGGACGAGTCAGCAGGGTTTGCAGCATCAGGAGCAGCTGCATCAGTTGCTGGTGCTTCGGATGCAGCAGCATCCGGTGCAGCTTGTTCAGTTGCTCCGCCTACTTCCGCTCCGCTAGCTACAGCTTGAAGCTTAGGCGCATTGGCCGGAAGCAGCGAGGACGGGTTCACATGCTCGTTATTTTGCAGGAGCGCGAAGTGCAGATGTACACCAAGTTCTTTTTGCATGTCGTTGCGACCTGCCTTACCGATAACGGTGGACTGCTTAACTTCGTCGCCCGGCTTCACGTTAACACCGCTCAAGCTTTGGTAGACGGAGACAAGTCCATTGCCGTGGGCGATCTCAACGACCGTACCGTTGGTTGGCTGATCTTGTACAAGGGTTACTTTGCCGCTCAGCACAGCCATTACGTCGAAAGGCTGATCGTCAGCGCGTGCCAGATCGATGCCGGTGTTGCCTTTGAACGTGTTGTTCTGTTCCACCATCGCAGCTGCCTGCTCGGCTTCATTCGCAGCTGTATCAAAATAGCCGCGCTTCACAACTACATCCGCCACGTTTGCAACCGGCCATGAAGCTTTCTCGCCTGGTACCGGCTTGACCGTTTCCTCTACTGCCTTCTCGCCGCCCTGCCCCGTCTGAACGCTCTCTGGAGTCTCGATGGTTGAAGTCTTCTTGTCATCCCCTTGATAGAGCCACATGACGGTTACGATAATTGCTGCCGCAGCGACAAACATGGCCGGAGAGATCCACTTGCGCGACAGGGTCTTCTTGTAGGTTGAAGCGGGCTTTCTTCCTCCCAATTGATTTTTAGGAGGTTCTTGCTTGTTTTTTTGTTCTTCATTCATTTTCTATCACCTCACTAGCCATTGTTACCGGATTGATTGGCTTTATACGTGAGGAGATAGAGAAATTACAAGAGAAGATTTAGATGACTATAAAAGGCGTCAGCCGCGCCCCCAGCGGATCAGGAGGTTTCTTTCGGCAACGATGCGGTGCGGACCACCTCAGTGCCGGTGTAATAATGAGAGAGTATCTGGTAGGCGGTGCTGCCGCTTTTGGCCATTCCATCTGCCCCCCATTGGCTCATACCGACACCATGGCCGTAGCCATAGGTCGTGATCTCTATCTCTTTCCCTTCTATTTTCCAAGTGAACTGAGTGGACGCCAGCCCTAGTTTCTCTCGCATCTGCCGCCCGGTAAACACCTTGCTTCCAGCGGTCATTTCGCGGATACGCTTACCGTCTGTTGTGTCAAGCACCCTTAAGCTTTTTGGCGGGGTTTTACCGCTAATGCCCAGCTTCTGATAGAAGGCTGCGAGACTCATCGACGTTGTTTCTTTGAACTCAGGGCTAATCTTCTTGTCCCAGGGGCTGGCTACGCTGCGCAGATAGGGGAGGCTGGAGCCCCAGTAATCCTCGGAGTTTTCCGTATACCCATTGCTGGTGCTGAAAAATAGAGCTTCGATCGGCTTGCCCTCATACGTGATAATCTGCCCCCTGGTCTCCTGCACCGCCGCGTTTAACTTGGCCAGGTTAACTTCGCGGTCCTTGCCGCTCCAGCGGTCCAAAAGCTTGTCCAGCGGCACATATACCTGATGAGCGGTCGTATCCGTCACATCGGCATTTTTAACCGGCATCCCGGAGCGGTCGCCCGAAGCTAGCCGCTTGACCAAATAGGTTCGGGCGGCGATCGCCTGCGCCTTCAGCGCCTCCGGCTCGAAGCTTACGGGCATCTCGCCGGCGATTACGCCGCGCACGTACAGCTCCATAGGCACCTTTTCTACCCGCTTCTCGGCGGTCAAGTAGACACGCACAGTCATACGGTCTAGCGCTCCCGGCAGCGGGAGAGCAGTCTGTTTTTTGACGGTACGGCTTAAGACGCTGCCTCCCGGGGGAGCGGTGGGGGAGACGTCAGGCGGGACGTTGCCTCCTGCGGGAGCGCCGCTTCCGGCGGCGGCTTTGGAAAGGCCTCCAACTCCGGTTTGGCCGCTTGTGGGCGGAGTTGATCCAGTGGTGGCTCCACCGAAATTTTCGTTCACATTTGCGTCTTTTGACGATGCTGTCCCCTTATCGTTCGCTCCCCCGCCGCTTGAGGGATTAATGCCATTCGCCCCGCCCGGATAGGCGGCCTCACTTCCCGGCGCTCCTCCCGCTGCGCCAAGCAGCGGCACCAGCGTTCCGCTAGAAGCTGCAAACATCGGCTGACGCTCCGCCCCCGGCGCCGAAGAGGCGCCGTATCCTGTCTGCTCGGTACTATACTGCTGCGCATGCTCTTGCCGCTGCACGATTAAACCGGGGATAAGGATCGCCGCCGCCGTGAGAATACTAACCGCGGCCAGCGGCCATGGCTTAACTGGTAATGGCGGATTTTTTTGTCCGGCAGGTTTGTCCTGAGAAGGGATCCTTTTTTCCGACAGGTGAGAATCCGCTTTTCCCTCATTAAAAACTGAGATTCGGCTTGGTATTCTATTGTTGTTATCTCGCTGGCTCGTTTCCATCCGGTTTGACTCTTTACTATTAATATCTTTTTGGCTCGACTCAATTCGTCCTGACTCTCTACTGTCAGCACCTCTCTGACTCGATTGCAGTCGCCTTGCTTCGATCCAGCCTGATCCCACCCGGTTCGCTTTGCTCATGAGTGTGTCTCGCTTACTGAGTTGGATATTTCCTGATTTAAAAGGACCCCGTTCAACTCGTCTCCTCTTTGTTCCGCGGCTTGCATTCCAATTCCCAAGTTTATTTGCCATCACTTGATCTTCCCCTTTCGCTCCGCCAACTGATAGGGCCGTAACTCTTTCGACCAGCCGCCCTAGCAGAAAGCTCATCTTCCATCTCGTCTTTATAGACTATGAGATTGGAAATATAGAATAGAACCCCGGATCAGGAAAGGGAGAAGTAGATAGGATGAACAAAACCCCTTATTGGAACATCCTTCACACTGCGAAAATTGAGTTTTAATGCCTATTTTATCGCCTTAGCGCATCTAGCTTTCTCATCCACATTCCCTCTTAAACTGGTTACACAACACGACTCAAATAAAAAAGGAATGCCTACGACATCATGTGAATGATGCCTTAGGCATTCCTGATTTTGCAGCTACTTGATGAAAAAGTGGTTCCCCTCGCGCGTGAGCTCGCTTCAAGTAGTCAAAGCTACTTGTGCGTCTCTTTTTCACGCGGTTACGCTCGCTCAAGTAGTCAAAGCTACTTGAGCTTCTCTTTTCCTCGCGGTTACGCTCGTTCAAGTAGTCCAAACTACTTGAGTATCACTTTTCCTCGCGGTTACGCTCGTTCAAGTAGCAAAAGCTACTTGAGCACTCCGTTCCAATCGCACCTGTCCCGCTTCAAGTAGCAAAGACTACTTGAATACCCCCTTCCACTCGCGGTTCGAGCCACTTCCGCTGCATCAGCGAGTAGAAATCACTCAGCTCTCCGTTTCCGCATCCGCGTTCTCCCCAGGCCGAGCCTGCTGAAGGCAAAAACGAAAAGAGCTGCCCAGTCCGGGCTCGCTCTTCACTTCAATACGCGAGCCATGAGCGTCAAGAATATGTTTGACGATTGATAGGCCAATTCCGGTGCCGCCGTGGCCGCCTCGGGACTCGTCACTTTTGTAGAAACGCTCCCAGATCCGCCGCGTCTGCTCCTCTGACATACCGATTCCCTCATCTCGCACGGTGACACAAGCCGCATCAGCACGGCGCTCCAGTGTAACGTAAATGGTGGAGCTATTCGGCGAGAAAGCCATCGCGTTTTGCAGCAAATTGATCATAACCTGCTCCAAACGATGGGGATCACCAACAACTAAAACCTTCACTTCATCGGAAGGCAGCAAAGCTCCGTCCGGTTCATGATTCCTTTCGACAGGCTGGCCGATGATTTCATAACGGACAGCATGATGCTCAAAGGTAGATTCCATGCGCGACAGCAGCATTCGAATCATTTCAGCCAAATCGAACTCCGACGGATGCACGTCGAACTGGCCAGCCTCGATTTTGGACATGTCCAGCAGATCGTTCACGAGTTTCATCAGACGCATAGTCTGATCCTGCGTAATACGCAGGTAGCGCTCCGCCTTCTCGCGCGGCACCGTGCCGTCAAGAATCGCCTCCACATACCCGTGGATAGAAGTCAGCGGAGAGCGCAAGTCATGCGATACATTAGCCAAAAAGTCCCGCCGCATCTGCTCCAGCGCTCCAAGATCGGTCGCCATCCGATTCAATGATCGGGCTAGCTGGCCGAGCTCATCAGGCGAACGGTCGATAATTTGACTGTCGAACTGCCCTTTGGCAAAGCTTTCCGCTCCCTTGCTCATGCGTCTGATTCGAGTAGTCATATACCTGGAGAACATCCAGGAAAAAACGACGGATACGGCGAGAGCGCTCACTATAGCAAGCCAGCTCAGATTTTGCCAACGGCGGAAATCACGCTGCACACCGTTGGACAGCGAGACGACATATCGGTCAATGGATGGAGCGTATTGGGAGCTGACAATCCATTTACCCGAAGCATTTTCGATTAGATCCGAGCTCGGCTCCACACTTGTACTTAAATCAGCTGAGCGGATAAGCTCACGAATTTCCTGCTCCGGCAGCGGCACTTGCCCGACTTGCATATATCGGCCCCGACGGTCGATGATCAGAATTGTCTTCATTTGTGGTGGCACGAGAAGCTGCAAGGCCGATCGAATCGAGGCATCGCTCCATCCGTCTTGCGCAGCCGTTTCCAGCAATGTGATTGTTCGCCGCAATTCAGCGCCTTCCATACCTTGCCGACGTTCAAGCATGTCACGACCCACGAGTTGGGAGGAAATTAGATTGTAGACGAGAAAGGTCACAACCAAAATCGAGAGAGAGATGAGCAGCAGCTTGGCAAAAATACTATTCAACCCCAGCCGGGCCAGCAATCGATTTGTAGCTACTATGACTTTTTTCACTCTTATGGCTCCTCTGGTTGCCTTCGGCTCATAAATCAACGACCTCAAACCGATAGCCCACGCCGCGCACAGTCCCGATGCGCCAAGCTGGATGCTCACCGAGTCGGTCCCGAATCCGCTTAATATGGACGTCCACCGTGTTGGAATCTCCAAAATAGTCCATGCCCCAAATTCCTTGCAGCAGTTCCTCACGAGTAAACACTTTACTAGGCCGGGAGGCGAGCCGATAAAGCAGCTCGACCTCCTTCGGCGCGCAGCCGACGTTCTGACCACGCACAGTCACTCGATACTCCGTCACATCCACGATTAGATCCGGGAATTCCGCGTTTTCCTTATAAAGCGTAGGATGCGTCCGTTTCAGCACCGCTCGAATGCGAGCGATCAGCTCCTTCGGATCGAAGGGTTTGATCATATAATCGTCCGCGCCCATCGAGAAACCTTTTAACCTATCGTAACCTTCCCCTTTGCCCGTAAGGAAGATAATCGGCACCGCACTGGTCCGCCGAATCTCCTCACACACGCTCCATCCATCACGCTCCGGCATCATCACATCCAGTACGACTAGGTCGGGAATCTGCTCATAGAAACAACGCAGCCCGGAGGCTCCGTCATGAGCAATCGCATACTGGAAGCCGTAGCGCTCCAGATACAGTTCCAGCAGGTCGGTGATGAGCGGATCGTCTTCGATGAGGAGAATCATAGGTGTTTTCATAAAAGGATACCTCCAAAAATAAGGCTTCAGTCGTGGCGAAGCGCTTCGACCGGTTTCAGCGAAGCTGCTTTATTGGCTGGGAAGATACCGAATAGAACCCCGACCAAGGCTGAAAAAACAAATGAATAAAGGACAACCTCAGCTTCAATCTGTGTAGCCGTGCCCGCATACTGCGTCATAAAAAAACATGCGCCGTAGGCAGTTGCAATGCCGAGTATGCCGCCTAGGCTGCTGATAGAAACGGCCTCCACCAGAAACTGGAACAATACATCTTTTTTCCGGGCTCCCAGTGCTTTGCGGACGCCTATTTCCCGCGTGCGCTCGGTGACAGACACAAGCATGATGTTCATTATGCCGATGCCCCCGACGAGCAATGAAATGGCGGCTACTCCTGCCATCATGGTGGACATCGTTTTCGACACGGATGCTGCCGTTTCCTTCAACTCCTCGGAGTTGGTGATCCGGTAGCTATTCGTGTTTCCCCGGAAAATATCCGACAGCTTCGCCTCAAGCGAAGCCGTCACCGCGTCCATGCGATCCGCGCTGCTCACGTTGACCGATACGGTGCGCACACCTTCCGACTGCAGCATTCGCTGCGCCGTCGTGATCGGAATGATAATCTTCTCATCATTGGAAGCGCCAAGCGACGTTCCTTTAGGCTCGAGGAGCCCAACTACCTTATATTTAATTCCATTCAACAAAATTATCTCGCCAATCGGACTGACGCCTCCGCCGAACAGTTCCTCTGATGTAGCTACGCCAAGCAGCGCCACTTTGCTGTAAGCAGCCAGATCGAGGGGGGCGATGAAACGCCCTTCCTGAGGATGAAAATCCTCCACTCCCTCATAGTCCGGCGTTACTCCCTCCACCGTCACCGACGATTCCGTTTCCACGCTCTCATAACGAACCGAAGCACTGCCGCTCACCGTAGGTGACAGCCCCTCGATACCGTCGATGTCGTCGCCGAGAGTTTCTGCTTGCGGAAGGGTAAGCGTCGTGCTGCTGCCGCGGCCCGTAACGTTTACCGACAGCTTATTGGTGCCGAGTCCCTGCAGTTGAGTGTTCACCTCGTTCGCCGAGCCCTGGCCCATGGCCATCAGTGAGATGACGGTGGCAACGCCGATCAGAATTCCGAGCATCGACAGCACCGTGCGGAGCTTGTTAGCGAGTATGCTGCTCCAGGCCATCCGGATGCCTTGCGAAAGCTTCACGAGCTGTTCCTCCTTCCTCCGTCAGGGAGCCGTCCTTCATATAAACAATACGCCCAGCCCGCGCTGCAACGTCCAGATCATGGGTGATAAGTACGATTGTATGGCCTTGAGCGTTCAACTCCTGAATGAGTTCCAGCACTTCGGCTCCGGTTCTCGTATCCAACGCGCCTGTAGGCTCATCGGCAAGCAGGATCGGCGGGTTGCCCGCCAGCGCTCTGGCAATCGCCACGCGTTGCATCTGGCCGCCAGATAGCTGATTAGGACGATGGTCCATCCGATCCCCAAGACCGACCTTGACGAGCGCAGCCTCCGCAGCTTCCCGACGTTCTTTGCGAGACAGCCCTCTATAAATGAGCGGAAGCTCCACATTGTCACGAGCACTCATTCGGGGCAGTAAATGAAAGCTTTGAAAAATAAATCCGATGCCGCGATTGCGGACCTCCGCCAATCGATTATCGCTGAGGCCGCCAACCTCTTGTCCATCCAGTATATAGCTGCCGGAACTCGGCGTGTCCAGGCAGCCGATTATATTCATTAACGTCGACTTGCCTGAACCGGAAGGGCCGATAATCGCTATAAAATCACCCCGCTTCACTTCCAAATCGACGCCTCGCAAAATCGGAACCTCTTCTCCAGCCATGCGGTAGCTTTTGCGGACATCGCGGATATCGATGAGCGCCTCAACGCTCGAACCGGCAAAAGCAGCCCGCTCCTCCGAGCTTGCCTTACGCAGGACGGGCATCAATTCCGCCATCCTGCAGCACCGCCACCCGTGAAGCCACCAGTTGGCATGCCGCCTCCAAAACCGCCCCCGCCAAAGCTGCCTCCGAAGCCACCTTGCATTCT
This sequence comes from Paenibacillaceae bacterium GAS479, assembly GCA_900105225.1. Lineage (NCBI taxonomy): Bacteria > Bacillati > Bacillota > Bacilli > Caryophanales > Paenibacillaceae > Paenibacillaceae bacterium GAS479. The sequence goes on along the minus strand of LT629764.1, from coordinate 2,969,163 downwards.
TTGCATTTGGCCGGATTGCGCTGAGGAACCTCCTACCGTACCTGTCGGCAGAGCGACCAGCACGGAAGCTCCAGCTTCCAGACCGGACACAATTTGAGCGAATTCCTCGCTCACGAGGCCAACCTGCACCTCTTGCAGCTGGCCTCCCAGCGCTAGACGGTTTGCTCGGGTATTATCGGCATTCGTGCCGGTTGCTCCGCTGCGTTGCGACCCTGCACCTGCGGCTCCTCCGGCATCCCTGCCGGCTTCGCTGCGTTGCCCGCCTGTGCCTGCCTCACTGCCGGCAGCAGTCTGAGGAGCATTCCCCGTGGCGGCATCTTGTCCGCCTCCTTCGGCGTTGGCGCCAGCCCCGCCGTCACCGATGCCGCTTGTCGGCACTCGCACATAAGACTTGCCGCCCAGGGTAACGACAGCGTCCACAGGCACCAGCACTGCATTTTCGGCCGAATCGGTTATAATCTCCGCGGAGCCTGACATTCCTGCCAACACGCCTTCCAAATCGCTGAGTGTAACAGAAACGGGATATGTAGCGACACCATTACTCGACACACCTTCACGCGCTATTTCCGATATCTTGCCCTCGAAGGTCCGATTCGTCAGAGCATTCAAGCTGATGATTGCCGGTTGGCCTACCTTCAGCTTTGGCACATCCAGCTCATCCGCATTCATCGTGAAGCTGAGCTTGCTATAATCGGTAATCGACACCGCATCCGCATTTGCATTGACCTCTTGGCCAGCGGCAACGGATACGGCAACTACCGTACCAGCTGTATCCGCAACAAGATTATTTTTTGCTGACTGCTCCTTTTGAAGATCCGCCACTTCTTCCTCAAGCTGCTCTATCGTTAACTTGACGCTATCGATCTGAAGCATAATCTCGCTTTGCTTGTCGGCATCGCCTTCTTGCCAGTATTGTTTCTTCAGTTGCTGCAATTGAAGCTCCTGTTTATCCTGCTCAAGCTCTTTCTGGCGAATGCTGAAGGATTGATCCGTTTTCTCAAACGTCACCAACGTTTGCCCAACTACAACTTCATCGCCAGCATTAACGAGCACCTTTGCCACCGTTCCTTGACGGCCTGCTTTTATCACGCTCTGTTCCACAGCGGCTACCGCACCGCTACCGGATACCTTTACTTCAATTTTCCCTTGCGTGGCCGTGACCGTCCGAGCTATTGCCGCCGCAGCGGCTGGTGCGTCCTCCTGAGAACGATAAGCATAATAACCATAACCTCCGACAACCAGGATGAGAATTCCTAACACCAAGATCCCTTTGCGCACTTCACCACTCCTCCTCCGTTCTTATCCAATGAGAAAGGTAACATGATGAAATGAACGGAAAATGAACGTAAAAAAAGAGCCCCGGTAACCGGCGCTCCACTCCCTATCTCTATAACGTCCAGCTGCGACTATCGCAGCTGAACCCTTAACCTGATTAGCTTGCTTAGGCTTAAGCCAGTGTCGGCTCCACATCTTCCACTGCAACTTGCTCCTCGGCCCTGTAGCCATCTTCCTCGGAAGCAGCTGCCGCAGCAACATGAACCTCATCGGCCTCGGCCGAGTTGCGAAGCGAGGAAAGTACGATTGGTTCTACAATCTCCTGTACCTCAACCTCATCAGCAGTGCGATGAATATCGGCTCCAAGCGCAGCGAGCTTGCCAGCGATGTCGACATAACCGCGATCCACATGATGCAGACCGCCAACTTCCGTTTCGCCATCGGCGACGAGTCCTGCACAGATCAGTGCCGCTCCGGCACGAAGATCTGTCGCTGTCACTTTGGCACCGTACAGGGGAACTCCACCGGTAATAATCGCCGAGCGGCCTTCGACCTTGATGTTGGCGTTCATTTTGCGGAACTCATCCACATGCATGAAACGATTCTCGAATACCGTCTCGGTGACGACCGAAGTACCCTCGGATACAAGCAGCAGCGCCATCATCTGGGACTGCATATCCGTCGGGAAACCTGGATGTGGCAGCGTCTTGACGTCAACACTACGCAGCGCGCGATCTGCCTGAACACGAATTCCGGTATCCTCTTCCGTGAGCTTTACACCCATCTCCTGCAGTTTAGAAATGACAGGTCCAAGATGGTCAGCGATTGCACCTTCTACGAACACGTCACCGCCGGTAATCGCTGCAGCAATAAGGAAAGTTCCCGCCTCAACGCGGTCAGGAATGACGTTATGACGCGCACCGACCAGCTTGTCGACACCTTCGATACGGATCAAGCCTGTACCTGCGCCGCGAATACGTGCGCCCATGGCATTGAGATAGTTGGCCAGATCAACAATCTCCGGCTCTTTGGCAGCATTTTCTAACATTGTCGTGCCGTCCGCCAAAGCTGCGGCCATCATAATATTCTCTGTCGCACCAACGCTGGCGACATCCAAATAAATCTTTGCACCTTTTAGGCGCCCTGGAGCTGCAGCTTCTACAAAGCCTTGCCCAGTCGTAATGACGGCTCCCATAGCTTCAAAGCCCTTAAGATGCTGGTCAATTGGACGCGTGCCAATCGCACAACCGCCAGGCATGGAGATGCGAACTTTGCCCAAACGAGCTAGCAACGGACCCATCACGAGGAAGGATGCACGCATTTTGCTAACCCATTCATAAGGCGCCTCGCATGATGTCAGCTGCTGGGCCGATATCGTCATGCTATCCTGTCCGATTACGGCCTTGGCTCCAAGCGTTTCGAGCACTTGGCGGATAGTTAGGACATCATCGAGGAGGGGAACGTCGCAAATGACGCTTTCTCCTTCCGTAGCGAGTAGAGAGGCGGCCAGGATGGGCAGAACGGCGTTTTTAGCTCCGTGAACACGCACCGTTCCTTCCAGCCTGCGACCTCCTCTAACGACAATTTTGCTCATAATTCCGTTCCCTCCGGACGCTGCATTTTCTTATGCATATTTCATTCTATAATCTTATGAACTTGGACGAGCAATAGTGTGACTAGGCACGAGAATATTCCGATACGGATAAATTCCAGTAAGCTAAAAGGCCCGATTCATGAGTGACAAGTGCTGAACTCCCTAGAAGTTCCAGTGGGTTTTGGGCTTGAAATGAAAAGAATAACCCAGAATACCACAGATCATATTAACACTCGTCTACAATAATCGACAAGGGTTTATTTTGCAGCATATCAATTTAATCCAATTTTCGTGTATAAAAATCGAACTTTGTTGACAAGGTATAACATTCGCATATTGCATCCGTTTTTGTACCGTAGGTTGAACTTAGTTTTTGCAAACGCCTCGCCGGTTATTCGGAAGCTGCTGGAAGCGTCTTCTTCAGGACAATTTTGTTGGGCTGTCCCCTTCAGATCAGCTTAAGCACATTCGTCCATGACCAATAATCCAGGATGAAGCGAGCGAAGAGATGCCCCACAATTACGGATAAAACAGCGATCAGAACTCGGGCCCTGGGGCTGCGCGGGTGCTTGAACCAGTGATCCAGCTTCAACTCCTGCAGCAAGTACCAAGCAAGCAAAATACTCGAAATAGTGATGATGATGGAAAATAAGCCTGTAAAACCAAGCGATGAAAAGGCTCCATCAAAACCCAGATTGCTGTTCATTTAATAACCCCTATCCCCTGCCCGTAAACGGCAATCTATGCTTTTTAATAATTCTATCGATATCGTAAGACAATCTTCGACATAAAATCAATAAAACCGGCAGGCTTGCCCGTTCTTTTTGGATAGATGACCAGATCCTTAGTCTCCCTTAGCCTTTGGCAGCTTCTCGCGCGTAATTCCCAGTGTGTAAAAACCTGCGGCGTAACTGGCCAGCGGCTCCGATGCGTCCCATACACGTATGTAATAAATGCCCGGAGAAACGCGAATCTGCGGCGATGTCTCTGCGGTTCCCTCGCCTTCATAGTCCACTTCAGCCTCAGTTCCTCCAGCTTTGCGATAGGCGAAAGCTGGATCCATGCGCATTGTACCAGCATCCAGTTGGATGCGCAGCAAACCTTCAGCTTCGACCCGGATCGAGTACCAATCTTTGTCACCCAATTTGTGTAAAGTACCACGCAAGCTTTGAGTGCGATCAGGGAGCGATGCAGCCTCAGTTGATCTGTCATTGGGTTCGCTGGAGTCCGCTTTCATGCGCAAACTGGTGCTGAGCAAGTAGGGCAGCTTTGATTTGGCTGCCGATCCTTTAAGCCTCAGTCGGAGACGGTTAACCCCTTTCTTGACGTTCCATTCAACGTTATGGTTGCTGAGTTTGAGTTCTTTTTTTATGTTGCCTCCCGGCTGCTCCAGAAGCAGTTCAATCGTCTTTGGAGACTGGCCGTTCGAAAGAAGCTGTCGCAATTGGAGCGTCACAACTCCATCATATGGACTGTCGAGCCTGTACCAGTCGCTGTCGGAGGTCCCATTCAGCTCGGCTGATAGCTGCTTACCTAGCGGCATTGCAGCAGCCTGTGCAGAGGAGCTATTCGGCTCATGCGGATCTGGTTTATATTTCTCCGTCAAGGCTCGCTCCATGCGCAGCAAACCGTAACCTGTAACCACGTCGAAACCGCCGGGCGCGGTGTCTTTAGTCGTCTGACGTAGCAGCGAACGGATCTGGTAAGGTTTAAGGTCCGGGTATTTCGCCCAAAGCAAAGCTGCAGCGGCAGCTGCTTGAGGAGCCGCCATAGACGTGCCTTCCTCGTAGTGGTAACTGCCCCCCATCTCTGTTGTGTACACGCGCCATGCGCCAGCCAGATCGATCTCAGAGCCGCGGCTTGAGCGGGGCTCCGGAATACCATCAGGGCCAATACCACCGACTGATAGCACGGTCGGATAAGCCGCCGGGTATTTGATCGTTGTTTTGCTGCCAAAGCGCTCGGCATCGTTGCCTGTCGCGGCGACGAGCAGCACGCCCTTTTTCTCAGCCAGATCTACGATTTCCCGCATATAGGGGGAGGAATGGTAAAGTCCGACCGACAGAACGACAATGCGTGCGCCCTTCTCAATCGCTTTAAGAATCCCCTCTCCCAACTGCTTTTCATCTCCGTACCCATCCTCGTCCAGCGCTTTGACCGGCAACAGCCGGGCTTTCCACAAAACGCCAGTAATGCCGGCTGCATTGTTGCCGCTTGCTGCGATGACTCCAGCCACACTGGTGCCATGCCCATTGTCATCCTGCGCCGGAGAGCCGGGATTTTGCAGATTTACACCCTGCAAAAGATTCGGTTTCAGATCAGGATGATTCAGATCAATGCCGGTATCGACCACCGCGATGGTGACGGAAGACTGCGGCCGGACTTTGGACCAGGCTTCGCGAGCTCCGATCTGCTTCAAATAGGCCTGCTTAGACAGGCCGGGATCGCTCGGAGCGGCCGAGGGTGCAGCCGCTAGCGTTGCGGCGAGCGGCGCAAAGCCGAGGGCGCGAGGGCCCGTCAGCGGCGCGGCCTGCGGCGGCGAAGCAGAGCCGAGGGCGCGAGGGCCCGTCAGCGGCGCGGCCTGCGGCGGCGAAGCAGAGCCGAGGGCACGAGGGCACGCGAGCGGCGCGGCCTGCGGCGGCGAAGCAGAGCCGAGGGCACGAGGGCACGCGAGCGGCGCGGCCTGCGGCGGCGAAGCAGAGCCGAGGGCACGAGGGCACGCGAGCGGCGCGGCCTGCGGCGGCGAAGCAGAGCCGAGGGCACGAGGGCACGCGAGCGGCGCTGGCGCGGGCCGCGCGTCTAGCACCCGAACCGATTCGTTCGGGTGCACGTAGGCGACGCCAGGCGTCGCCCTCAGCCGCGCTAGCCACGCGGCTGGGTCCGCGCCCGGCTCGGGCGCGACAAGCTCCACCGCCGGCTCTGCGCGGTGGTGGAGCACGATCGTCCCGGGCAAAGCAATGCGCTGCCCGGGATCGCGCCAACCGAGAAGCCAGCTATGCTGCTTCTCGGCTGGCGCCTGCGCGCCGGCGCTTTCGGCGGCCGGCGCAGCAAAGCTGCCCGCTGGCAAAGCGGGCGCAGCGGCCAGCATGCTGGCTGTCGCGAGCGCTGCCGCCAGTATGCGGACAAGTCTCGGCGTATTAACATATCCTTCTTTCATGAGCCTCAATTCCTTTGCTCCGTATCTATCCTATGATGGTTCGGCGCTTCTATCCCTACTCGGCAGGGATGCTCCCAAAAAAGCTGCCTTAAGCCATCAAACACATTCATTTCGCAACCTGCCTACAACGGGCAGAAAGAGTCCTTTTTCGACTTTCGCGATGTACCTTTTTCCGGCATCGCAGCTTTGCCAGTTCGTTCTTCTTGCCTACTTTTTCGCTTTCCTCCCCCTTAATCCCTCTTTATTTGGCAAAATCCATCCTTACGAACTAAGAGTTGTTAAGCGGCTGCATAGGCTTGCAAGAAGTTAAAAAGAATGCAAAACGAACCATTTAAACAAGCCCCTCACGCTTTGCGGAGGAGCTTGAATGTTCGATTAATCTGGCAGTTGCATTAGGGTTTAACCCTCAGTTGCATTAGGATTTAGCCCTGGAACTTCTCGAGCATCCAACGATGCTTGTCCAATTGCTCCACCATGCCCGTCAAAATATCGGCTGTAGCGGGATCGTCTTCCTTATCGGCAGTCTCCGCCGCTTTTTTCAGATCGGATGCAAGCAATGTGAAATCTTCAACAACGGAGCGTACCATCGTGTCGGCATCCTCTTTCTCCGTCGCTTCCTTAATGGAAGAAAGAGACAACATATTCTTCATTGTGGAAACTGGCTTACCGCCAATGGCGATCAGGCGCTCAGCTGTTTCGTCGAACATCAGAGTAACCGCGTCGTAAAGCTCTTCGAATTTAACATGCAAAGTATAAAAATTAGGACCGGTCACATTCCAGTGAAAGGAATGCAGCTTCATATACAGCACACCCAGCGAAGCGACCTGTTTGTTAAGCTCTTCCCGGGTTTTCTCATTCGTTTGTACTTTGGAGTTAGCAGCTTGTGTAGCCATAGTGAATTACCCCTTTCATGAGTTAGGAATCAAATATCACAATAAAACTTCTTACTACTTTATTACCCTGCTCACAGAGGGAGCAAACAGGTTAGCGGGCATTCCACCTCTCAGCTTGCGCAGCCACTACTCCCTTTATCCGTGATATGCCCTTTTTATCCCGTCATGTCATTCGCACAATTCCCGCATGCCTGGCTCTCATAATCTAATGTGAGGTGACCCGTATGCCGACTATCAAAAAATATCTGAAGACCTATAAATCCCGCGCCCTCTGGGGCAAATTGCGGGTCAGCCGCATGCTGCTCAAGGATTCTGCTACAGCTTCGCTGATCCCGACTACCAGATCCCTGTCGCTGAAGCTGCTGATTCTTATGCTCGCCCGCTACAAAACGCTTTATATTAAGCCCAATATCGGCTCTCTCGGAATGGGGATCCATCGATTAAGCAGGTACTCATACGGCGACTATGAGCTGATTTCCGTCGTATCGCGCAAGCAAATTACACAAACATTTTCGACCATCGAAGGCGTTTATCTCCATCTAAAAAGAGCCGAGGTAAACGGCAAGCTGATCATTCAAAGAGGTGTTTCGCTCGACTTGGTCGGCGGCAAGCCCTATGATCTGCGCACTATGGTTCAGCGCCGGCCAAATGGACCATGGACATACACCGGTACCATTGCCAAAATTGCATCGCCCAACAGGATCGTCACGAATGTTCATCAAGGGGCGCAGGTATGCATGGTATCAAAGCTGTGGGAAATGCAGGGTTTATCCTTGCAGACAGCCCGTGCTTATGAACGAATGATTGAGAGCAAGGCACTAGCGATCAGCCGCTCTCTGTCTCGCCAATATACAGGCATGTATGAGATGGGCATCGACTTTGCCTTCGACCGTTCCAAGAAGCTGTGGGTGATTGAGGTCAATACGAACCATCCCGAGTTCGGACCCGTTAAAAAGCTTGACCGGGCGACCTATAATCGGATGGCCAGTTACGCCCGCAGCTACGGACGCATGGACCACTAAAGCTGAAACTGGCAAGTGCCGGACTCGCTAGCATTTCAGTCAACTCTGTAAAGACGATACTCAATGTGAGCAGAGAGCGCACGACTTATGCGATCCGGCTAAAAAGCGAGACAACCTAACAGATTTTCACAACTAACAACTCTTCTCTACAGCTCCACCTAACAAAATTCCAAACAAATTGAACAAAGCGCAGGGAGCGGCTCCCTGCGCTTTGTTCAATTTGCTCTTACTGTGTTTATCTGAAGAAAAGGCCCTTTAACAGAAAAAGCTGCGGATTAGCCCGCGCGACCCATTATCTTGAGCCTTCGAATGAGTTGAACATTCAGCTCAGTCGCATATTCCAGCTTCTCTCCTGATAGCATCACCACTAGCTCTCACCCCCGCCGGCCAAACAGGCTGCGCAGCAGCCCGCGCGGTCCGGCATCTTGTGTCTGCAGATGTGCCAACAGTCCAGCTGCTGCTGGCTCCAACTCCTCACCTGCCAGCAGTCGAACAGCATTGGCTTCAAAATAATGCCTCACTGCTTGTCCCATGCGCGCTTCAATAAGCGTGTATGCCTCGCTCAGCTTGAAGCCTCTGCGCTGGGCGTGATGCGCATCGGAGGAGACGAGGTGAATAAGCCCGTTTTTCACCATTGACCAGGCGCCTTTTTCGATATTTTTGCCATAAAGGCCGAGCAACGAATGTGTTGTCACCTGGGTCCATGCGCCAAGATCGATCAGCTCTTCCAGGCGATGCGGCTCCCGTAGAGCTTCCATATTCCGTTCCGGATGGGCGATGACCGGTCGAACACCGAGTAGCGTCAGCTCATAGATGAGCTCAGCCATCTCCTGCGGAATTTCCCTCGTCGGCATCTCAAGCAGCATATACGGTGTATCCGCCAGTCTAAGCAGCTCGCCTCGCTCCAAATTTTCGAGCAGCTCCCCATGCACCCGAATCTCTTGCCCCGCATGAAGACGGAGCGACAAGCCCTGCTTATCCAGCAGCTTCTGCGACTGCTCCAGCAAGGCCCTCACCTCGTTCGCCGGGTTCCAGTAAACACCGTTTGCATGGTGAGGCGTTGCAATAATATCCGTAATTCCCTCTTGGACAGCCGCGGTTGCCAGCTCCAGCAGATGCTCCTGGTGGCTTGCACCATCGTCTATGCCAGGCAAGATATGCGTGTGAATATCAATCATCGGCTTTCACTCCCCGCTTTTTCTATCCTGATCCTTCCATTCTAAGCGATTTTGTAGACGAGCGTCATCCTCCTGGAGCTTCATTTGTTCCCACATACATTACCCACAGCTTATCAACAGGGTTGTGCACAGAATTCACCTTTGTTGCTCACAACTTATCCACAGACATCTATTTTGTGAACAACTTTTTCCCAAGCGCTTTTAATCCACAGCTCGGTAAAAGAAACTGCCCTAACGAAATCGCTTTGGCTTCTCAATCTGCCTATCACCGGATGAGCTATACAATAGGAGCTTTCGCAGAAAAACAAAAAACAGCCCTGCTGTCCCCAATGGACAACAGAGCTGTTAAGCATGCTTGGATTAACCGTGAAGGTTGATCCGGTTCATAGCACGCTGCAGGGCCATCTCGGCGCGGCGGAAGTCCGCATCGTCTTTACGGCCGCGCAGGCGGTCTTCGGCACGCTTCTTGGCAAGCTGCGCACGATCAACATCGATCTCTCCCGGCAGCTCAGCGCTTTCGGCAAGAATAACGACCTTCTCGTGGCGGACTTCAGCGAAACCGCCGCTAACGGCGATACGCTCTTCCTTGCCACCAATTTTTGCTACTACAGCAGCGATTTTGAGCGGGGTTACCAACGGCACGTGATTAGGCAAAATGCCCATCTCGCCTTCAACGCCGCGCAGGATGACCATATTGACATCCTTGGCGTAGACCGTACGCTCAGGGGTTACAATTTCAAGCAGTAAGGTGCTCATACCGATACCTCCATCCGCCGAGGATTAAACCTCTTGAGCGAGTTTCTTCGCCTTGGCAACGGCGTCTTCAATCGTTCCGACGTTGTGGAAGGCCGGTTCAGGAAGATCGTCATGCTTGCCGTCAAGGATTTCCTTGAAGCTGCGAACGGTGTCTTTGACCGGCACGTACAGGCCAGGCATGCCATTGAACGCTTCGGCAACATGCAACGGCTGCGAAAGGAACAGCTGAATGCGGCGAGCGCGTACAACGACCAGCTTGTCGTCCTCAGACAACTCGTCCATACCGAGGATGGCGATGATGTCGAGAAGCTCTTTGTAACGTTGAAGCAGCTTTTTAACGCCTTGAGCTACTTGGTAATGCTCTTCGCCAACGATTTCCGGCGTCAGGACGCGGGAAGAAGAAGCCAGCGGGTCAACGGCCGGGAAAATACCCATAGCGGCGATGTTACGCTCCAAGTTGGTCGTGGAGTCCAAGTGGGCAAACGCCGTAGCTGGGGCCGGGTCAGTATAGTCATCGGCAGGAACGTAGATCGCTTGGATCGACGTTACGGAGCCATTTTTCGTGGAAGTGATGCGCTCTTGAAGTTGACCCATCTCAGTTGCCAGCGTTGGCTGGTAGCCTACCGCGGACGGCATACGGCCGAGAAGAGCGGATACTTCGGAGCCCGCTTGTGTGAAGCGGAAGATGTTATCGACGAACAGAAGAACGTCGCGGTTCTCTTGATCGCGGAAGTACTCAGCCATTGTAAGACCCGTCAAGGCTACGCGCAGACGCGCGCCTGGAGGCTCGTTCATTTGGCCGAATACCATTGCGGTTTTCTCGATAACACCGGAATCGCTCATCTCATGGTAAAGGTCATTACCTTCACGAGTACGCTCACCTACGCCGGCGAATACGGAAATACCGCCATGCTCGGAAGCGATGTTGTGGATAAGCTCCTGCATCGTAACGGTTTTACCTACGCCCGCGCCGCCGAACAGGCCGACTTTACCGCCTTTGGCGTACGGAGCCATCAGGTCGATAACCTTGATGCCGGTTTCCAGAATTTCTTGCTGGGTGGACAGCTCATCGAAAACTGGAGCTTGGCGGTGGATAGGCAGCGCCGTAGTGCGATCAACATCACCGTTGCCATCGATCGGCTCACCAGTAACGTTGAATACGCGTCCGAGCGTAGCTGGGCCTACTGGAACCGTAATTGGAGCTCCGGTATCCAGTACTGCCGTTCCGCGTACAAGTCCGTCCGTGGAAGACATAGCTACACAGCGAACCGTGTTGTTTCCAAGATGCGTAGCGACTTCCAGAGTCAGCTTCACGTCTTTTTCGGATGCGCTTTTCGCTTTTTGTTCAATCTTAATGGCGTTCAAGATGTCAGGCAGATGGCCGTTGTCGAATTGTACGTCGACAACCGGGCCCAGTACCTGGACAACGCGACCGTTGCTCATGGGGGTCCCTCCTGTATCTAAAGATAGTTATATATCAATCAAGCAGGACTCAGCCTGCAGGTGGAGCGATCTTGCGATGCGCCGGATCCCCCGCCGCTGGGGCGGGAAGAGAGCGGCAGTCCTTAGCCTTGAGCGTTCGCGCCGCCGACGATTTCGGCAATTTCTTGCGTAATCGCAGCTTGCCGCGCACGGTTGTAGGTCAGCGTCAATTCGCCGATCATCTTCGTGGCGTTTTTGGTCGCGTTGCCCATGGCCGTCATACGGGCACCGAACTCGCTGGCCTTGCCCTCAAGAATCGCGCTGTAAATGACGGTCTCGGCGTATTTGGGAAGCAGTACGCTCAGCACGGACTCAGCGTCCGGCTCATATTCGTACTGTGTCGCAGAGCCTTTGAACTCATCCGTTGCAAGCGGAAGCAGTTTCTTGAGAGTCGGAATCTGGGACAAAGCATTCACGAAGCGGTTATAAATAATATAGACCTCATCGTAACGGCCATCCTCAAAACCTTGAACCGCTTTGTAGGCAACCGGCTTAATATCGCCATATTTAGGAGCGTCGGCAATGCCGGTCACTTCCTCGGCGATGCTGATGTTACGGCGATTCAGATATGCCGTGCCCTTGCGTCCAACCACCAGGATCTCGTACTCATCCTTGGAACGGTGATTTTCGGCGATGGTGCTCATCAGCTTGCGGAGCACGTTGATGTTGTAACCGCCTGCCAGGCCGCGATCGGAGGTGATGATCAGGTAAGCTGTCTTTTTCACCTCGCGCTTCTGGAGCATCGGATGCTTGATGTTGCCAGAACCGGCTGCAATGCTGGATACAACCTCGCGGATTTTGTCCGTGTAGGGGCGAGCCGAGAGAGCAGCCTCCTGCGCACGGCGAAGCTTCGCCGCAGCGACCATTTCCATCGCTTTGGTAATTTGCTTCATGTTTTGCTTGCTCTTAATCGAGCGTTTTATCTCGCGCATGCCTTTAGCCATTTGTTGTCACCACCTTACTTTTCGGCCCCTGCTCCCGCCATGGGCGCAGGGGCCGGCATCATCGTTCCAAGCTATTAAACCGAACGGGAGAAGCCTTTCTTGAAGTCCTGGATGGCAGCAACAAGAGCTTTCTCGTTGTCGGAGTTGAGGTCTTTCGTATCGCGGATGGAGGCCAGAATTTCTGGCTTATTCGCTTGAATGAAGCTCAGCAGCTCACCCTCGAAGCGGCGAACGTCTTGAACCGGAATCTCATCCACATGACCGCGAGTAACCGCGAACAGGGATACAACTTGGTTCTCCAGCGGCAATGGCTGGTTGACGCCTTGCTTGAGAATTTCTAGCGTGCGCTCGCCGCGGTCCAGACGGGACTTCGTCACTTTGTCCAGATCGGAGCCGAATTGGGCGAATGCCGCCAGCTCGCGGTACTGTGCAAGGTCAAGCTTGAGCGTGCCGGCTACCTTTTTCATCGCCTTTGTTTGGGCGGAGGAGCCTACGCGGGATACCGAGTTACCGACGTTAACCGCCGGACGTTGGCCGGAGTAGAACAGGTCTGCCTCGAGGAAGATCTGACCGTCCGTGATGGAGATAACGTTCGTCGGGATGTAAGCGGAGATGTCGCCCGCTTGAGTCTCGATGAACGGCAGCGCCGTCAGCGATCCGCCGCCGAGCTCGTCATTCAGCTTAGCTGCGCGCTCCAGCAAACGGGAGTGAAGGTAGAATACGTCGCCTGGGTATGCTTCGCGGCCCGGCGGACGGCGGAGCAACAGGGACAGCTCGCGGTAAGCGGCGGCTTGCTTGGACAGGTCATCATAGATAACAAGGACATGCTTGCCGTTGTACATGAAGTACTCGCCCATTGCGCAGCCTGTGTAAGGAGCGATGTAAAGCATTGGGGATGGCTCGGAAGCGCTCGCCGTAACGACGATTGTGTAATCCAGCGCGCCTTGACGGCGGAGGGACTCAACAACGGTACGTACAGTGGATTGCTTTTGACCGATTGCAACGTAGATACAAATAACGCCGTTGCCTTTTTGGTTAACGATCGTGTCGATCGCGATTTGCGTTTTACCCGTTTGACGGTCGCCGATGATGAGCTCACGTTGGCCGCGGCCAATTGGAATCATTGCGTCGATCGCTTTGATACCGGTTTGCATCGGCTCAAATACGGATTTACGTGCCATAACGCCTGGAGCTGCGGATTCAACCGGACGAGTCATTGTCGTCGCGATTGGACCGTTGCCGTCGAGCGGCTCGCCAAGTGCGTTAACAACGCGGCCCAGAAGGGCTTCGCCAACCGGAACTTCCATGATGCGTCCCGTACGTTTTACTTGGTCGCCTTCGCGGATACCCGTGTAAGGTCCCAGAATAACGACGCCGACATTGCTTTCCTCAAGGTTGAGTGCCATGCCCACGACGCCGTTCGAGAACTCAAGAAGCTCTCCGGACATAGCGTTTTCCAGGCCGTGAACACGGGCGATGCCGTCTCCGACTTGAATGACCGTGCCAACCTCATCCACTTGAATGTCGGATTTATATTGTTCAATCTGCTGCTTAATCAGCGTGCTGATTTCATCAGGTCTGATGCTCAACTTCTTCACCCCTGTCTACAGTGCTTGGGAATTCATTTGCTTGCTCAGCCGCTCCAGCTTGCCGGAGAGGGAGCCGTCATAAATCTTGTCTCCGATACGGACCTTGACGCCGCCGATCAGGGAAGAATCCACGACCTGCTCGCCGATAATCCGCTTGCCCGAAATGACGCTGAACTGCTGCACGACCTTGGAAAGCTCGGCCGCCTGCAGCGGAAGCGCCGTGAAAATCGTGGCGCGGGATTCACCGGAAGCCTCGTCGGCGATCCGGCTGTAAGCTTCATACACGCTGCTCAAAGCCGAGTAGCGGCCGCGTTCGATGAGCACCGTGACGGTATTCAGAACAATAGAGGACACGCGGTCCCCGATCGCTTTTTTGATCAGTTCGATCTTAACCTGAGTCTCAATGCCCGGTGTCGCCAGGAAACGCTGCACATCAGCATCGGAGGTCAAAGCTTCCGACACGAGCTGCAACTGCTGGCGGACATCCGAGACAACGCCCTGTTTGCCCGCAACTTCGTACAGCGCCTGCGCATATCTTTTCGCGATGACGGTTTCGCGGCTCATTTGCTGACTTCTTTCAGGTAGTTATCCACAATCTGCTCTTGCGATTTCTCGTCGATTTGTTTCTCCACAATTTTGGAGGCAATTGCGACGGAGATGCTGCCAACTTCGCTGCGCAGGGATGCGATGGCTTTGTTTTTCTCGCTTTCGATGTCGCGTACAGCCTCGTCCTTCAGACGAGTTGCTTCCGAACGAGCGGTGTCGACGATGTTGTCGGCCTGCTTCGTGCTGGTAACGCGAGCCTTCTCGATAATCTCGTTGGCTTCTTGGCGGGCTTGAGCCAGCGCTTGTTTCTGGGCTTCCATTTCGGCGGAAGCTTCTTTACGGCTGTTCTCGGCCGCGTTCATTTGCTCAAGCACCATTTGGCGACGCTGCTCCATAACGGCGAAAAGCGGCTTGAATGCGTACCGGCTCATGAGCCAGTAGAGAATGATAAATGCACCCATTGCGTATACAAAAGACGTCCATTTCCAATCCATAACGGCACTCCTTTCACATGCACTTCAAACACTCAATTAAAACGATGGCGCGGAGGGCAATTAGGCCTTCCCCGCCATACGTACTAGGTCAATGTGTAACAAATATTAGGCGCTGAAGAATGCGAGGAAACCGATAACTACGCCGATGATCGGCACTACTTCGACGATACCTACGCCGATGAACATCGTCGTTTGAAGCTTGCTTGCTGCTTCTGGCTGGCGGGAAATACCCTCTACCGTTTTGCTGACGATCATACCGTTACCTACGCCTGCGCCGATTGCGCCCAGACCAACTGCGATAGCTGCTGCCAATACTTCCATTGTTTAAAATCCTCCTCTAAATTGGGTAATTAATGTGTAAGATATTTGAACCACCGAACGAACCAGCGGACTGCTTCGCTTCAGCATGAATTACTGTGGATTAATGCGCCCCGTCATCATCATGGATGGCGGCTTGCGAGATGTAAACCATAGTGAGGATGGTGAACAGGAACGCCTGAATGGCGCCTACGAAAATACTGAAGCCCTGCCATGCAATCATGAATGGCGTACCATAGACCCCAAGCATAAGGATCGTGGCGATCAGTACCTCGCCCGCAAAAATGTTGGCGAAAAGACGGAGCGCCAGCGTAACCGGCTTCGCGATCGTCTCGATAAGATTGAGCGGGAAGAAGAACCAGAACGGCTTGAAGTAATGCTGGAAATAATGCTTCGTATTCTGCTTCATGCCCAGGAAATGGACAATAACGAATACGATGAGTGCGAGCCCAGACGTAACGGACAAGTCCGCAGTTGGAGATTTCCACCATGCCATCTCAGCATGTCCGCCTTCTGCAGCGTACTTATCCAACATTGCTTGCGTAATGTTAAACATTGGTTCGTGGACATAAGTAACGATATTAAGCGGCAGTCCAACTAGGTTGGAGATGAGGATGAACAGAATCAGCGTCAGCCCTAGTGACATATAAGGGCGAACCTTGTTCAGCGGCATCGCGCTGGCAATCGTCGAATGCACGAAGTCTACTGCCCACTCCATGAAATTCTGAGTCTTAGATGGATTAGCAACCGACAGCTTAAGCGTCAGCAGCTTGACCAGTGCAAAGGTCAAAATCGCCGAAACGGTTATTGCGAGAAGCGCTGAGAGATCAAACTCAATTCCATTCCAGGTGTATATTGGAAAATAATGCATACCTTTTGTTTCACCCCTTTCCACTGCGTTGTCGGCGAAGCATGAAGAAAGCGCATACCAGTATGACAAAAGGCACCGCAAAACATGAAGCTAGTGTAGCTGGAAGGCTGACGTACTCGGGATAGCGGTAAGCAATCATGACAGCAAACAACACCGTCGCTAGCCTCCCGGCCATACCCATGCTGGCTTTTTTGGGCTTGTCCCCTTGAGCCATAACACCAATCCACTCCACTCGCCTGCGCAGGAGAAAGGTGTTGAACGATCCTGCAGCGATACCAAGCATGCAGCCAACAGCCACTGTGCGCCAGTCCGGCAATAGAGCCCAGAGCAGCAAACAGAGGGCTAAGAGCAGCAGAATGGCTGACTTGGTCATCTTAAGCACTTCATTCATTGCTGTCCTCCAAAACCTTTCTGACAATGAAGACGACCGAGACGATTCCGACCGCAAGCCCTGTCAAAACCCCCGCGATGGTCCATCCCGGAGTTCCTCCAAACCTTGCTCCCAGCCAGTAGCCGATCAGTGTACAGACCGCCACATCGATTCCGAGAGCGCCGACAAGCGCAAGCGCCTTCAGCGGGTCATCCCCCTTGCTCTTTTTGGTCATGAGTGTCCCCAATCAACCTTCATTATTTTATCCAAGCCGTTGAAGGTTTGTCAATTTTGATAATAGCAAACTTTCGAAGAACTTGTGATAAAAAACCTTGAAATGACGGGATTTGCCGCACTTCCAAACCGTACAGTAGAACTGTATGCTGTGTCGTTGTTGGAGTTGCCGCTCCTCCCGCCATAACTATGAACGTTGTGTGAACGCTTCAGGCCTGTCGCCTCGGCCAAAATGATGCAGGATCGCCCGTACGATACGCTCTGAAGCGGCTCCGTCTCCATATGGATTCGCAGCCTGACTCATCCGCTCGTACGTCTCCCTGTCGCTCAGCAATGCGCGCGCCCGATCATAGACGCGAGTCTCGTCTGTACCGACGAGCTCCAGCGTACCCGCTTCAATACCTTCTGGACGCTCAGTCGTATCGCGCAGCACGAGCGTAGGCACGCCGAAGGACGGAGCCTCTTCCTGCATGCCGCCGGAATCCGTTAGGATCATGTAAGCGTGAGGATAAAAATTGTGGAACTCGAATACGTCGAGCGGCTCGATTAATTGGATGCGCGGATGATTACCCAAAATCTCCTGCGCCGGTTCGCGCACAGCGGGATTAGGATGCACGGCATACACAATCGCGATGTCTTCGAATTCATCGGCGATGCGCTTCACAGCGCGGAAAATGTTGCGATGCGGCTCGCCGAGCGACTCGCGGCGGTGAGCCGTCATCAGAATGAGGCGGCGTCCTGCCGCCCATTCCAGCATCGGGTGGGTAAACGCAGGGTCCACCGTATACTGGAACACATCCGTTGCCGTATTACCGGTCACGTAGATCGTGGAATCCGATTTATTTTCTTTACGGAGATTGTCAGCCGACCAGTTCGTAGGAGCAAAATGCACATCCGAAAGCACGCCCGCCAGCTGACGGTTCATCTCTTCCGGATATGGCGACATCTTGTTCCATGTACGCAGTCCCGCTTCCACATGACCAACCTGAATCTGCTGCAAGAAAGAAGCATAACTGGCCAGGAACGTTGTTTGTGTATCACCATGCACGAGCACGATGTCCGGCGCCGCCTCGCGGAGCACTGGCTCCAGTCCTTCAAGCACGCGCACCGTCGTTTCTGTCAGCGTCTGGCGATCCTTCATCACATTGAGATCATAATCGGGCTTAATGCGGAACAGCTCCAGCACCTGGTCAAGCATCTGGCGATGCTGGGCCGTTACACAGACGATAGACTGAATCTGCTCCGGGTGCTTCTGCAGCTCAAGCACGAGCGGAGCCATCTTAACTGCCTCCGGTCGGGTTCCGAAAATGGTCATCACTTTAAGCTTTTCCAAATCCTTAATCTCCCCTATCCTGAGTTATTCGGCTCTTACTTAGTGCCGAACATCCGGTCTCCGGCATCTCCCAATCCCGGGACGATATAACCCTTCTCATCCAACTTCTCGTCAACGCCAGCCGCATAGATATCTACGTCTGGATGGGCCTTCTGTACGGCGCTCACGCCTTCAGGCGAAGCAATCAGCACCATCAGCTTGATCTGGGTGCAGCCGCGCTTTTTCAAAGAGTCGATGGCGGCGTTCGCCGAACCTCCGGTCGCCAGCATCGGATCAACAACGATCAGCAGACGCTCCGTCGCGTCCGTAGGCAGATTGATGTAATATTCACTTGGTTGCAGAGTTTCGTGGTCTCGCGAAAGTCCGATATGGCCTACCTTGGCGGCAGGAATCAGTTTGAGGATGCCGTCGACCATGCCAAGGCCTGCGCGCAAAATCGGCACGATGCCCAGCATACGGCCCGAAAGCACTTTGGATTTTGCCGTGGCGACTGGTGTTTCCACCGAAATCGTGTCCAGAGGCATGTTCCGTGTGATTTCGTATGCCATCAAGGTTGCAACCTCGTCGACAAGCTCGCGGAAGTCTTTTGTCTTGGTGTCCTTGTCGCGGATAAACGTCAGCTTGTGCTGAATTAGTGGATGGTCGCAGATGACCAGTTTGCTGCTCATGGGGGTTGCCCTCCTGAATTTCACTTGAATTTGCCAACCTATTATAGCATTCCCTTCCGGGCGGCGCATCAAGCATTGTCACTGGCAGGGAAAAGAGAGCCGTTTGAGGTCTCTTGTTGCTTCATGCTGGCTTCCGTTCGCAACCTGCACATGCGCGGCAAAGCCCCAGTTGATGCCGCATTGCGGCATTAGCTGGGGCCCGTTAGGTTAAGGTTCTAGTACTTCATTTCGGTGTAAAGCGGGTAACGCGAAGTTAGCTCACGCACGATTCCGGTAGCTTTGGCGAGAACAGCCTCATCCTCTGGATTACGCAGCGTCATATCGATAACTTCGGCGATGGTGCGCATCGCATCCCCATCCATGCCGCGAGTTGTAGCCGCTGGCGTACCGAGACGGATACCGCTCGTGATGAACGGGCTCGTTGGATCGAACGGAATCGCATTTTTGTTAACGGTGATGCCGACGGAATCAAGCACATGCTCAGCTACCTTGCCTGTGATTCCAAGGCCGCGAGTATCAAGCAGCATAAGGTGGTTGTCCGTACCGCCGGAAACGATATTATGGCCGCGGGAAATCAGCTCTTCGGACAGCACTTTTGCATTGTTTACAACATTCTGAGCATAGGTTTTGAACTCAGGCTGCAACGCTTCGCCAAAAGCAACGGCTTTTGCAGCGATGATATGCATGAGCGGGCCGCCTTGGGAACCAGGGAATACGGCTTTGTCGATGGCTGCCGCCCATGCTTTTGTCGTCAGAATGAGGCCGCCGCGTGGTCCGCGCAGCGTTTTGTGCGTTGTTGTCGTCACAAAATGAGCATGCGGGATCGGGCTTGGATGCAGTCCAGCCGCCACTAGACCAGCGATATGCGCCATGTCGACGAAGAAAAGAGCGCCAACGTCTTTGGCGATTTCACCAATTTTTTCGAAATCGATGATGCGCGGGTACGCGCTGGCACCAGCAACAATCATGCGGGGACGATGCTTAAACGCTGCTTTACGCAGCTCGTCGTAGTTAATAGTGAAGCTGCCTTCCTCGACACCGTAAGCAACGAAGTTATAAAGGAGGCCGGAAGCATTGACCGGGCTACCATGCGTCAAGTGGCCGCCATGCGCCAGGTTCATACCGAGCACAGTATCGCCAGGCTGGAGCGCCGCAAGGTAAACAGCCATATTCGCTTGAGCACCGGAATGCGGCTGTACGTTGGCATGCTCAGCTCCGAAAAGCTCTTTAGCGCGTTCGCGGGCAATATCCTCGACGATGTCTACATGCTCGCAGCCGCCGTAGAAACGTTTGCTCGGGTAGCCTTCAGCGTATTTGTTCGTCAAAACGCTGCCCATCGCTTCAAGCACAGCCTCGCTCACGATGTTCTCGGAAGCGATTAGCTCGATGTTGTCCCGCTGGCGTTGCAGTTCCAGTCCAAGTGCTTTCAATACGTCAGGGTCTTGCTTGCGGAGTTGTTCCATAATTGTTCAAATCCTCCCTATAATAAATGAAATTTAACATAATAATAATCGCTTGCTAATGTACTTGCTCGAGCTGTTCAATTGCAGCTGCCAGTATCCGTCGGGGACGGTTCGGGCGACAGCTCATAAACAGCGCGCGGCCCGCCAATCAACTTCGGACGGGAATAAGCCATCGTAACTCTCGCCTCGCCGATCGTTCTCAGAGATGGCCGCACCGGCACTGCCACGCGCTTCAAATGCATGCCGATCAACGTCTCGCCGATATCGATGCCAGCTTGCGCCTGCACTGCTTCGACAAGACAGGCATCCTTCAGATGCCGGTAGGCATGAGCGGCCATAGAGCCGCCGGCGCCAGGCACCGGAATTGCATGGACACGCTCCAGGCCGAGCTTCTCCGCTGTTTCCCATTCCAGTACGAGAGCACGATTAAGATGCTCGCAGCATTGAAATACCGGAATAAAGCCGAGATCGGCACGAGCTCTTTGAACGCCGCTAAAGATCGCCGCAGCAGCCTGGCGGCTGCCAGCGGTGCCGATTCGCTTGCCAAGCACTTCGCTTGTGCTGACTCCCAGCACGAGCAGTTGACCCGGCCGCAGCCGGTCTTCAGCAGCCAGCTCCCGAATCAGCGCCTCTACGCCGGCGGATATAACCTCCGGCGCTATTGCTTCACTCCTCATCATACCAGCCTCCTGATCGTGGAGCTCCCTCCCGAACTCCAGGTTCATCCTCTTGGGACGGGGGAGCGGGACTCCTACTAGAATTAATGCCCTTGGGCGAAATTCTCGTATTTCCATCGGGTACGAACACCGACCTTGCGATCGGTGAATTCGCATTGCTTGCAGGGTTCCGTTCGTTCGTGTCCTATTATACCGAATCGGACCCCTTTTAGACGAGTGTACTTCAGAATGGTCCAAAAAACGAAAAAGAGAGCTCTGCACGCGAAAAACTCGCGCACATGCTCTCTGCCCAGGCGACCGGCCGTATGTTCCGATGCTCCATCGTGGTTAGTCCCACTTCGTCGCCAGTTACATCGGATCCTTCTTACTTGCCCCCATGATAGCTCACGGCCAAGCCCGCTGTCAATCCTCCAAATAGGAGAAAGCCAGACTCGTTCGCGGTAGTTTTTCCCTTGTCATCCGCAGCGAAAAGCTTACTTATGCTCATCGTCTTGCAGACGCTTCAGCACCGCATGCACCGCTTCGCTGATCTCTTGAGCACTGGCCGCATAGATCTCATAGGAGCCGCCGAATGGATCGGCTATATCTCCAGATAGAGCGGCGCCTTCCAACTCGCGGAGACGCCGTTCTTCCCTTCCGCTCAGCTGCCGCCCCAAAGAGCGCTGCATCTCGCGCTCCCCGCGCAGGCGGTCAAGCTCAGCCAGCTCGGTGGAGAGGGCAAAATCGCGCAGCGTGTGAACCTTGTCTGCCGCTTCCGGATAATAACGAAGCAGCGCCATTTTGTGAGAACCCGTCATGGTCAGAATCAGATCCGCCCAGCGAATCAACTCGGCGCTTACCGACGAAGAAACGCCGTCATGCCGAATCCCGCTGTTCTCCAGCACGAGACGGGCATTCCGGGAAACGGGTATGCCATTTGATGTCGCGACACCAGCCGAGCGAACCTCAAGCGGCAGCCCCTGAGCCTTGGCGGCGTCACGGAGGATCGCCTCTGCCATAGGAGAGCGGCAGGTGTTGCCGGTGCAGACAAACAAAATTTTGGCAGCATTCATAATGTGTTATGCCTCCTTCTTCCCTCGGCTCTCCCGGCTCCTGCCGGCACAGAGCCTTAAAGCAGGAACAGGATGCCGAAGGTCAATAAAATTGCGCCGCCTGCCGCTTCGCCATAACTGCCCAGGCTTCGACCGATGCGCCGACCTACAAGCAGACCGAGCACGGACATTAAACCCCCTGCGAGGCCAAACAACAGAATGGTCATGACAACATCAGCAGCGAACATCCCCAGCGAAATTCCAACAGAAAAAGAATCCACACTAACGCTGAGCGCAAACAGCATAAGACCGCCAGTCGTCCGATGATCGACAAAGGACGGCGTGGCACCTCCATCTCCCCGGAACGAAGCAATCAACATATGCCCGCCAAGCAGAATGAGCAGCAGGCCGGCGGTTAGAGCAGCTACATGGCCCAGCAGCAGGCTCATGTATTGGCCAGCCACGATGCCGACAAGCGGCATAATGACATGAAACAATCCAATGATGGCGCTCAGCTTCAAGATATCCAGTAGCCGGATGCCTCTCATACCGATACCTACGCCGAGCGAGAATGCATCCATGCCCAGCGCAAGGGCCATTATCAAGAGCGTGAGCAGTTGCCCTTCGTGCAGAGAAGCTTCCAACATGACCGCGATCTCCCCTTACTGTCCGGTGGCTTGTTCTATCCAGCCTATGCGGACAAGGGGAGGGTTTATGAACGACCTGTCCCTTGGGAGAAAGAAAATCCGAATGGAGGAGACGACGCAGTTAGTGAACCCGGTCGACCTTCCCTCCGGCTGCCTTGGAAAGCCGATTGAGCAGCGCAAGGCCGATTCCGTCCGGAGGACATGCCTCCGCCCAAATGACTTCGGCTCCACGCTCATCGAATTCGCGCAGTGCAGCATACAGCGATTGAGCCGCTGTTTCAAGTCGTGCGAGCGACCCGCAAGCCAGCACGATGTCCGCGTGGTAGGCGCGCGCCGTCTCGT
The DNA here is from genome assembly GCA_900105225.1 of Paenibacillaceae bacterium GAS479. Lineage (NCBI taxonomy): Bacteria > Bacillati > Bacillota > Bacilli > Caryophanales > Paenibacillaceae > Paenibacillaceae bacterium GAS479. The sequence continues at coordinate 2,946,279 of LT629764.1, read as the reverse complement.
CATAGGCTAAAATGCCGACTCGCAATCCTTTGCCGCTGGCTTGATCGGCCGAAGCTTGAATATGTGCTTGGACGGCTTCCCTTGAGCCAGCGACTAAGCGCATTTCGCCACGCGGCGCATAATGCGCGTACTTCATACCCGGCGAGCGAGGCGCCTCGGGTACAGCCTGAGCAGCTTCAATTGGCGCAGAAACAGACTTAGCGGATGCCGCCGCTACGGCCGTCTCAACCGGTGCGGATACATTGGCAGCAGACCTGTCCGTCGTCGCCGAAGCTTCCTCCAGTGGAGCTCCGTTGGAGTTGAAGTCAGCGACATCAGCAGCAGCCATAGTTCTCGAAACGGAGGCAACGCTGGAATCCACCGCCTCCAGCTCCACCTCAAAACCGGCTTCGCGCAACTGCTCTGGTGTAACCCCTCCCGGACGCAGAATGCGTACGCGCCCCGGTCCGATGCATTCCGCAACGGTAGATTCGAGGCCAACCCCTGTCGGTCCTCCATCCAAAATACCGCCTATACGGCCATCCAAATCCTCCAGCACATGCCGTGCCGTTGTAGGGCTCGGCCTGCCGGAGCGGTTGGCGCTAGGCGCCGCAATCGGACAGCCTGCCGCACGAATCAGCCGCAGCGCCAGCTCATGATCCGGCATGCGGACAGCGACTGTGTCCAAACCGGCCGTTACGCGCGGAGACACGGCTCCTTTTACAGCGGGCAACACCATCGTGAACGGTCCCGGCCAAAACAGCTCCGCCAGCCCTTGCTCCGTTTCGTTCATTTGTGTGACCAGCCCATCGAGTTGTGATAGCTCCGCAATATGGACGATGAGCGGGTTGTCCGATGGCCTGCCTTTCGCCTGAAACACCTGCTCGACAGCGCTTGTTCGCCGGGCATCGGCTCCGAGACCATACACGGTTTCGGTCGGGAACGCGACCGTTTCACCGGCAGCGAGCATAGCTCCCGCTTCACCAATATCCGCCTCTGATGGCTCTTGAGCGGGATGAGTCGGCCAAGCCTTGGTTTGATAGAATTTTTCTCCGTAATCCTTCATGCTGGCTCCAATCCTTCTATTGCTTCTTATGACTTCTTGGATCCTTCACTCATAATGCTTACCTAGTCCCTAGTATACCCCTCCATATGTTGCGAAACCAAGTCCCTGCCTTCTCGAAAGCGATTCCTCTAACGTCACCACGACTCGTTAGATTTCAAAATTCGGTTTATCTCGGTTCTAAGGCTAGGGGGATTCGTTAGCCGATCGCCAAACGATGCAAACAACAAAAATCCGGCATTCGCCACAGGGCGTTACCGGATTGAAAGGAGCTAGGATATGCTTGAATCTTCACTTGATACCCGCTTGGAGCGGATAACGGCCACATAGATGATGAGGAGATTTCAAATCATTCCGCCGTACCACTTGCCGCTCCCATCAGCGTTCAGCCAAACAGGCCGCGGAGAAAGCCGAACAACGACTCTAACAGCTCCCAGATGAAAAACTTCGCTTCTGGAGCTTGACCATCGGCCACCTCTGCAGGAGCAACAGGCTGGCTGGCCTTAGCGTCAGAGCCGCCTTTGACTGCCGTGGTCGCCTCGGTACCAGTTGCTTCTCCTGATGCAGAGGCCGCTTCGGCCTTCGGCACGGCGTCTCCGGTCGTCGAATCCACAAAGCAAAGCGGAGGGAACAGCACGCACCACCAGTTTTGTCCTTTTCCTTCGCCCAGCGTAATGCGGAGCGCTTCGTACTCGCCGGCTGGGTATACTTTTTCCCCATATACCTTCGTCGGGAATTCCGCCATGCCAAGCTCAGCAGTAAAGCCGTAGCTAAAGCCACGCGCCTGCAGACGCTCTGCAATGACTGCTTCAATCGCCGCCATGCGGGACTGAATGACGTAACGAGCTTCTTCAATCGACTCCGGCTCCGCTGCCCAGCTGTTCAATTCGGACACAATCGCATCGCGGACAACACGTTTGGTCGCTTGATCAACTGCAGAGTCGGAGTTAGCAAGAATACGGAGGCGGATCGCTTCGTTCGGGATGTCGCCTTGAGCAATAGCTGCATCATTACGCGCCGTCTCCCAGCTCATCATGAGCACGGCTAGGCAGACGAACAGATACAGATAGGACATACGGAATGGAAAACGGTACGCATGCGGTGCAGCTGTATAAGAACGGCGAACCTCGGAAGAATTAGAGCGGAAAGCAGGTACAGAAACATAGGAATGAGTGCGGGAAACGGAAGAATTGGAAGATTCAAGCATAACACAAGCTCCTCTCGGGCACCCGTCGGTACCGCCGCTTGCGTTCCGGAACGCTATCTATCCTCCAGTATGTCCGCTTCCCACTCTTTTAAACGATGCTACTCTATTATTTTGGATCAAATGCTAGAGTCGAACTGGCCTTGCCAGAGCGCTGCTTGGCGGTCGGCTCGTCTGCCTCTTCTTCGGCCTCGGATGGAACGAGTTCCCCTTGCAGAACAGCCAGTTTTTTCATCAGCTTTTTAAGCTTAGCGGCCGCCTTCACTCGCAGCTCCAGCTCATCCGAAACGACGACGCTATGCTCTCCCCGCAGAAGCGCCATCTTCAGCTCCAACGCCGTTGCCGCTTCCCGATCCAGCTCGTTCCACACGCTGCCGAACTGCAGGCACTGATGCGTATCACTACCAGCGGTTACCGGCTTGCCCAGTTCGTGCGCCAGCAGTTCTACCCGCTCCCGCGTGACTTTTTTGCTGTATCGGTACATATCCTTGGCATTCAGATCAAACGCATCCAAACGGGACAGCTGTTCCCGAGACAATCCGAGCAGTGAATTGCTCTCGCGGAACGGGTGGGCGCCGATTTTAAGCATCGAATAGTCGTCAGCGTAATCCATCAGCAGATCAAACGCAACGAAGCTGCCTTTACCAGTATATGGTTCAAGCCTCTCCCTCAGCTCCAGCACCTCATCCTTCTTCCCGATCAGCAAAATATGCCCCTGCTCCCGAATATCCACCTCCATCCCTGGAAACAAACTCAGCCCGTCGGCATTGTATACATGGCCGTTGTAAGGAAACATCCGGTCCAGCCCCGCGTAAACCTCTTTGAAATTCCGGGTATTGAAATGCTCCGTAAGCGCCAGCGCGGTCAGTCCTGCGGTCGCCGCTTCCTCCAGCATCTGGCCGTAGTATGCCTCAGAAAACTCAGTCGCTTTAGAAAGCTTGGCATGGGTATGAAGATCGATACGCATAAATTAGCTCACTCCTATTGAATCGCCAGTCCGCCAGGGCGGCGAGGCGTTATTGGACTTGCATAAATCGGTCTCTCTCCTTATTTAAAATGAGGCCGAGGGTTACCCCAGCCAAAACAGAAGCGCAATATAACCGGCTGTCCCTCCGAGAAAAGCTCCATCGCGCCAGCTTAGCTGAAGATGCGCTAGCTTCAAGCGGCGCGAAGCCGGATTTTTCATTCCGTAGGAGAAACCTCTCACCTCAAGTGCCTCTACCGTCGTTCGGGAGCGCTTCGCCGTCGCCAACATCAACGGGTAAAAGGAAAGCACGAGCAGCTTGAGGTAATATACAGCCAGCCTGACATAACGGAAACGGCCGGGGGCCGGCGCTTTGCCCCGCAAACGATAGGACAGCAGCACGCTGCGGAACTCCTCCAGCAGGACGGGCAAAATCCGGTACCCGTAAGACAGACTGAAGGAAAACGTCGCCGGCATGCCAAGCGCCAACAGACCGTCGCTGATCCGCTCGGGGTCCATTCCGGAAAATACAGTGATGCTGGCCAGCGAGACGACGCTTAGCTTGAGCGTCAACTTGAGAAGGGGCAGCGCTGACTCGGCATCCCCGCCGAAAAAGAGTGATAGCAGGAACAACCATCCGACCTGACCAATTAGGCCAAGGCAGAGGATGAACAGAATAAACGGCGCTGCTCGGGAGAGCACTGTCGAGGCAGCGAGCAGTAGAAACATGCCAGCCAGCACCGTCAGACTTGAGATGAACCAGGGAGCAATGGCGAAAAACAAATACCAAATCAGCATGCTGCGAGGATCAAGCCGCGACAACACCGCGTGGCCACTGCCATACACCATGCCCATCAGCTGAGTTTGAAAGTTTTCCAGCGATAGCCGTTCAAGCCATCTGCGGGCAATTTGCATGATTTTTCTCCTCCACTTTCTCCGCCATCCCGTCGCTTATTCGGCTCAACATTGCCGCCGCCAGGCTAGTGGGAGTCAGCCGCGCAAGCCGCGTTCCGAAGCCGATCCTGTCCGCCAGCTCCATCAAGCCCGGCAGCATTAACCCCGCCCGGGCCATAAGCTCACGGTCGGCGAATACTTGCTCCGGAGGACCATCCGCGGCCAACCGGCCGCCCTGCAACACAAGAACTCTTGTCGCCCACTCCTGCACCAGCCCCATATCGTGAGTCGCCACGACCACGGTGCTTACATGGCTGCTTAGTGCTTGGAGCGTACTTAATAAATCGCCGCGCATCGCCATATCCAGGTTCGCAGTCGGCTCATCCAGCAGCATAACCGCCGGACGCATGGCAGCCCCGATCGCCAGCGAACAGCGCCGCTGCTGCCCGCCGCTGAGCAGGCGGGCATCACGCCCTTCCAGCTCCTCAAGTCGGAAAGCCCGCAGCATTTCCTGCAGCCGCTGCTCCGCGTCCGGCAACTTCCGGCGGATAAGCGCATAGGCAATTTCTTTACTTACGCTGTCATCGATAAACATATCCTCGGGGTTCTGGAACACATAGCCGACCTGCTCCGACAGCAGTTCAAGCGGAACGCCGGAAGCCGATTGACCTTGCAGAACCACTTCGCCTGCGTCAGGGCGAATGATGCCCGCCGCCAGCTTCAACAGCGAGGACTTGCCGGCGCCGTTGCCGCCAACGACAGCCACTCGCTCTCCGGCATGCAGCTTGAGATTGATTCCGTCCAAAACGATACGACGGCTTTTGCGCTGTGACCCGTAGGAGAGGGAGACCGCATTCAATTCCAACACGGTTGTGTTTGATCGTGTTCGACAATTCATTTCATTAGGGCCCGATCGCGCTGATTCAAGGTTATCTGCCTTTTCGGACTGGATCGGAGGAATATCGGAAGCTGCCGAGGCCAATGCTGACGCTCGAACAGAGTCCGGCGCAGACGCTGGGGCGAACCCCGGAGCAGACGCTCCAGCAGAAACCGGAACCGATGTTTCAAGGAGGCCGTGGAACCATCGCGCCGCCTCCTCAAGCGTAACGGGCAGATTTGCCTCTCCGTCTCCTCCTAATGCCTCAGCGGAAAGGCCCGGCGCTAATGGAATTCCTCTCTCCGCTAACAGGCCGTTTAACCGGGCTGCAACTTGCGTTACCTCTGGCGGCTGAATGCCGCACCTCGCTAAATCATCCAGCCGGTTCAAAGCCTGCGCAGCGGGCAGCAGCCAGCGCACTCGGCCCGCATCCACCAAGCAGACGTCCCGGCAATAGTCGGCGATGAATTCAGCATGATGCTCGATGACGATGATTGTTTTCCCCTGCTCGCGGTTAAGGCGACGCAGCAGATCGTACACCTGCCGTGCATGGGACGGGTCCAACTGGGACACCGGCTCATCAACAACGAGTATGCCGGGCTGCAGCGACAACGCCCCGGCAATGGCGAGCAAATGCCGCTGGCCGCCGCTCAACTCCCAAATATATCGGTCCTGCATATGAAGCAATCCGCACTGCTCCAACGCCTGCCGTCCCAAACTTCGATACTCTTTAATCCCATAATTGAGCGGCGCGAAACAAGCTTCGTCCAGCACTGTAGGACGCACCAGTTGATTATCAAAATCCTGATATACGTAACCGATCTGGCGCGAAAGCTCTGCTACGGAGCACTCGTCCGCATTCCGTCCTTCGATCCAAACTTCTCCTTCGAAGTCACCTGAATAAAAGTGGGGGATCAGCCCGTTGAAAAGCTTGCACAGCGTTGATTTGCCGCTGCCATTGCCGCCGATGATCGCAGTGAAGCTCCCAGCTTTCAACTGTAACGATGCTCCGTTCAGAACCTGGCGCTCGCCGCCGGGATACGTAAACCGGACATTGCGCAGATCAATGGCCGGCGGCACTGCTGCCGCAAGCCCGGACGGCATTTCCGTCGCTGACGGCAAGTGCGTCTCAACCATGAGGCAGTTCTCCGATACGGTCCGCCGTTGTTTTTTTGCGCAGCATGAACACTGCCAGAACAAGAATGCTAACCAGAGCCGCTGCTCCAACGCTCACCCAGATAGCTCCATCGCCCAGACGGTCAGCAAGACCGCTGTCCCATGAGCCCCAGTCAAACCCGCTTTCCGAAAGCGATTCCGCGCCAAAAGCGATCAATCCCAGCACCACCCCGACGATAGCCAGCATAGCGACGCGGCGACGGTCCGTCTCCGGCCTGAGCTTCCGCTCACGAGGCTTCATGCCGAGCAGCGGCTCGATTTTTCCATGCAGACGCGGTACCAGATAGAGGGTTGGCAGCAGCGCGAACAGAATGCCTGAGAACAGCACATCGTTGAGGAAACCAACTCCTTCTACAAGCACAACGCTCTGAGCAAGGCCAGGAACGGCCTCGAATTCTTCCACGCCGATCCAGACTTTTCCGATATCAACAAGGCTGCTGCACAACTGATGGATGATGACTCCCGTCATCGCAGCCGTTCCCACCTGCAGTCTGCTGCGAGGGTCACGCACCATAGATCCGGCAACAAACATCGCGAATGAAAACGTCAGGAATTTTTCCAACTCACCGAGACCGCCGAACTGTCCTAACATCAGCTCACCGAAAATAACTTCTCCCAGCGCGGCTCCAATGGCCGCATATAACGGATGGAACAGGATGCACAGCGTAAGCGGGATAAAAGCGAAGTATTCCACAGACAGCTCAATCGGCCCCAGTTGGAGCTTTGGAATGAGCTCGGTGAACATGTTCGACAACCCGTAGAGCGACATCGAGAGTACAAAAATCATCATTTTCTGCGAAGAGGTAAGCGTATAGCGGTCGGCTTTGCTTTTCATGAAACAACCCCCCAGATCGGATTTCTTTCATCTTAGAGGCTGTGTATTAAAACAAAGCGGTTGTTTTGTCAACGTGGTGTAATTTTTATTAGATTATTATATCCATGTAATTTTTATTACAAAACAAGACATGGAATGATATAATGAGGTCTACATATCGAAGTAAAGCGAGGGTATCTTGAAATGGTTCTTTTTGCAGACAAAAGCGTGTTAACACCAAGCCAGCAGAGGCTGGCCGACTTCATCGAACGGAATCCGGAGGAGGTATTGTTTCTAACGGAGCAGGAAATCGCGGATCGCATCGGTGTAAGCATTGCCACCGTATCCCGCTTCTGGCGGACGGTCGGCTATGACAATATAAAAGCATTCAAAATCAAGCTTCGCGGCGCAGCGGACGCAACGCCTTCGCTCAAGCTGGAGACGACAATTGCCGGGCTTGATCCCGCCAGCCTGCCGGCCCGCATGCTGGAGCAGTCAATCGCCCATCTAGAGCGCACTGCTCGCGAGCTGCGGCCAGAGGAATTAGAGGAGACGGCGCGTTTCATGAGTGCCGCCCGCCGGATCTATGTTCATGCACCGGGGCCTTCCCGAGCGCTCGGCGAGCTGCTCTCTTTCCGGCTCGGCCGCTTCGGCCTGACGGTGCAGTTGATGGCGGGAAGCGGCCACGAGCTGCTGGAATCAATGGCACAGCTGCAAAGCGACGACGCCGTTTTGCTGTTTAGTTTTACACGGATGTTACCTGAGACGGAGGTGATTCTGGACTGCATTGGGCGCATTGGCTGCCCGGGAGCACTGCTGACCGACCGCGAGGAGCTGCGATACGGTCATCCTGTGCGCAATGCTTTTTGGGTCAGTCGAGGCGAGCTGGGGGAGTTTCATTCCATGACGACGCCGCTGCTGCTGATCGAACAGCTTATTCTGAGCATTGGTCTGCTGCAAAAAGAAACCGTGCTGGAAAGGCTGGACATGCTGTCCGAGCTTCGCGGCCGCTACGCCTCCAAACTGCCGCGAGGCCGTTGACCGCGTTCCCGGGCTGAAGCTCAAACCCGAGCGCGGGCGTCCCCCGAAGCGGTACGCACTGCAATCACATGACGCTCGATACCGCCGTAGTCGGTCACGATGGAGATGTCATTCCAGTGGCCGATTGCCTCCAGAAGCTGGGCTACATCCCGAGCTTGGCCGATGCCCAGCTCAAAAGCAACAATCGAAGGCAGCTGCGACAAGCCGCTCAGCTGTTCCGCCATACGGCGGTACGGGTCAAGCCCATCCGTTCCGCCATCTAGCGCCAGCACCGGCTCATAGTCGCGCACCTCACGCTGCAAGCCGGGCAGGTCGCCAGCCGGAATATAGGGCGGGTTGGACACGAGAATGTCCAGCTTGAGCCCGGCATGCTCCCCGCCGGCAGTGGCAAGGAAAGGAGCCAGCAGATCCCCTTCTGCAAAAGCTCGAACCTGCGCGCCGAGCCGCTCCGCATTGGCCCGCGCCGCGGCAAGCGCCGCCGGAGACAGATCGGAGGCGTACACCTGCCACTGAGGGCGCTCCGCCGCAAGCGTCAGTGCAATGGCTCCGCTGCCCGTGCCGACGTCGAGAACGATCGGACCAGCCGCTGCGCGAGCGGCTGGTCTGGACTGCTCCGCAGCTTGGACATTCGTATCGTCTGAATTCCCATTCATGCGGCGGGGCTGTGCAGCCAGCGCCCCGTCGGAGCCGGAACCCCCCGCAGCGGAAAACCCGTCCCTGCGTGACAACTCCAACGCTCTCGCCGGCTCCGGCCACAGTCGATCGGCCGCCTTCAGTACGGCCTCGACTAGCAATTCCGTCTCCGGCCGCGGAATAAGCACCGCCGGAGATACGGCGAATGCCCGGCCGTAAAACCATTGTTCACCGGCGATATACTGCGCCGGCTCCCCTCGGCCCTTGCGGCTGACCGCCTCCGTCCAAGCCGCCGCCCGCTCCGCTGGAAAAACATCGCGCGCACCGAGCATCAGCTCGGTGCGGCTTTTTTGCAGCACATGCTGAAGCAGCAGCGACACATTATCCTCCGGCTCGTCTACACCTTGTTTCTGCAAGTATGCGGCAGCATGCCGTCGAGCTTCAGCCACCGTCAGGCCATGCGGCAGCTCATATTCTTCACCTGATTGTGCAGCCTTGTCCATTCGTGCTTCTCCTCCTGTTAAGCCAGTATCGGGCAAAATAACGGTCGCCATTGCCAAAAACAAAAAGCTTCACCCTTCCGGGAGAAGCTTCCTGCGGCTTACTGTCTTGCCATAGTTCTATTCCATGCATAACCGGCCTAAGGATTAAGCCAAGTTTTCCTTCTCCAACAGTTCCGTCTGCTCTGCCAGCGACAACGAATTGACGATCTCCGTCATATCACCGTTCATAATCGTCTCCAGTCGGTGCAGCGTCAGGCCAATGCGGTGGTCCGTCACCCGGCTTTGCGGGAAGTTGTACGTGCGGATACGCTCGCTGCGGTCGCCCGTGCCAACTTTGCTTTTGCGGTCCCCGGCAATTTTGGCTTCTTCTTCCTGGCGATGAATGTCGTAAATGCGGGCGCGCAAAACTTGCAGCGCCTTCGCTTTGTTCTCATTCTGGGACTTGCCGTCCTGACAAGTAGCCACGATGCCCGTCGGTACATGCGTCACGCGCACGGCAGACTTCGTCGTGTTGACGGATTGTCCGCCCGCTCCGCTGGAGCAGAACGTATCTACGCGGATGTCTTTGTCGAAAATCTCGACCTCGACTTCCTCCACCTCAGGCATAACCGCTACCGTCGAAGTGGATGTGTGGATGCGTCCACCGGATTCCGTTACTGGAATACGCTGTACGCGATGCGCGCCGCTCTCAAACTTCAGCTTGCTGTACGCACCTTTGCCGGACACTTTAAAAATGACCTCTTTGAAGCCGCCAAGATCGTTCTCGCTGGCATCCATCAGCTCTACGCGCCAGCCTTGAGCCTCAGAGAAACGAGTGTACATGCGATAAAGATCCGAAGCGAACAAAGCGGCCTCATCGCCGCCAGCAGCGCCGCGAATCTCCACGATGACGTTTTTGTCATCGTTGGGGTCCTTAGGCAGCAGCAGCACGTGGATTTGCGCTTCGAGTTCAGTCAAACGTTGGCTCAACTCGTCGAGCTCCATTTTGACCATCTCACGCATCTCATCGTCTAGCTTCTCCGCCTGCATCGCCTTGGCATCCTCATGCTGGCCATGGACTTCCTTGTATTCTGTATAAGCGTTGTATGCATCCTGCAGATCTGACTGTTCCTTAGAAAGATCGCGCAGCCGCTTGGGATCACTGGCTACATCAGGATCGCACAGCAGCTCGCTCAGCTTATCATACCGGTCGGCAAGCGCCTGTAAACGGTCTAACACCTGACTTCACCCCTGTATAAAATTAAGTTCTGAATAGTTAACGAAAATGTCCTGCCCTTCATTATACCATATATGAAGCCAATCCATAAATGGTCATTTCCCTATCCCTGAAAAAGGGAGTTCGCACACAAACGCCCCGCAGAAGCCGAAGCTTCCCGGGGCGCTTCATGCCACCTGTGGGGCAGCATTTATTACACGTTAAAACGGAAATGCATGACGTCGCCGTCCTGCACAACATAATCCTTGCCTTCAAGGCGCAGCTGGCCGCGCTCTTTGGACGCATTCATCGATCCGGCAGCGACCAGATCGCGGTAGGCAACAACCTCGGCGCGGATGAAGCCACGCTCGAAGTCAGTGTGAATGACGCCAGCCGCTTGCGGAGCCTTCATGCCTTTGCGGATAGTCCAGGCACGTACTTCCTGAACTCCAGCCGTAAAGTACGTATACAGGCCGAGCAGCTTGTACGCGCTCTTGATGAGGCGGTTCAAGCCGGATTCCTGCATGCCCAGCTCCTCAAGAAACATCGCTTTGTCCTCGCCCTCAAGCTCGGCAATTTCGGACTCCACTTTGGCACTGATTGGCACAACTTCGGCGTTTTCTGCCACGGCGAACTCACGCACCAGCTTCACGTACGGATTGCCTTCGGCGTCCGCCACTTCCTCCTCGCTCACGTTAGCCGCGTACAGCACCGGCTTGAGCGTCAGCAAATGCAGGTCACGGATCAGCGCGCGCTCATCTTCACTGAGCTCGATGCTGCGGGCCGGTTGATCGTTGTAAAGAGCTTCCTTCACACGCTCCAGCACCTCAACCTCTTGAGCAACCTTTTTGTCGCCGCCCTTCATGTTCTTGCGGGAGCGATCGATACGGCGATCGACGGAATCGATATCCGCGAGGATCAGCTCCAGGTTGATCGTCTGGATGTCGCCCAGCGGATCGACCTTGCCGGAAACATGGGTAATGTTCTCGTCTTGGAAGCAGCGTACAACATGTACAATCGCATCGACTTCGCGGATGTGGGCGAGGAACTTGTTGCCGAGGCCCTCTCCTTTGCTCGCTCCGGCCACCAGGCCGGCGATATCGACGAATTCAAATGCCGTCGGTACGGTCTGTTTTGGCACGACAAGCTCGGTCAATTTATCCAGCCGCTCGTCCGGCACTTCTACAACACCTACGTTGGGATCAATCGTACAAAACGGATAGTTGGCGGATTCGGCTCCCGCCTGGGTAATTGCATTAAAAAGCGTCGACTTCCCGACGTTCGGGAGACCGACGATGCCGCATGAAAGCGCCAATGGGAACAACTCCTTCACATTCTCTGAATCATCTAGGAGCCATTATACATGACATAGCGCAATTTAAAAAGGAAAGCGCTCAACCAAACCGCTCCCGTCCGACACTTCCAGCGGGTTGAATAGCCAGTATGCCCTCTAGCCGGAACGTCCGGGGCTGGCGCTTCAGCAGATCGTAAGCTGCTACGACGTCTCCATTTATATGCAGCAGCCGCACCAAACGGCGCGTAAACCGCCCACTGGCATCCGTATAGATGAGCTCCACATTCCTGCCGATCCATTTGCCGATATTCATGCTGTCCAGCCCCTTTCCTCCACAAAAAATAGAACATGCATTCGTATATACTCATTATATACACGAATGCATGTTCTTATTCAAAGGAAAGTTATTCCTTGTTATATAAGCCGCTTACGGCTCCAGCTCTTTCAGCCCTTCCTCACCGAGCGCGTCCATCAGCTCTTGGTCGAGCGGCATCACCTCAGGAGCGTTCTTCGCTTCCTCCGGCACGGTAATCGGCGCAACCTCGTTCCACTTACTGTAATTAATTGTTAAAGACTGCTTCAGCGTGGAAGGATTGCCGGGATCATATTCGATGGTCAACTGGGACGTTGCAACAAGCTGTTTCAATCTGTCGGTCTTTCCCTCAAAAATGAGCTTGTAATCAAGTGAAGAAACTTTGATGGAATCACGTACACTCGCCTCTAAGTCATCGATACCCATCGTGCTGCGCAGCAGATCGCGTACTAGCGCGTCTGCCGCTTTATCCGAGCCCGTTCCTTTATACTCGAGCACTTGGCTCCCACTCTCCGTGCCGCTGCTGAATACAGCCGTATGCGGCAAAATCTTCTCCAGCTCTTTGACAGGCGCAATCTGTAAATCGGATAGCGACGCTTTGACTTTTGGCACCTCGGTTGCCAGCACCCGGCTCCAAGCCTTTGTAGAAGGATCATACATATAATAGCCGTCAGCCGTTAAATAAGAGTCCACCATGGATTTCTCACCCATATATTCATTCACGGTTGATTGCTTAATCGTCAGTGGTTCCACGATAACGCTCCCGTCATTACTCATCGACATGGAGGTCGTCTCTCCGTCCGTCATCATTTCTTGCTTCAGCACCATGGCAAATTGCAGGCTTTCCGCCCCTTTAACCGCCTCGATGCCCTGCTTCAAGACATCTTCGGCTTTTTTAGCGCCGGGATCATCCGTCCCCTTCTCCTGCTGCGCCGATCCAGCGGTCGCGGTTGGCCCGGGGGAGGTTTGCTTCTGCTCTCCACCTGCGCTGTCTGTACAGCCTGCCACTACAAGCATCGCAATTATCCCGCTTGTTATAAGCAAGCCCCGGTGTTTCCTTTTCGAAGCCCCTTTGCGGGAGGTATTCAAGTTGTCGTTCATGTTGCACTCTCCTTTCAGATGGGGCTGAGCTCCGTTTCACTATCCGCACCTAGGCTCGCGATTGCATGCCACTGGGGCTGCTGAACCATACTAACGGCACGGGAGGTGAGTTGAAGTGGAGAACAAAACCCATCAAGGCAACTATAAAGGAACGGCGTCCATGCATGCAAAGAACCAAAGTATGGAATTCGTCAACGACGTCGTGGAAGACGTGAAATCTGTAACGAATTTTACTGGCAAAAAAAAGAAGAAAACCGACTGATTAATTGCTCCTGTTTCACCTAAAACAATCCTCATATTGGAAGCTTCGATTCCCTTAATTCTTTGAGGGATCGAAGCTTTTTTATATTTTAATTCCCAAAATTTATGAAGTGTTATATTGTTAATTAGTCAAAAATATAGAAAAAGGGTGGTACGTATGTTTCACAAAAAAAGGATGACCGCAATCGCAGTTTTGTTAATCGTCATGTTAGTTACTCCATTGTCAGCTTTTGCTCATTCAGGCAGAACAGATAGCAATGGAGGGCATAAATGCTCGGCAAAATCCATAAGCAAAGGACTTTGCACGGGGTATCATTATCACAATGGCGGTAGCTCATCATCCGAGGACTCCTCAGATGATTCCTCGTCCTCATCTTCTTCATCCTATGACTACAGTGCCCCTGCCGCTCCGGTCGCTAATGTCCAAGTTACCGATACAGGCGCACCGTATGACGACACCGACCTTTCACTTGCTGTAAACAGCAAATCGATTCCCCTGGATAAACCAATCGTCAGCATTCAAGATATCAACTATATTTCCCTTCGTGATTTTGCCCAAATTTTCGGTTATACGATTAGTTGGGACAAAAAAACGGTAAAGGTTATAAAAGCGAAATCCGTTAAGCTCACTCTGGATACGGCTACACGGAAACTATCCAATGATGGAAAGTTTTCCGGATTCAAGGCCGCTCTCATTGACGGATCGTATTATTTGCCGCTTCGTTACGCTGCAGGCATCGCCAAAGCTAAAATAAGCTCGGTGGAAAATAGTGTCATTGAAGTCTCTACGAAGTAACAACGATTGCCGCGCCCGGACAGGCTAATTTTGGTGCTTACTGGGCTCAACATATTGTGGTAATTAAAAAAAAGAGCCTGACTTGATCGCTGCCAGCGACCAAATCAGGTTCTTTTTTCGTTACCGTTTTACCACAGCCATTGTCCGCAGGCTTTACCTGCAACCTTGGCTTGGACGCTAGTCGACGGATCAAGATAGTCGGACAGGTTCGTATTTTTCAGACCGGTATTTTCCGGATTGGTAAAGTCAATTTGCAGCGGGCCAAGGTCAGCACCGCCCGTTTTGCCATGGGTAAAACAATCATTACGCCTAGCGATCTCATACCCAGCCTTAATGCCTATCGGACCCATATTTGCGCCGATACTGGCTTCGACAGAGAGACCGTTATCTGCCAGATCCTGAAACGGATTCAGGCCCACTTCCGCGCCAGCTCCAAAGCCAAGCTCTCCGCATACGGACATGCCCTCCGAGCTGAAGCATAGCTGAGCTCCTCCTCCAGCCCCAGCGTAGGCGCTTGCACCGACGCAAAACATGCCGCATGGATCGCGAAGCTGCACCGGATTGTTGTTGACGTAAGCATATAAGTTCGCCTGTCCGCTGCCGTAGAGCATCGGATCACGCGCGGTCCAGCGTCCCGACTGGGAATCATAATCCCGCAGGCCGAAGCGAATCAGACCGGTGTCCCCGTCCTCTAAACCTCCAGCGAAGCCGATCGCCAGGTGAAAGTCCGGATTGGAGTCCGTAAGCTTGACGCCGTAGCTGTCGTAACGAAGTTTTTTGACAACCTCGCCCCTCTGATTGATCACACGCTGCGGCGTGCCTACGCCGTCAGTCACTACATAATACCGTTCCTCGCCCCTCTGGATGGCAACCAACAGACCGTTCTCGTCATACAGATAGACTGCTGCCGCACCATTTGGCTCAACAACCGCCGTAGGCAGTAACGGAGAAAGTGGATTGCCGTAGAAATAGCGTGCCTTGCCACCCTTGTCCTCCCGCGATACTCTTCGTCCCAATGCGTCATAGGTATAACGAATCTCCTCGCCGCCTGCCTGCGCTTGCAGCAGTTCGCCATGGGAGCCGTAGACGAAACGGTCGTCTCCCCGGACGCTCAAGTACCCCGCCGCATCGAATGCGTAGGCTTTGCCGCCTACCGACTGCAGCCGATCCTGAGTTCCATATAGAGCTTTCTCCATAAGCGCTCCATTTAAGCTGCGGCCGATTCGGTTGCGGTTCTGATCATACTCGTATACCTCTTTGTGATTTGTTCCGTCCGACGCTGATTGTACCGTTTCAATCAACTGGCCGTTGCCATCATAAAGGAACTGCTGCTCGGTAACACCTTCCGGCGTAGTTGTTGTTTTTGATTCCAGCAAGCCTCTTGCATTGTAAAGGTAGCTCACCCGGTAAACTTCAGCCGTTCCGAGCCGGTAAACGACTTCCTTGTATCTTCCGCTATCGTCATATTCGATATCCATAAGCAGTTGCCCGTCCTGCAAGGCGCTTGTTCGTCCTCCCGGGCCTTCCCGCTCCAGTGAGAAAGGACCAAATCCGGCGAGTCGGCCGTCCTTTGTCCAGATCAAAGGAAGCTCATAGTTAAGCTCCGTGCCAGGCAGCGAACCGTAGACCGAACTCGTTACACTTGAATTGTACACAGACTCTGTCACACTTGAGCCGTATACAGACTCCGTAACGGCGTCTCCATTGAAGTTGCTGCGCGGCTGCGCCTGCCAAGGCAATGCCATACGAATGGCAGACAGGCGTGAGGAAGTTCCATAGTCATAGAGGAAGCTTCCCTTCGTTTCCCCCGTCAGCTGCATAGACATCACCGAGGCTCCATCATAAGCGAACTTGATCGTTTGTTCCCGATCTCCGCTGCGGCTTGTCACTTCGGTCGCCCGGTCAGAGGCGTCATCATAACCGAAAGAGCGGAGTATAGCTTCATCCGACATAGATAAAATCCGGCCGCCAACATCATAATTCAGCTCCAGCGCACGATTTCCTGGCAAATCCACACGCCGCAGCTCCCCGGAAGGAGCAAAGCTGCGAGTCAAGCCCTCGCCGCCTTTAGGCGCGAAGCCGGCAATCCGGCCCGAGCCATCATAACTCAGCTCAAAGGCGCTTCCATCCGGCATCGTTATGCCTGAAAGCTGGCCAGATTCATTAAATGCCTTGCCGTATTGGTTGCCTTCCGACTGCGTCACGGAAGTGAATCGACCCGCTTCATCATAGGCGTACCGCTTCTTCTCACCCTCCGCATCGGTCACCTCAACAAGCTTCTCCTTATCCAGGTAAACATAGCTGAGCTGCTGGCTGCCCTGGCCTACCCGAGCCAGACGCCCTCGATCATCATAGGCCATCAACAACGGCGCAAGTCCGTCCTCCGTCAGCTCTACCGTCCGACCGAACTCATCCATGCGAGTCTTGGTCATATCAAGCTCGGCGCTGGTGTCCGTATACTCCCGCAGCACGGGATCATACTTGATTGTCCTTACGGCGCCGTCAACCGTTTGAATCGAGGTGAAAGCCTTTATAGACAAAGGATTGTCGGTATCAGTAAGAACCGCCTCCCGCTTTTCCTCAAAGACACTTGTGCGACCTCCCGGCGTGTGATATTCGTACCTCGCCAACACAGGAGCCGCCATGCCGAAGCGTGGATCGGGGCCGAACTGCTTCACCGTCCGCGTGCCATCCGGATAACTAGTCGTCTGGCTGCCGTCAACCCTCGTCACCGATACGCTCCTAGCTCCGTTCGGATCTATATTCTCCCGGGAAATAGAACCATTGGATAAGCGAGTGACCATATAGGTATACGTTTTTCCATCCGGTTTTTTATGTGTAACCTTATAGCCTCCTGGGATCGGCTCGCGCACCAGCGTCTGCTCATCTCCTGCGGCATTGATCGCTGATGTGAGCCTTCCTTCGACGCTATATCTATATTTGCTATCGTAGCCGCCTGGGCCGATAAAACGAGTCAGCAGACCGCCCGTCCCGTACTCCATCGAGTATGCAGCGCCGCCGGGCAGGGTGACCGACTTAAGCTCACCTTCCTCATTTGCAGCCAGAATGGTCCGCTGTCCCTCTGGAGTCACAATAGCCAGCGGACTGCCGTCCGCGCTGCGCTCAACTTGGATCTGGCTGCCGTAGCGGTCCGTGATGCCTGTCAGGCGGCCTTTTGCGTCATAGCTGAATGTATTCACCTTCACACCGGTCAAGGCATGTACAGTCTCCGTTTGCAAACCTCGTACAGGATCGAACCGATACATCCATTCACCGCTGGGATCAACTTCCTCTGCTTCGTTCTGGCTCGGAAGGGATTCCGGCACAAGCCTGTTCAGCAGCTGGGTATCTCTCGTGACCGGCAATCCCCCGTTATATTCCAGATAGAGAACTCCTTCCCTCGATACCGCTTTGACATCTTGCTCGGTCAAGGAGTAATTTTCTGCATACTGGTTGCCGATGCTCATGAAATATCCGCCCGTCGTCAGCCGGTATAACTCGTTCTCCCGTTTACTTCTCTCGATGAAATACAAGCTGCCGAGTCCGTCGGCAAATAGCGTCATTGTATTAAACTTCGGCTTGTCATTAATAGACATTCCATGCTCCAGCATTGGCCCTTGTTCATTGGATTGAGCCACGAGCCGGATTTTACCGTCGGGAGTCACCTTGCGGATGCGGCCTCCCCAAGTAATATCCATCACATACAAGCTATCGTCAGGACCGATAGTAAATTGATTAACCCTTCCAAGATTGTTCTTGGTCAGATCGCCGTTGTCGACGCCATGTGTTGCCGTGCCAGCGCCGATTCGAGCCACCCGGCCATCAAGGCCAACCTTGTACAGAATGTCACGGGAGAGGAAATAGACGGTCCCGTCCCTACCGATTTCCATCCCATCGAGATATCCAATCTCAACTTCCAGCGGATCTTCACCATCTTGGAATACACGGTAGTCTCCAAGCTTGACTTTTCCCGAGCCGGCAATCGGCTCCCAAACTCCGCTTCCTTGCTTCTGTTTCCAAATCCGTGTGCCGGATGTCGAAATTACCGACGTCGCAAGATAGATTGAATTGTCAGCACCAACCCTCAAAAATTGATTCATTAGGTAGGGATCGGGCACTGCACTAATTTCCTGGGGCTCCCCACCAGGTGCACGCTTCATTAGCGAGTTTCGGGACTTGCCTCCCTCAGTCAGCCTAGCTACAAAATATTCACTTCCGTCCGGGCCAATCGCCACAACCATGGAAATGGCCATAGGCAACCCGATCACGCGGTAAGCAAGCTCGGTTTTGTAATATCCCGTTTGGCCCTTTAGCTTCTCTCCGTTGCCAAGGAACACCTGCTGCGACACTCGATCTTGCAAATGATGCGGAGTCAGGCTCCAACCGGCGATGCCGGCTTCCTGATACGGATTGGATGAAGCCTTAAGATAACCCTTCCAGCTTCGGGACGTAACCACCTTCGCCAGTTCGCGCATCGCTCCGACTCGAACGCCGGGCTGGCCGCTCAGTTGACCGAAGCTCCGTACAAAAGCGGTAGCGGAGGCATAGTACTGAAGCGCATACTCATACGCGATGGTAACTTTATACGGTTGGTTGTTCGATCCCTTTCTACCGTAAACATCCTTACCGTCCCATTCGAAGGTATGCTTCAGATTACGCTGCGGGAGAAAGTCCTGAACGATCTTCTGTCCCGCGATTTCAACCGTCACGATGACTTTTCGCACGGAGGGGGGCAAATTCCCGTGTGTCACAGGTATTTCCAGCCTTCTTCCTTCACTGAAGCCCGTTGTCCGCTTGCTTGTATAATGCAGACTCATCCCGGTTCCTGGAAGCGGAATTTCCTGACCGAGACTCCCATCCTGGCAGCCAATAATGGATCCCTGCTGGCGGCAAGGATCATCCTGATCCGGACGATCGCGGTTCGGCTCTACATCGGGAGGGTTGATCGCATCTTCTGGTGGGCCGTAGGGCCAGTTGCAGTCCCATGGCGTAAAATGCTCAATCGGAGAGCGCCACAGGCTGTCTCCTGGCTCATAGAGCCCTACCAGCTTGCGCCGTTCCTCCGCTGTGAAACCTAGCTTAGCCAGCTCATCAGCCGACTCCGCCTCTCCGTCCCCGTCCGCATCGATATCGGCCATGCCCCCGTTTTCCGCAAGGATGCCGATTACTCGTCCGTTATCCGACGGAATCCAGGCTGATTTCTGCCGATCATAATAACCGATTGGCACGGTCTCACCCGTAGGAAAGTCAAGGTAGTTATCGACATACAGGTATAGCGGCTGACTGAAGCGAACCTCGGTCGCACCGGCTTTCACTGCTTCGTCAGCAGAAAGCTCCACAGCGTACGTATAACCTACAAAAGAAGGCAGTTCACCCGGCATGGCGGCCGGTCCTTGCTCACCCGATGTATACTCCGTCGCCCGGAAATGCATCTCGTCCATCGTACGGCTTGTACCGTCCGGTAAAATCATCTCCGCCGCTGTGCCAGCCGGAACAAGGAGCGTAGCTTGACGCACTCCGTCCGCATCGCGGACCTCGCTGCCCTGTGCGGCCTGAGTGCCGCTTCCGGCACCCAGCTCAACCTTTGTCACTTTGCTGTCATAAGGCTTCATGACGACATCCGGCAGCTGCGAAAAGTCGCCGGACACCGCCTCGATCTGGCGCTGGATAGGCATATATCCCGTCTTCTCATACTCAATCGTGAGCGAGGAGCCGCCGTTGACAGCCAAATCCAACCAGCCGTCCTTACGGCTGAGCGTGCTGCCGTATTGCGGCTCTCCCGCTACGGTTACACTTGCCCCGGAAAGAGGTTCCCCAGCCTCATCCAATACGCGCCCACGGATGACAGCAGCATTCTCCTTGCGAATCGTCCCAGGAGCGACACCGATTTGCACGGAATTGTCTCCCGAATACAGAAATTCGGTCGAGTCCGCGAAGGGTGGCATACCACCCGGAGGCAGTGCCGGAGCAATCGGTCCTTCCGTTGGAGCGGGACTCGAAGTCGGGGCTGGGCTCGACGTTGGAGTTGGTGTTGGCTGAACCGGCGTCGTTGTCGGTAATGGGCTCGGTGTTGGCTGAACCGGGGATGACGTCGGCAGCGGACTCGGTGTCGGGACTGAGCTCGACGTTGGAGTCGGTTGAGTCGGCGTTGGATTGGGTGTTGACGTCGGGGCAGACGTCGGCCCTATCGGTGTTGGTGTTAAAGTTGGCGTTGGAGCCGGTGGACCTGGATAACCCGGAACGCCAGGCTGGCCTCCACTGCCGGGCTGCCCTGGATTAATTAGTCCGCTGCCCCAACTGAGCCGGAGCGTGCCGATATCGCTTGTTTCTCCTCCTCGAAGCGCTTTAAGCGATGTCTCTTTCTCCTCCACGCGGCATTTGCATTCAACCGTATCCCTATCGCCGTAATCAAGGTAATCCCCGATGGAAGGCCACAGCTCTGAACGGCTCAGCACACCTTCCAATCCGCCTGTCCCTGCAGCCGCTTGTCGAATCGCTTCAAGTTCCAGCATCTTGATTCGGTAATCTCGATTCGGCTCCACATATGCCATCCATTCGCCGTCAGCTCCAGAAACGGCATACCAAGTCGGCTCTGCCGTAAGCGCAAGTAATAATCCTCCTGCCGGCTTGCCGTCCGTGTACTCTAAACGTCCTTTGAGCACGGCGGCCCCTTCAGTCTGGATACGAACCTTCCTGGAGTCCGGCCGAAAACGTTTGATCTCCACCGGATCTCTAGAAATCTGGCCGTCCGATTTCGTGATCAGCTCATAAGCCCCTTGCGGCAGCCTCAGCTTTGCCGAACCGTCTGCACCAGCGACAGCATACGCAACTGGAGTACGCTCGGCGGGCCGCTGCGCGTATATGAACGCCCCCGGCCTAGGACGTCCCCCAGCATCCGTCACCCGCAGCTCAACCCGCAGATCCGCGCTATATTTGCGAGCACGACTGATCAGGACAGCCGCCTCAGTACGCGGGATAGACTTGTCTCCTTCGAAAAACCCACCAGGATACCCGAGGATTATCCCGGCGGCCGATGTTGCTCTTACGGCTGGAGCCGCCCAAGGAGCGAGTTTATGCTCATCCCGAAATGCCGATTGCCCCATCTGTTCAGGGCCGAGCAATCGGTCGAGCATGACAGCCGCCTCCTGACGGCTCACCGGCGCCTCAGGACGGAAGCTTCCATCGGGATAACCGCTTGTTAGATGCAAGCGCACCGCCTCTTCGATCTCTTGTTTGTACCACTTGCCATCTAGATCGGAGAATACTGCAGCACCGCCGCCCTGCTTGCTCGCATCTGCGGAGCCGTCTTCCGCTTTTGAAATGCGGACAAGCCATGCTGTCCATTCCGCCCTTGTAATTGGCCTGGACAGCGCCAGCTCTTCTCCTCCTTCTCCCTTCACAATTCCAGCTTCCTGTAGCTCTCTGAGCTCAGCAGCGGCCCAGTCTGGAGCCGCTTTAGCTTCCTCCTTCTCTGCTGCGGAGAGAAGCGTTGGGCCAGATGCTGCGGCTAAGTTTGAAAAGGAGGAAACAATCAGGCAAACAACCAGCCATACAGCTAATTGAGGATGTCCCCATCTTTTTATCCATCCCGTTCTATACGCCTTGCGTTGCCTTCCTATAAACATACCTGTCCATCCCCGCCTCTGTATAAGTTTCTAAAAGTTTCCATATTATTCATTATAATAGGGACAGTTAACGCGCTGTAGGGGACTTTCGTTTCATATGTTCAGGAAATTAGTACCAATTAAACAACAAAAAACCTGCTTTTGTGCTCTCCAAGAGTAGGAAGCACAAAAGCAGGTTCGAGGAAAAAAACTAAGGATTAATAAATACCGTTTTGAGCTTGGAGCTGTATACAACGGAGAAGCCTAGCCCTCCCGCCACCGTGGCGAGCGGCACATAGGTTTTACCTTCTTTGCCAACCTTCTGCATGTAGGCAGGCGAGCTTACTTTAACAGCGGCTCCGTCCACCATCACGGTTGATGCGCCAAGCTTCACGCCTACCGTCCTGGTGCCAAATTTAATATTGGCTGTGGACGTTTTGGAGTCCCAAACTGTCGTCGCCCCTACAGCGTTCACGATGTCCTGGATGGCGACATAGTTAACGCTGTTTTTTAGCACTGGTTTATAAGGAGTATTGAGTTGCTTCCCACCGACATAAATGCTCATCGGAGCCCCTACTACTGGAGCAGCCAGTTCACTGTACGAGCCCCATAACACGTTGCCGAATGCGGCAGCGATAACCGCATATCCGGCCTGAGTCGGATGGAAATCCCGCTTGGACACCATGTATGTGAGCATACCTTCACGTCCAGAGAACTGCTTGGCGACATGCACAGCCTCGACCTTAACGCCTTTGGCCGCATAAGTGGCGGCAAGCGCATCCAGATTGGCAGTGAATGCGGCAGTTGCTTTGTTTAACTTCTCGTACAAATCTTTGCCTGCCAGTACAGGAGCCGGCTGGTACTGATCGGCGATGACGATGCGCAGCGCAGGATTAATTGCCAGCAGCGCGTCGATCGAAGCGGTGACGTTGACATTGTACTGTTCCAGCATCGCCGCTACTTGCTTGTTCAGCTCATCGTCCGTCAGGCTGGAGGCGCTGGTCAGCAGCGGAGCAACATCGTTGCCGCCGATCGTGATGGCGGCGGCATCAGCAGTTGCTAGCTCCGCGCGAAGCTGGGCTGTGGCCGCTCCAAGAGCATTAACACGAGGGTCCGGCAAGCTTGCCTGAATCTCCTCGCCGGTAAGGCTTTTTCCAGCTGCAGCCGCTTCCGTGAACGCTTTTAACCCCATACTCTTAAGCCCTACAATTCCATAGTTAGACACGGATGCCCGGCCATGCAGCAGCGCCTGCTCATACAATCGATCCACATATCCATAGGGTACCGTATTGACGTCCGCTCCCGGCTCATACCCTGCTGTAATGGAATCTCCAAGCGCCACCAGCTTAAACTCATCCACAGCTCCCTGCGGCTCTGCGGCCAATGCAGCTCCCGTTCCGCTGCCAAGTGCAAGCAACACAGCCAGCGACAAGCATAACCTAGAGATCCAAGCGGTTTTTTGCCCGTTCCTCATCCCCATCGGCTCCTCTCAATTTATCATTCTCACCAAGTATTCTATCACTCGGCAAAGAGGCTGGATAGACATGCCAATAGAAAAAGAGACCGCTTTCCCTCCGCTCTAATAGCAGAAGGAAAACAGCCTATCCGAAGTACTGTAACTAAGCGTTTTTAGCTTTTGATTTTGCGGAACAGCACCATGATGCCGCCGCCGAGAAACAAGATCGCGAAGAAATAGAAAACGAGCTTGAGCGAGCCCACAATGAAGTCGAAAATGCCGGATATTCCGAAGAAAAGACCGATAATAATGAGCAGGACAGCCAGAAATGGCATAACGGTTCCCCCTTGGCGCTGCAAGATGTAGTTGTTTATCTTTAACCGGATCAGAGTGGTCTGACGCGATGCCAAGGACGCAATCTTGAGCTCGCATGACAATCGAAGTAAACTTGTATCTCCGTTGACAGCGGGAAGCAAGCTGAAGTATTCTGGTGTCACAACCGCATAAATTCGCATCTTTCGTATATCCTGAGCAATAGGGTTCAGGGTCTCTACCGGAAACCGTAAATTTCTAGCTACGAAAAATAGGCCTCAGGCGTATTTTCGCGGCTATTTTTATTTTCTGAAGGAGTGGGTAACACAATGTCCCATACGATTCTGGTCCGTAACGCTCAGATCGTGACGATGAATGCACTCGAGGAGATCATCCAAGGTGATCTTTTGATCAAGGATGACCGCATCGAGGCGATCGGCCACAACCTGGATGCAACCGGCGTAGATCGCGTCATCGACGCTACCGGCCGGACGGTCATTCCAGGCTTTATCCAAACGCATATCCATTTATGTCAGACGCTGTTCCGCGGCAAAGGCGACGATCTGGAGCTGCTGGACTGGCTGCGTAAACGGATCTGGCCTCTCGAGGCGGCGCATGATGAGGAGTCGCTTTATTACTCGGCTATGCTCGGTATCGGGGAGCTGCTGCAAAGCGGGACGACGACCATCGTTGATATGGAAACGGTTCATCACACCGATTCGGCGTTCCAAGCGATCGCAAAAAGCGGTATCCGCGCCATCTCTGGCAAAGTTATGATGGACCGCAAAGGCGGCGACATTCCACTGCCGCTGCAGGAGGAAACAAACGTTTCCCTGCAGGAGAGCGTCGATTTGCTTGAGAAATGGCATGGACATGATAATGGACGCATCCGCTATGCCTTTTCGCCGCGCTTTGTTATTAGCTGCACCGACGAGCTGTTGCGCGAGGTTGCTCGCCTCTCCGCCCAGTACAACGTCAACGTCCATACTCACGCCTCGGAAAACCAAGGTGAGATTGAGCTTGTAGAGCAGATGACCGGCATGCGCAATATTGAATATCTCGATCATATCGGCCTGGCCACAGATCGACTCATTCTGGCGCATTGCATCTGGCTCAATGACAACGAGAAGCGGATCATCCGTGAGCGCGGCGTACATGTGAGCCATTGCCCGGGCTCCAACCTGAAGCTCGCTTCAGGCATTGCGGACGTGCCAGAGATGCTGGACACGAGTATTAGCGTCAGCCTCGGTGCGGACGGAGCGCCATGCAACAACAACCTGGATATGTTCAATGAGATGCGCCTGGCCGCGCTTATCCATAAGCCGCAGCATGGGCCTACGGCAATGAACGCCCGCAGCGTCTTCCGTATGGCGACGATCGGCGGTGCGAGAGCGGTCGGTATGGAACAAGAGATCGGCAGCCTCGAAGTCGGCAAAAGGGCAGATCTAGCCATCTTGAACCTGAACCAGTTCCATACCTTCCCTTCGTTCGACGTTGATCCGATTTCCCGCATCGTTTATTCCGCCACACGGGGCGATGTGGAAACGACTATTGCTGACGGACGCATTCTGATGGATCGCGGCGTCATGCTCACAGTTGATAAAGATATTACGCTGATGGAGGCTGATCGGGCCATTAAGCGGCTCCTGAAGCGCAGCCCAATCCAGGCTTAGAAACAAAAGCGTAAAAAAACCCCCGCTTCTCGCCTGATGGCGTAGAGCGGGGGTTCTTGCTTCGAGCGGTCAAAACCGCCTAGAGCTCGGCTGGAGCCGTCGCAATAGGCTTATGCCGCAGTCAGCTATTAACCCAAAGGCTTTTTTACAGTTGACCTTGGATTTTGTTTTTCAGGGCGTCCTTGCTTTGCAGGCCGACCATTTTGTCCACAGGCTGTCCGTCTTTGAAGAGGATCAGCGTTGGGATGCTCATAACGCCGAATTGGGACGCCAGTTCAGGCTGCTCGTCAACGTTGATTTTAGCGATCGTAGCTGTTCCTGCCAGCTCCGTGCTCAGCTCCTCCACGATTGGAAGCTGCATTTTGCAAGGGCCGCACCAAGGTGCCCAGAAGTCGACCAGAGATACGCCGCTTTGTACGCTCTCGTTAAAGTTTTCTTTAGTAAGTGCTACTGCCATGTTGAATCATCCTCTCTGGATATATAGGTAAAATCAAGCCTGTTGCCTGAAATCCCGTGTTCCCGTCTCTCAGCAGGTATCGCAGCGGTGAATGCGGCTAAGCACACTGGCAATCGTCAAGCCCTCGAAGTATTCCTCCAAGCGCTGCTCAGCCCCGCAGAAAATGCCGTTCATTACTTCCTGCATATTGGAGCCGACAACGCATTCGCAATCGGGATCGCCTGAGCACCAGTTGGGCATGAGCGAGCCTCTTGCAATGGTCTCGTAGATGTCCTTCAATGTGACATTGGCAGGCTCAGCCGTAAGGCGATAACCTCCACCGGAGCCCTCCCTCGTTGCAACGTAACCGCTGCGCTTCAGGTAGCCCATCACTTTGCGGACTCTTGCCGGGTTCGTGCACACATTCTCCGCAATCGCCTCGCTAGAGGCGCTGCGCTCTGGCACATAAGCCAGATACACCAAGCTGTGGACGGCAATCGTAAATTCACTGTTCATGCGAGACGGCCACCCCGTTTCGTACTGTAATCATACCGATTACAGTTAGGAATGTCAATAGGCCCTCCCTATCGGTTTAGTCTGCTCCTTTTTGGCAGCATTTATGTGATGACACCCGCTCCGCCAAAATTCGGCCTTCTAATCGCTGTTAACCAGTCTTTAGAAGTCGAAGTTGTCCGGGTCCGGCCCAAAACGTTTGTTTTGGTTGATACCATCGATCAGCGCCATGTCTTCTTGCGACAGCTCGAAGTCGTATACATTCGCGTTCTCGATAATGCGGTTTTCGTGCGTCGATTTTGGAATCGTGACGATACCATGCTGCAGATCCCAGCGAAGTACGATTTGCGCTGGCGTTTTGCCATGCTTCTTCGCAAGCTCGGTTAGCTCCGGCAAATCCAGATTACCTTGCATGAGCGGGCTCCACGCTTCCACTACGATGTCATGACTCTGACAGAATTCACGCAGCTCTACTTGACTCAGCAGCGGGTGGCATTCCACCTGATTAAGCATTGGTTTGATCTCTGCATCCTTCATCAGATCTTCCAGATGGTGAATATGGAAGTTGCACACGCCGATCGCACGGACTTTTCCGTCCTTGTACAGCTTTTCCATTGCGCGCCATGCGTCTTTGATTTTGCCTTCTACCGGCCAATGAATAAGATAGAGATCCAACTGCTGGAGTCCGAGCTTGTCCAGGCTTGTTTGGAATGCCTGAAGCGTGCTCTCATAACCCAAATCAGCATTCCATACCTTCGTCGTAATGAACAGTTCGTCGCGAGAAACGCCGCTATCCCGAATCCCCTGTCCTACGCCTTCTTCGTTTCCATAGATTTTGGCTGTATCGATGCTGCGGTAGCCAGCTTTGATAGCGCTCTGCACGGCTTGCTCCACTTGTCCCTCTTCCGTTACTTTCCAGACGCCAAGACCGAATCTCGGCATAGGTACTCCGTTATTAAGCTCAACGACATCGTTCAGCCCTTTAAGTTGAATCGCCATGCAACGATCGCCTCCGTCTATCATTTATATCCCTATTATTTTACCACCAGTAGAGAGAGTCAAACAAATGAGGCCGGCTAAAGCTCTTTGCGCACAGTTTTCAAGAACTATCCCGCTTGTTTATTGATTCGGCGCTACTATGCTCAAACGCCAGTTTTGACTCAAAGAATCGCTCGCAGCCCATTGTAAGCTCAAAACGCCGTCGGCTAAACTTCGTCCAGTCATACCAAGCATTTTCCCGCTATTCCGATTCTTAATTTTAAAATATTCGCCATCCGTTTCGACTAGCTCCCACTGCTGACTCATACCCCCGGTTTCATTCCATTGAATGGTTTGCCCACCATCATCTTTTGAAGAAGATGCGATGTCCAGGAATTTGCCGCTGTTTACATTTATGATCTTGCAGTAGCCATCGCCCGTATCTACAAACTTCCACGTTTGTCCGGGCATGCCTGCATAGGTTCGCTGTTCAATATTAGCGCCGGACTCCGTGGAATTATTAACAGCACCGAGTGCCTTCTCACTGTTTTGATTCATAATCGAATAGGTTTTAGTGATGTCAAATGGTACGAAGATGGAGAGACTCCAGTTCTGATTCGTTGAACCCGATGCCGACCATTGAATGCTCAACGCACCATCTGCCGTGGAGCCGCCAGACATGCCCAGCAACTTCCCGCTTTGCTTATTTTTAATTTGATAAAAGCCGTCTCCAACATAAACCAATTGCCATAACTGATTGCTCGCTCTATTGTCTGACCATAGTATATTTTTCGCACCATCCGCCATCGAAGCAGCTGAAATCCCCATAAACTTGCCGCTGTTTATATTTTTAATTTTATAGTAGCCATTACCATCATCAACAAATTGCCAAGCTTGACTAACTGCACCCGTATAAGCGCGCTGCTCCACGTTTGAACCATCTTCCGCAGCGTTTTCTTTGATGCCCAGAGCCTTGCCGCTATTTCGATTTTTGATGGAGTAGCTGACTCTTTCATCCGGACTCACGACCTGTACGCCGCCTTGAGCTCCTGTTATATTGCTTGTACCCGACATAATCTTAATCGGCTCGGTTGAATAAGGGCCCATTTTATTAATCTGATTATTATTAAAGCTCACCTTATCCGCATCTTTTACCCAGATGACCGTTGAGGAATCAATGCCCCACTGGGCACCGTTACTGCCGTTGCTCACATTATGCGTATTTAGAAACGTATTACCGCTAACTTTGACATTCTTCGCATCACTAATGTTTAAGTTAAGTCCTCTTACACCGTCGAACGTATTTCCTTCTATCGTTATGTTATCAAAAGCCAACTGGGATTTAACATTCGAAGCTGATAGAGCAATTGCACCTGCTTGTTCACTTTCCGGCCAGAAATACTGATTTCCTGTATTTATGATCCTGTTATTGCGAATGGTCAGATTATTGGAAATACCCGCATGAGAATCGCTTTGCCCTTCTGGCGTGATCACAATAGCTTTGTTACTGCCGCGAAATATATTATTTTCGATCAGTCCGTCATTTGCTTTAAGAAGCATTCCCCGGTACGAGCTAGTAATCTGATTATTGCGGAAAACGAACCCACTTGACATACGATCGGGAGTGAAAATAAATTGACCTGCCTGAAAAGGTGAAGGTTGATCCAGCTGTATGCGATATACTGCATCTTCTGCAATATCCCATAAATCCCCGGTGCCTTCGGCTGCTATAATTTTCGCTGCAAGGTCTGGATCTATCGCGACGCTGTTATAGTCAACCTTTGTGCTGCTCAGTATCTTTACCTCGGGTCCGTCATTAAATTGGCGCAACCGTGTAACAGCTTGCAGCGTTCGGGTCGGGTCCTTGAACGCAATGTAGATGGCATCGCCTTCCGCCTTTAATACACCAATAGGGCCTGGAGTTTGAATGCTGAACGAATCGTCACCGGCATTTTCAATGATTGAATTCTCAACAGTCGGTCCGACAGCAAAATTTCGGAATCCAATCCCATCCCACACCGTTGTCAACAAAGGAGCTTCAACCCCTCCTGGAGGTACGGGACCGCGAACAATACGAAATCCATCCAAGTGCGTCCCCCCAACACCGCCACCATCCGTATAACCGGCTCCTGGAGCTGTGTATACCGTTACATTCCTCCATGTCATGCCAATGCTGTTACCCACGTTAATGCCATGCGCAACGCCATTCATGGACAGAGTAATCAAGTCACCGATTGCAATTCCGCCTCCAACATTGGAAACACGAACAACGTCCTCTGTGCCATCTACCATAACCGCTTTTGATTCCCACAAATGAGAAATACCAGCTTTCTGAAACTTAGTTGCAGGATCATAAACCTCGATTCTGCTATATGGCTTTCTTGGATAGCCTGCATCAAGTTTAACGTCGATTGCTTTCGTAGTTGGATCAATGGCAATAACTTTCCCTTGTGTAAAAGGAAGTGGATCATAATTAAGTGTCAGTCCTTGCACCGTCAAATTCGTGCAGTCCGAGACAATGAAGGCCTGGGTTAACTTGGTCATGACGATGTTCACACCGTCGGCAATAATCGTTAGATTTGTAGCATTTTTAATTGAAATCGTGCTTGCCAATCTGTATGTGCCTGGGGGAATAACAACTGTAGAAGGTTTCGGAACTCCATCCGAACCTGTGTTTGCAGCACTCGCTACTATGGCATCGTTAATCAATTTCTGAATATTCACAGCTCCCGTCTGGCCTGTCGTCGCAGCCGCTAACCCAACTGGTGCTTGAAACGAGTAACTTCCCAGTAAAAATAAAAAAGCAAGACAAAAAATGAAAGCTTTACGAATTAACATAACTTACACTCCGTTTCATTATCTTTATTTTTGATTCGTTTCCTTCACAAGAAACTTATGTTTTATTTGCGTCACCTCCCCCAATCCTTAATCGATATCCTAGATCTCCCATTACCCCTTACCTCTTATATCGGAATATTAATTTATCTATACAATAACAATATGGGCTCAATGCAAAAGTCGCATTGAGCCCATGCCTTTTTGACGATTTGGTGACAGCCGTTGTCATGTACGGCTCGCCTTCATGAATAGAATAACCGTGATGGACTCCAACTAACGCTAGAGGTGGTGCTTCGGATGACGTATGTATGGGCAGCAATCATTGTGCTCGCTGCAGGCGCGATTGTGTTTGGAGCAATAAAATCGAGCAAGCGCTGGGCGCTTCTGCGCAGCGAAAGCAAAAACAAGCTCGATAAAGTGTACCGGCTGCAGGCTTACTTAAAGGATAATGGGGTGAAATCACGCACCCATGAGGAGGAGGGCAGCATCCGATTGCTCGTGCTGCGTAATGAGCTTGAACGCGGCAAGCAGCTGCTCGCTGCGTATGAGGAGGAAACCGGCTAAGCTAGTTAAGCTGGGGCAGGCCCTTCCTATGGGAGGGCCTTTTGAGCTGCAAGGAGCGTACTGACGTTGAAGCTCGGGCTCGCTTCGTTCATACTATATAAAATGAGCCTGAGAAACGAACAGATGGCGGAGAGAAGCAATTGTTCTGAAAAAGAGCCAGGAACTTGCGGATAGTACGAGCTGCGGCCGATGGCCCAAGAAAGGAGGCTGGAATTATGCTGATCGAAGTTTATCATGATCTTCTATGTCCCTGGTGCAGGATCGGACGCAGACATCTCGAGATCGCCCTTCGGGAGTGGCAGCCCCTTTCAGGTAGAGAAGCCGTCGTACGCTACAGCCCATACCTGCTGCATCCCGATGTGCCGCCAGAAGGTCTGCCTTTCCGTAGCGCAATGGCTGCCCGCTTAGGCGGGCGGGCTGCGCTGCGGCGCACGCTGCGCCATGTAACTCAGGACGGACAAGCGCTCGGACTGACATTCCGGTTCGATCGTATCGCTAGGCTTCCTTCTACCCGTTTGGCCCATCAGGCCCTTTTGCTCACGCCAGTAAAGGATCAAGCCGCATTTGCAGACGAGCTGTCCCGCCGTTACTTCGAAGAAGGCGAAAATATCGGCGAGCTGCCGATCATTACAGAAGCCGGTACGGCAGCCGGCTGGAATGCACAAGAGCTGTTGGAACGGCTGCAACATGATGACGGCCGAGTCGAACTGGAAGCCCAGCTCGAGCTCGGTCGGCGAATCGGGCTGGATGGCGTGCCCCTGTTTATTTTTGAGGGCCAATACGCCTTATCGGGCGCCTATCCTCATCCAGAGCTGCTTCTTCTGCTGAAACGGCTTGGACAGCTGCTTCGCTGAAGCAGTCCTCAAACTTAAACATTACGGCAACATGCCGTCCCCCGATGCATCCTCCGGCAAGTCGCGGCTAGCTTGCTCTTTGCCGCGCTTTCGCGTCCATCGATAGCCCGAACGCATTCCGTCCATCATCCATGCTGGAACGGGGAACGGGCTTCGGCTCAGCAGCGGTTTGTAGATAGCATAGTAAGCCCTTTTCATATCCGACCACATTGTACAGCTTTCCAGCTTGAGAAAATCCGATACATCAATGACCATGCCGCGTCCGTCCTTGAGCATGACGTTTTTGCCATGCACGTCGTGAGGGCGCAGCCCCCGAGATACCGCATAACGTAACGCATCATCCACATCTTCAATGACCTGCTCTGGAATTCGAACGCCTTCGAGCAGGCAATCATAGAGAGTTTTGCCGTGCAACCGTTTCAAAAGCATCCAGCGCTTTCCTCCATCGTCACCGGAAGCATAACAGCGCCCAAAGCCCGGATGTTCGCCAAGCAAGCGATATACCTGACGTTCCGCTTCCCAGCCGTCACGACCGGGCGCATATACCTTGACGGCCAGTCGGCTGTCACCTGGATAAGAGAATACAGCTGCGTAATTGCCGCAACCGAGGAGCTTCCAGCCTGGCGGCATTTTACGCACCTGTACCGGATTCCAGCTATTCTCACTGATTACCTCAAGACCAGGCAATAGCTCATTGCGAATCCGTTCCGCATGCCGCCTTCTTGTATCCTCGTCCATCATGCGCTCCTCCTCTCCCGATAGCTCAGCCTGGCCTATACATGCTGAACGCCCGGCGCAAGCGCTCTGGCAGTCGACGATGATGGATGCCCAACTTATAGCCGGCTAGCTTTGCGGCATTTTCCGCTATTACTTTTGGTATTTTTGTCCATTGCCTTGCATTCATCAACGCTTTTAGTTGCGCCTTGACGAGTCCAGAGCCTTCCTTGCCGACACCGGCATAGGGCAAAATCCAGTCCTGTTCGGACATAGAGACCCCGTTGTCATAAAATCGCTTGAACTGCTGCATCGGCGTATAAGCATGAGAGTGAATAACTCTCGCTTCTGCATTATAAGCAATTCGGTAACCTTCCAACACCATTTTACCTGCGAGGAATAGATCCTCATTGAAAAAAGTCGGCTCCGAAAATCCGCCCATCGCGCGGAAAGTCTCCTTGCGCATCGCGGCGCACACATTGGAGCAGAAAAAGGTTTTGATTCCAAGCTCGCTCAAATCCTCCCGGCTCTTGAGCCGAGAAGCGTCGGGATAATTGTATTCCCGCGACATCCGCTCCAGGGGATCCGCCTCCGGGCGAGCTAACTGGCGGGCGTAGGCATAACCGATTTCGCTCTCTTTAAGCGATCTGGCGAGTTCTTCAACGAGCCGATCGTTGTCCGGCAGCGCATCTTGCGTCATGAACAGCAGAATGCAGCCGGAAGCCTCGCGCGCCGCACGATTGCGTGCGCCGCCATGGTCGAACTCCGCTCGTGTGATGGAGAAAAGCCGCGCACCAGCGCGAATAGCCCGCTGCGGTGTGCCGTCAGTGGATTCTGTATCGATGATGATGATTTCATAAGGGGGAAGCGTCTGCCGGTTCAGTCGCCTAAGCAGCTCCTCCAGATCAGGCCCCGCATTGCGGGTAGGAATAATCACGGAAACCCTGTCTCCTGCAGAAGCAGCCGGCACGGGGCCGGCTGCTTCGGAGCCAGGGGCCGCCAGGGAGGTGTTATCCTCCGTTGCAGCCTTCTGGTTTTCAGTATGCATTTTTATGGATGAGTCCTTTCAGTACCGTCTTGAAAATAATCCTAATATCGAAGAAGAAACTCCAATTCTCAATATAGAAAATATCATGGCGGATGCGCTCGTCGATCGATGTGTCGCCTCGCAGCCCGTTCGTCTGCGCCCAGCCCGTAATGCCGGGCCGGATATGATGTTTGACCATATACCGTGGAATCTCCTCGCGGAACTGATCCACGAAGAACGGCCGCTCCGGACGGGGTCCAACAACGCTCATCTCGCCGAGCAGCACATTGATGAACTGCGGCAGCTCATCCAGGCTGGTGCTACGCAGGAAGGTGCCGAAGCGAGTGCGGCGCGGGTCATTTTCTACCGTCCAGGTCTGGCTTGCGTCAGCATCGGTGCTGACACGCATCGAGCGGAACTTTAGCATGTGGAAGCTGCGGCGGTTCAGACCAACCCGCTCCTGCCGGAACATGATCGGACCAGGTGATGTCAGCTTGATGCCAAGAGCGATTAGTAGCATGACGGGCGAAAGCACAATCAGTGCAGCGAGCGAGAAGGCTATGTCGAATGTGCGCTTGGCAATCCGATTACCCATTTCGTCTAGCGGCACGTCTCGAATATTGATAAGCGGCACGCCCGCGAAGTTGTCGAAAAACGGCTTTGCCGGAAGTAAATCGAAATAATCCGGGATAATCAGCGTTTTGACCCCGGCCTTCTCGCAGGTTTTGATGAGGTCGCCGTACTTGGAATGCGCATCTAACGGCAACGCGATAATGACCTCGTCAATCGTCGGATTTTCCCTCAGCAACGTTTCCAGCTCATCCAACTGTCCGACGATCGGAGCGAGCGGTCGACCGTTGTAACGCTTTTGCACAGCTGAGTCATGCTCGTCTTGGAAGTCATCGAGGAAACCATACGCCTCATAACCAAGATCCGGATAGAGCTGCAGTTGGTCGTGGAAGCTGCGGCCTACACTGCCCGCACCGAGAATGAGCACATAACGTTTGTTCAATCCACGCCGACGCAAAACGGTCAGCATCCGCTTCACCGTGAATCGGTAGACCACCAGCCCAATTAGGTTCAGGGCGAAGAACAATGCGAGGAACTCGCGTGAGATATGTACATCCTTAGTGATGAAAAGCAGGCTGAGCAGCAGCAGAAAGCTGAGTGACTGCACCTGCAGGAGGTTCAGCACATCTCGCGAGAACTTCTTGCGCCGCTTAGGCGCGTAGAAGCTCGTATAAAAGCCGATCAGCACAGCTGCAAATGCGTAGACCGTGCTCCAAACCAGGTAAGTCTTAAAAGGAACTGTGATATAGGACACCAGCAGCCCGCTTTGAAATTTGATCCAGTATGCCGCCAGAAACAGGCCTAGCATGACAGCCAGGTCGGTCAGCACATACATCTGCGTCAGAAAACGCTGATTTCTTCGAAGCATTCTCATCACCGCTATTAACGTTATAGTCTATCAATCTCACTAATTGTACCAAAAAAGGAGACAGTGGGCTATTCGTTAGACGAATTTTGCGTCAAAATGTTTCTGACATGATAGATTATTTCGAATGAAAGTTGCAAGATCTCCGGGCATGCTGCCCGAAAGCCAGTCTTTTCATTGTCTGTGGAAGCGGCCTAAATTAGAGTGTGCATCAAACTAAGCGTTACCCAATTGCCGCTACCCGATGTTCAGCGTTCAGCGTTCAGCGTTCAGCGTTCAGCGTTCAGCGTTCAGCGTTCAGCGTTCAGCGTTCAGCGTTCAGCGTTCAGCGTTCAGCGTTCAGCGTTCAGCGTTCAGCGTTCAGCGTTCAGCGTTCAGCGTTCAGCGTTCAGCGTTCAGCGTTCAGCGTTCAGCGTTCAGCGTTCAGCGTTCAGCGTTCAGCGTCATGATTATACCATTCATTCCAAAAATACGGTTCTTACTACCCTACGTCCGGTGGCATGTTTATAGCATCCATTCCATAAAACAATTCCCCGCTACCCGATGTCCGTTGGCAAGTTTATACCATGTTTCAAAGTTTAGTCCGCTACCCAACGGCCGACGGAAACATGCCTGTATCATTTTGCAAGGCAGTTCCCTCTACTCCGTGTGCAGTGCCATGTTTATACCATGCCACATTTAGCCTCTCTGCCTCTTACTCCTCAGTTCGCGGCGCTTCTCTCGCATTTCGGGCAGTTTTCGCAAGATTTCTGGCCAAGATGAAAGCAAATCTCTTTCCTTAAGTAGGATATACCCGAATTTGAGGCCTTCTACCGCCAAAATGGCAGGCAGCCGGAGCAGACTACTCTCGTTTTTGATCAGCGTATAGAATCGATTCTCATAGGAATGTCTCCGCACAAAAAGCGAGACTGTTGTGCGGCCGCCTTCCTTCCAGCCTCTTGCATGAAGTGCGCGTGCCCCTGGCACGTAGAGTGCCTGCCAGCCAAGCAGCTGAGCTCTCCAGGCCGCATCCACATCCTCCTTATACGCAAAAAAAGTCTCGTCAAAAAACTCGCCCCGAATGCTGACATGCTCCATCATGCTGCGGCGATACATCGCGGCGGCTCCCGAGACGCCGAACGTCTCGCCTCCGACCAGCCAAGCCGCGGCCGGCTCGCCTGCGCCGCGATCGCGCGCTTGGCGCGCGGCATCCATCGCCAGCCCTGTGCTGTCGATGAGCGCCTCCGCCGGCAGGCGGTCCAGCCAGGCTTGGACCGCCCCCGGCAATGCGCCGCCGTCTGGCGGCGCAGCAGCGGCCCCTTCGCCCCCGGGCCGCGCCAAATTCAGCTTCCCCGCAGCTATGCTCGCGGGCAGCTCCAGCTCCCGGGCTTGCGCAGCCGCCGCGGCCCCACCGCCGCTTGCTGCTGCGCCTGCAGCCAGCCCTTCGGCAGGCTGGCGCACGAGCATGCCGGTCGCGCTACCCGCTCCCGGGCAGCTCTCCAGCTGCTCTACGAGCAGCCGAACATAATCCGGATGCAAACGCACATCCGGATTAAGCACGAGCGCGTAGTCGCTGTCCGCCTCCGCGAGCGCCCTATTTTGTCCCCCGGCGAACCCCGTGTTCTCCGGGCTCTCCACGACCGTCAGCCCCTGGCCGATACGGCGCAGGAGCTCTGCGGTGCCGTCGCTGGACGCGTTGTCCAGCACGACGATCTTTTCGATAGGATAGCTCTGTGCCCGAACGCATTCCAGACAACCCTCGATATCTTCCACACTGTTATAAGTCACGATATGGACGCTTACCGTCCCCCGGACATCGGCGGCAGCAGAGCCTTGCGCCCCGCTGCCGCCGATGTCCGGAGACAGCGACTGACGCGCCGCCGAATTCGTCATGTTCATTTATACATCGAACCCGCCTTCCGAAATAACCTTCTGTTTGAACACTCCCGCCACCTACAGAAGCCTATAGAGGTGGGGGATTCTTGCGAACAGAGAAGCAGCCCTCTCTTTTTTAGCAAGCGATCTCTGCGGTTCCCGCAGTTCAGTTGGCGTCACCCAACAAGCAAACGAAGTCCTTCTTTCAGGATGTTCCTACTGGCATTATGATCTCGGTCATGCTGCGTGCCACAATCGGAACAGCTCCATTCCCTTATGCTCAGCTGTTTGACTTCGGGATTACGGAACCCGCAAACATGACACAGTTGACTGGACGGATAGTTTTTCGCCACAACACTTAACTGGCGGCCATACCAAGCCGCCTTATAGGTCAGCATCATGCGCATCATTGCCCAGCTGACTTCCGCGATCGACTTGGCTAGCTTATGATTTTTCATTAAGTTCGTTACTTGCAAATCTTCCAAACAGATCGTTTGGTTTTCACAAATCCATTTGGTCGAGAGTTGGTGCAGAAAGTCCTGCCGACAGTTGGTGATTTTCTCATGTATACGAGCGATCCTTTGCTTCGCTTTTTGATAATTCGATCCGCCTGGTGTACGCCTAGACAAGCGGCGTTGCCAAAACGCCAGTTTCTTTTCGTACGCGCGAAGGTGTTTGGGGTTGGAAATGACCTCTCCGTTACTACAAACCGCAAAGGATTTGATGCCTAAGTCAACGCCAAGGACGGTGTCCAATTCCGGAAGAGGTTGTATGTCCACTTCGCATAGAATCGAAACAAAGTAGTTGCCGCTTGGGTTCTTCCTAATCGTAGCCGATAGGATTCGGCCCTTCACCTGTCTGGACTTAGCAAAGCGGATCCATCCCAGCTTCGGCAATTTTAATCGATTGCCTTCAATGGCGATATTACCGTTTGTATATCTAGTTGTATAGCTTTGTACAGGATTCCGTTTCGATTTAAACCGAGGGGCCTCGTTCTGTTTCTGGTGAAAACGTGAAAAGGCATCCGCTAGATCCCGAACGGAGGATTGCAAGGCAATGCTGTCTACTTCCCTCAGCCAGGGAAAGATGCTCTTAAGAGGAGGCAGTCCCGTGGCGCAAGCGTGGTAAGATCGTGCTATCCCAATTTCGGCTTGATTCCACTTATCCAGGAAATAGTTGAAGACAAAACGGGCGCAGCCAATCGTTTTCTGGATAAGCACGATTTGCTCTTGAGTCGGATAGATGCGGAAGCGAAAAGCTTTATGATGGAACAACCACCTTTCACCTCCGATCCACGAATTTGCTTTTATTATAGCACATACGTTCGTAATCATGCATCAAAAAAACACCGATTCCCCCTCTTGTAGAAGAGGGAGTCTTCTTGGTTATATCAAGATAAAAAATAACCCCTGTTCCTTGTAGAAACAAAATGGCCGATAACATCAACAATCTGGTCATTTGAAAAAGAAATGGATTGTTCATCGAGGATTAATGTTCAAGGTGTAGGCTTGAAGAAACAATATGGCAGTGGGTTTCGTCCTTATTTGGAACAAGAGAAGCGGGAGTCCGGGAGCAGAAGTTGAGAAGCCATAAAGACCCTATATAGGGTGGATAAGTCTAACTTTGTTAACAATAGATTCAGAAAGGAAGATTCAACCCTATGTCAATAATCGAGGAAGCTAGCAGGCTCGAGCCGATAGAGTCAGCGGATGACAGCCAAGGAGCGCGTGTTATTTTATGCGACTACTCAAGGCACCTTCAGCCATTTCAGCAATCGATGCGCGGCGGGTTGGAGACCTATCTTTTCCGCCTGCAAACTGAAGGAGAGGCTACTGTACTGCTTGACGGTCGGATGACCTCCGTCGTGCCCGGCGATTTGTTGCTTTTCCCTCCTGGGGAAGCCTATGAGATCGCCATTGAAGCTCCAGGCCCTAGTAGTCGCTTCGGCGCCAGCGCCGATTATTTCCTAATGGCCGGGGGACCTTGGCTGGACCGCTGGTGGCAAGAGCAGCCGCGGCCTCGCCGCGCCAGGATTGCCGATGACGGCAAAATCCTCGGCATTTGGCAACAGCTTTCTCTGGAGAGCCGGCGGCTCGACGGCGGCAGTCCAGCTATTTTGTCCGCTCTGCTGCAGGCATTATGCCTGCTTCTGGAGCGGGCCATCTCGGAGGCTCCCTCCAAAGGAGGAGCCGCGGCCTTGCTCGCTATGAAGCTGAAACATTTTGTCGAAGCCCATGCCACCACTGTCTTCACGCTTGAAAAGGCGGCTGTCCATGCTGGCATCAGCAAAACACGCGCCGTCCACCTGTTCAAGCAGGAGACCGGCAGCTCTATTATGCAGTACGCTCAGCAAGTTCGCCTCGCGCTTGCTCTGCGGCTAATGGACAACAGCCAGCTGACGCTAGAACAGATCGCGGAGGAATCGGGGTTCGGGACGTATACGTACTTGCACCGTGTTTTTCGCGAGCGCTATGGGATTTCTCCGGGGAGTTATCGACGGCGGGAGTAGCGGCAGCTAAATAAATTCAAGAATAGAAAATGATGTTATTAGTTATATTTATTCACTATTCCATTCGTACTTAGAGCTTATCTCAAAATAATTGGGTAATAAAGGGTACGAAGTGATGAGAGATGCGAATCAAAACCTGGACCCTGTCCGATGAATTTTGGGAAATGATTAAGGATGAACTTCCGGAACCTACCAAACGAGATCCCAACCGAACCTATAAGCGAAAGCCGGGCGGTGGTCGAAAGCCAGCCGACTTAAAGAACGTAATTGGAAGGCATTCTGTATGTGCTCCATACGGGCTGTCAATGGAATGCCGTTCCGCGTGAATATGGGAATTCAAGTACCCTCCATCGTTACTTTCAACGTTGGACAGAGGAAGGTTTCTTTGAACGGATCTGGCTCCTCGGTCTGCAGATGTACGATGAATGGGAGGGCATCGGCTGGGAATGGACGAGTATAGATGGCAGCTTGGTGAAAGCACCGCTTGCCCTTGAAGACGTTGGGAAAAACCCAACGGATCGGGGGAAAAAAAGGGACCAAGAGAAGTGTGCTGGTTGACTAAAATGGGCTTCCGCTGGCGATCGTTATTGATGGGGCCAACCGACATGATGTCAAACTTCTTGAAGAAACCTTGGATCATCTTATCCTCGAGCCCCAGACAACGACGCCACAACCTCACTTATGTGCGGATGCAGGATATCAGGGGGAAACAGCCCATCAGCACGTCATCGACCACGGATTTATTCCTCACATTCGCTCACGAGCCGCTGAAAAGAAAGCGAAATAAGCAGGCAAACGTCCGCGTCGCTGGGTCGTGGAAGTGTTATTCTCATGGCTCAAT
The DNA here is from genome assembly GCA_900105225.1 of Paenibacillaceae bacterium GAS479. Lineage (NCBI taxonomy): Bacteria > Bacillati > Bacillota > Bacilli > Caryophanales > Paenibacillaceae > Paenibacillaceae bacterium GAS479. The sequence goes on along the minus strand of LT629764.1, from coordinate 2,906,563 downwards.
CGCTTCCGTAAAATACTTGTTCGTTTTGAAAAGAAGGCTCGAAACTATTTAGGACTGCTTCACTTTGCCCGCGCTCTTATTGTCTGGAGAAAAATCATCGCTGTTCATTCTCACTGATTTTATTTTGGATAGGCTCTTAGTGTAAAGTTTATGGTATACTTTTTTAAATCAATTCATAGAAAGTAGGCTGCTAACATGACCATTCGAAAAGCGATAATTCCTGCGGCCGGTTTAGGAACTCGATTTTTACCGGCCACTAAAGCAATGCCCAAAGAAATGCTTCCCATCGTCGACAAACCAACTATTCAATATATTATCGAAGAAGCAGTCGCCTCGGGTATAGAAGATATTATTATCGTCACAGGGAAAGGAAAGCGAGCCATTGAGGATCATTTTGATTACTCCTTTGAGCTGGAGCATCATTTAGCCTCAAAAAACAAATGGGACCTCCTAGAATCTGTAACCAAACCTTCCAACATTGCCGACATTCATTACATTCGTCAAAAGGAACCGAAAGGACTTGGGCATGCCATTTGGTGCGCTAGAAAGTTTATTGGCAATGAACCGTTTGCGGTCTTGCTTGGCGATGATATTGTTGAATCCGACACGCCTTGCTTAAAGCAACTCATTGATGTTTTTGATCAACACGAGGCATCTGTAATTGGTGTGCAGGAGGTCCCTTGGGGTGAAGTTTCAAGATACGGAATTATTGATGCTGAAGAGCTGTCACCTAAACTTTTTCAAGCCAATGGCTTTATTGAGAAGCCCGCGCAAGATAACGCTCCTTCGAACCTCGCTATTATGGGGCGCTACATACTAACACCAGAAATTTTCGATATTTTGGGTAACCAAGAAGCTGGTATTGGTGGAGAAATTCAATTAACTGATGCCATATCGCTGTTAAGCAATACTCAACCTATATTCGCTTGTAACTTTAACGGAAAGCGTCATGATGTCGGTGAAAAGTTCGGCTTCGTTCAGACGACAATTCATTATGCGCTTCAGCATCCGGATCTTCGGGAAAAAACGTTAGATTATTTAAAAGACATTTTTGAAAATCATATAATTATTTCAAAGTAGCTCAAGCAGGCTACCTCATCATTTTCAGATTGATGCCCAGCGGGCCAGACCTAAATTAGAAGCTAAAAACGTTTTAAACAGAAAATGCAAGTCGTCAAGTAGCGGTAATTTTCTTCACATTATTATTGAACCTTTCAACTATATTACATTATTTTTATTTACCTTTCTAAAACTACGTAGATTAAGATGAGTTCTCTTGCTACAGCAGAATCGGGATTAATGGTGTCATAATTTCGTTCGGTACCCGGCTCTGAGACAGGTCCGTGATGCCGAGTACTGAACGAATCTACAATCAAGCGAAGATTTGTGTTTACTCTGTTAGGGATTTGCCCATAGTTTGGGTATACTGCCCTGCTCGTTTCGTGTTAATGAATACGCGAATATTTCGCATCAGATGTCACTCTCTAAAGCAGCTATATGCTACTAGTTGACAGGTTTCGTATGGAGCACCGCTTCTAGAATCCTATAATATGGAATACAATATAAATTGATTTTTTACAGATTTTAACATTTGTCTTTGATTCTTCGAGAGTAAGTCTCTAACGCCCCATTGATTGTCTCCAGTTCTTATCGTCTCTTTATGGCCTAAAATCAAGTCAATCTCACAGTTATATTTCCTTAAATAAAAAGGATAACATCATGTGTAAACGAGGATTTCATATTAAAAGAACTGTCTCTCAGCAATAAAGTAATTTAATATAGTATTCTGTATATCCCATTTTCAGTCCACCAGAACCCAAGTTCAAGAATGTTTATCACCGGGAATACGGCTAATATAAGTAAGATAGGTTTAGAAAACTCAATATCTTGATCGTTTTTAATTTTCACTATAATTAAAGTTAAAATCACAGCACTTACTGCTAGTATTCGGTTACCCGAAGCATAAATTGTAGGAGAGAAAAACATTATAGCCATAGCCGCAAAAGCAGCAAGCATGAGAAACAAAATAAATATTTTGTGTTTAACACACCTATATACTAAAGTTGCCATAATCATTACATAAAATGACCAAAACAAATACGGAATTAAGGCTTGAAAAAAAGCTTTCGTCCATTGAGCAGGCGAAAGAATAGTTTCAAAAAAATTAAAATTCTTAATGTTTGTGAAATCACTAAGAACTTTAGGATTGAAAACAGATATCTTAACACTAAGGATAACTATAAACATAGCAGAAAATGCAATAAGAAGCTTACTTTCGCCTTCTCCTCCCCTATGCTTAAATCCAATAAACATTAACAAAACAGAAATTATCATTATAAGCACTAACATTTCATTGAATATTTTATCAAAAATCCATATAAATCCAATGTATAAATGTTCTTTTAAGCTTAATTGACTAAACTCAGGGAACCACGTTTGAATCTCACTTACTTTCCTAAGTTTATTACCTGGTGAAGTTATAATAAAAGCAGTACCTAATGTATAAACTATTGAAAGTGAAATTAATCTAATATCTTGTTTACGTTTATCCAAAAACATTTTAATATGGAATATCAGAGAAAAAGCAAGCAAACAAAACGTTGCTTGTTCATTTGAAAGACATACCAATATAGATAATATAAAAAACAAAAAATAATTCCTATCATTCACAGTATCTTCGTCTCTAAATAATTTGTCTGCATACGGTATTGCCGTCACTAACGCAATGGTTATTGGCCATAAATAAACCAATGAGCCCGTTATCCAGAAAAACGAAGCACTCAAAATAGACTTGCTAAAACAACCAATTATAATCAATGAAAAAAACACATCTTTAGTATCTACCGTCTTTTTCAAAACTCTAACAACAAGATATGCAAGCAAAATTATAAATAATGGATTTAAAAACCTCCAAATGTTAACTCCATATCCTAAAATAAAATAAAATAACGTTTCGGAGAAGAGCCTACTCGTCCAAGTGTCATATCTAATTCTGATCCAATCCCAAAAAGGCTCCTTTACACTAGAGAAAAAAACATCATCAGAACCCTGTGCAATATTAATAGTTTGATGAAGTAAATAGAGAAAGAATAATGGAATCAATAAATAAATATACTTCCTCAAAAGTGCCATTTACAGTCTCCTCAGTTTAATTTTACAATAAAATCTTTCAGAGATTGTTCCCAGCAAGGCAGAGGTGTGAGACCCTCAAGCTGAATCCAACGATTCTCCATTACAGAAAATGATGGCCGATTAGCCGGACGCTTAAATTCACTACTGGTGCATGGAAGTAGCTTCACGTCTAAATCTGCTATTTTAAATATCGCTTGAGCAAACTCGTACCAAGTGCATATACCGCTGTTTGAAGCATGATAAATGCCATAAGCTTCCGTTGCAGCAAGCTCCAGCAAAAACGCCGCAAGATCTTTTGTATATGTAGGCGACCCAACCTGATCATGGACAACGCTTAAACTATCGCGCTCAGTTCCCAATTTCATCATTGTTCTTACAAAGTTAGCTCCGTGCGCTCCATATACCCAGGAAGTGCGAACAATAAACCAACGGTCATGCAGCGACTGCACCAATTGCTCTCCAGCCAGCTTTGACTTGCCATAAACAGTCTGCGGGTTTGTTGCATCATACTCCTGATAAGGCTTGCTGCCATTTCCGTCAAAAACATAATCTGTACTCAAAAAGATCAGCTTAGCTCCGATTTCACGAGTGGCGATCACTACATTTCGAGTCCCCGAAGCATTGACCCGATAAGCCCCCTCTATATCGGATTCGGCCTGGTCCACTGCCGTATACGCCGCACAATGAATAACGACATCCGGCTTCACCACTGCGACAGCTGCTCTACACTGCTCCAACGACGTAATGTCCAGCTCTTGCTTGCTCATTCCGACGATCTCAAGCCCTTGAACGGGTTTCCATAGGGTAAGCTCCCGGCCCAATTGACCGTTTGCCCCTGTGACCAAAACTTTCATTTTCATCTGACTTCCTCGGGCAACAAAGCGATTCATTCTATACCCCCGGCTTTATTAAGGAGGTCCCCGTATTGAGTTTCAAAATACTGCTTATAGACTCCGCTCTGTACACCCTTCATCCACTCTTCGTTATCCAAATACCAGCGGATGGTCGCGCGAATACCAGATTCGTAATCATATTTTGGCGTCCAACCAAGTTCATTGCGGATTTTATCGGCATCAATCGCATAACGGCGATCATGACCGAGACGATCTTTAACGAATTGGATAAGCGATTCCGGCTTGCCCAGCTCTTCCAGGATTGTTTGGACCACTTCTATATTATTACGCTCATTTCTTCCACCGACGTTGTAAACCTCCCCGTTCACTCCTTTGTGAATGACCAAGTCGATGGCGCTGCAATGATCCTCCACATACAGCCAATCTCGCACGTTCATGCCGTCCCCGTATACCGGAAGCGGCTCATCTTGTAGCGCATTTAGGATCATAAGCGGGATCAGTTTCTCCGGGAATTGAAACGGCCCATAGTTGTTTGAGCAACGGGTTATATTAACCGGTAGTCCAAATGTCTCATGATAAGCGCGAACGAGTAAATCCGCTCCAGCTTTGCTTGCAGAGTAGGGACTGTTCGCAGCGAGCGGGGTCTGTTCCGTAAATAGCCCTGTTTCACCGAGAGTGCCGTACACTTCGTCAGTCGACACTTGAACAAACTTCTTCACACCGTACTGCTTAGATAGCTCAAGAAGTGTTTGTGTACCCATGACGTTTGTTTTTACAAATACATCTGGCTCTAAAATACTGCGATCGACATGCGATTCAGCCGCAAAATTGGCTACAACGTCGATGCCTTCCTGAAATAAAGTCTCAATCTCCGCGCGAACTGTAATATCAGCTTTAAGAAAACGATAATTCGGGCGTTTTTCTACCGATTTTAAATTTTCCAAATTGCCGGCGTAAGTTAAAACATCCACATTAATAATTTCATACTGTGGATATTTCTCGGACATGTAAATGACAAAATTGCTACCGATAAAACCGGCTCCGCCGGTGACTAGCAGCTTCATGGAGGCAACGTTCCTTTCGCTAGGGCTCAGCCCTCAAATATAAAGTTGAAGTCCGCGTCCGCCATTAAAGGATGGTTGTCATCCTTTTCCGAGAGAACCGGTTTGCTAACAGGCCAATCAATGGCGAGCGCAGGGTCATTCCATGCGATGCCGCGGTCATGCTCAGCCGAGTAGAACTGGTCGACCTTATACTGTACTTCACAGTTCGACACAAGCGTACAGAATCCATGTGCAAGACCTTGCGGAACTAGCAGCTGACGATGGTTTGAGGCACTGAGAATGAAGCCTTGCCATTGTCCAAATGTCGGGGATCCTTTTCGGATATCCACTACAACATCATAAATCGCTCCAGCCGTACAGCGCACAAGCTTAGTTTGGGCTTTAGGATTCAACTGGTAATGCAACCCCCGTAGTACACCTGATTCCACTGAGAAGGAATGGTTATCCTGTATAAATGCATGCTTGAGTCCATGTTTGTGAAACCGGGCTTCGTTGTAGCTTTCTACAAAAAAACCCCTGTTGTCACCGTATACGTCTGGTTCAACGAGCTTTAATCCAGAAATCCTCATCTCAAGGATATTCATAATTCTACACCTACCAATTAATAAGTATAATCATAGTTTAAGCTTACCAAATTCCTCGCCAAAAATAATATTCTTAGCAAGTTCATTTGCAAAGGTCAAAGAGTCATGTGTTCCTGCATCGGTCCACCAGCCCTGTAATATATCAAAAGTGAGGCCATCGTTTATGATGTAGGCGTTGTTAACATCCGTAATTTCCAATTCTCCTCGGCCGGATGGTTTAAGCGTTTTAATGATTTCGAATACAGTACTATCGTACATATAGATGCCGGTTACCGCATATCTGCTTTTTGGTATCGAGGGCTTTTCCTCAATAGAGAGAATTCGATCTCCGTCAAGCTCCGGTACGCCGTAGCGTTGTGGATCATGAACCTCTTGAATGAGAATTTTCGCCCCCTCTCTCTGTTTTTGGAAATTTTCCGCATATACAGCAATAGAGTCCGAAAAGACATTATCGCCCAAAATGACAACTACTTGCTCGCCCCCGGCGAACTGCTCTGCCAAACCAAGAGCTTGTGCGATGCCGCCTGCTTGATCCTGAACCTTATAGGTGAAGTTAACTCCCAGCTCCTGACCGCTTCCGAGTAGATTGACAACGTCGCCCATATGATCTTTTCCAGTTACAATTAAGATATCATGTATTTCAGCTTCCTTTAACTTCACAATCGAATGGAAAATCATTGGATATTTCCCAACTGGAAGCAAATGTTTGTTTGTGACCTTTGTCAATGGAAAAAGCCGAGATCCTGTGCCTCCAGCAAGAATAATTCCTTTCATGAAAACGCCCTCCTAAAATAAGAAAATACCTTTCTAACAAAGCCTATCACTTTTAACGAAGAATAACATAAAAAAGGGAAACTATGATAAAAAAACCACCATAGATTTCTCGCTGTACCATCGCTGGTATACCTACTTTTAAATTCAATACTTTTTCTAATTGCTTTTAATGGATTCAAATTATAATGGAAGAACGTATAGTATTCCACTATCTCTCTCATAAGATAGGTCTTTTGTTTATTTTTATCTGTCGAGAGAAAATCGTGATACGATACCATTTTCTTTATTTCTGATCGATAAAAATCAGATCGTGAACTTTTAAAATCTATCCAAGTAAGATTCGTTAGACTATTCCATCTTTGTATGGATGTCAATGCCCCGATTGTGTTCGACGCATGTTGTCGATAATCAATTAATGGTAAATCCAGAAACTGAATTTCGCCGTATATGCCTGCCACAATGCATAACCATGCATCATGCATTGAAACTTCTTTTGGAAATGGAAGACTACGTTTCCTTAACTCCTCACTTCCAAGAATCGAACAACCAGGAATCATTTGCTGAATAAGCAATGTATTCAAATAAGAAGAGGAAATGGGCCGATATCCATTACTTTTCATGAACGATTCATCTAAAACCTTTAAATTTTTATCGACAATTCTTAGATCAGAGTACACCATCCATGTTCCGCTCTTCATTTGAAACTTTGTCACAGATTTTTCAACTTTGTTGCGATGCCACTTATCATCTTGATCGCTGAACATAAATAGAGGAGCAGACGACTGCGCTAACAACATCTCAAATGTTCTAACGGCTCCTCTATTGGAATCATTTAAATAAATCTCAATTCTGGAATCCTTTTGTTTATACTCCATTAAAATGGACACTGTTTCATCTATAGAAGCATCATCGTGAATAAGCAGCCTAAAGTTCTCATAAGTCTGAATTAATATGCTGTCCAATTGCTCACGCAAAAAACGCTCTCCATTAAAGGTCGCCATTAGAATATCGACTGTTGGGCGCTCCATTATTTAGCTATCCCTTTCTCAGCTTTTTATATTTCAACAATTGGTAAATTACTTTTTTTCCTGCTACCAGCAACCAATTATTGTTTCTTCTCAAGTATTCAACAGACTTATAACCTATAGTGGATTTCACAGCGAACAATTCAGCTTTAAGCTCATCAATCTGACGATGCCCTGACTCAGCAACTGACCCAGCCAAATAATAATCCACAGCCTCTTGAAGCTCACGATTACTGAAACTGCTTCCTTGTGATCTGCGTCTCCGACTCGTAATCCCTTTATAATTTTCAATATACCTTTTACTCATCTCATCAAGCGTTGTAAAACGATAGGACTCGATATTCCGAATTTTTTCTTCGCGCTTGATATGAAATTCTCTAAGAACGCTTTGCAAAGAATTCATGATGTCTTGTTTACTCGTTCCTGATGCAATCCACCCTCCACCGACTTTCTTCACTCTTTCCTCGAGTGCCCCAACGGGGGTCACAAAAACTGGAATTCCATGTCTCCAAGCTTCTGATAGAGTGTAAGAAAAAGTCTCGGGCCATGGTGAAAGAAGAGCAATCAAATCAATCTGGGTCTCTTCTAATATCTTTGAAAGATTCTCCCTGTTATAAGGCCCGTGCTTGATCACGTTTCTCTTTTCCATCAAGTTTAAGCGCTGATCTCCCAATCCGCCAATCAAATGCCATTCTAGATCTGATGAAGGCATATGCTTTATAACTTCATAGATCATATCACTCCCCTTTGCTGGGGATAGTCCACCTAAAAATCCGATTTTTATTTTTCTATCTTTTTTTACAGTAGACTGTGTTTTATCAAGCATCCAATTCAAACCATGCTCAATAACTTGAATTCGCCCCTCTGTTGCCGGATACTCAAGCTCAAACATAATTCGGGTAGATTCAGAAGGAGCAAACAATACATCAATTTGGGGTAGTAGTTTCTTTTCTACTTCTTTTTTCCATGTGCCTAGAAAGTAGGTATTGAATTGGTGCGAAGACTGAAGGCACTCCCTACACTTAGCCTCACTTCTAGAATCAAGGCAATATTTATTGTCCTTATCCAGCAGATTAATTCGAGGACAGAAGAGATAATAATCATGTAAGGTAAGAGCTACGGGTATTTGAAGCTTCCTAGCAATCGAAGGCGCATCCAGGGAATGTTTAATTAGATGATGAATATGCACAAAAGAGATTTCAAAGGTCACCAAAATTTTTTCTACTATCTCACTGTATTCCCTATGATGAAAATGAACACTGTCTATAGGATAACTCAAGCGAAAATGATAGGTGTTGACTATCATTCCATAACGGATATGCTTAAGGACAAGTTCCATCCCCCCGGACACAAGAACATAGATGTTAAAATCATCCATAGAGCTAACTAAATCCTTGACATGATACTCCGTACCACCAACAGGATGGTTATAAGCTTCATCAAAAAAATTATGCATAATAAACAAAGCATTTCCCTGCATTTGATCTTTATATCGGAAATTATTTTCCCTACTTTTAATAACTCGATGGAGTCCCTTTAAAGGCTGATTAAGATGAATGAAATCGTGCACTCTTTGTTCATAATAGGGATACCTACGATTTAATTTCCTCAGGTTTTCGTGGATTAACTTTGCCTTTGATTCCTGAAAGGACATGGATCCTTTATGATAAACATACGTGTCATCAGCTAATATATTTTTATAACCATGCTCGATAGCACGGCAACAAAAATCATTCTCCTCTCCATATCCTTTACCAAATTCCTTTTCATCAAACAATCCTATTTCATCAATGACAGACTTTTTAATATACATGCAAAAGCCGACCCCGGTAGGGAGCTCAGGATATTTTTTCTCTGATATTTGTTCAATGTAATCGGCATAGCTTTGAATTGTAAACCCTTCTGGAATGATGTTGTCCTCGCAAAAGTTGGGAATTGAACAGATTGTTCCGTTGTTCGTAAAAGGTGTGACTGTCGCAACAGAAGAATGGGAATAGGCGGCTTCTATTAATTTCTTCAACCAATCCTGAGTCAAGATAGTATCACTGTTAAGCAACACCACATCGCTTTGCGCAATTCCCATCCCGCAATTTACGGTACCTACAAACCCTAGATTCGATTCATTATTCATGATAAGAATGTCTTCACCTTGAGGCAAAGACTCCAAATAGACTCCAACTTCTGGATCTGGGCTACAATCATTAATAATAATAATTCTATAGCTCCCTAGCTCGGTCGTTTCATAAATGGAGGAGATACACTCTTTTAAATCCTCGAGGGCATTATACACTGGTATTATGATATCGACCTTGATATTTATCATTTTTCAAACCCCTTATTTTCAACTCACCTGCTACACCATTAGCGATCCCGATAGAAAAATTTTTTAAGGATAGATCTCTCCACGGAGGATTTGATTTCATCTAATTTATTTATAACTTCAACTAATGAAGTCGATAATTCAAGTTCTAATGCTTTTGTGGCATTTAATGAACTTGTCATATTCTTAAATCCTTGATCAATGTCATCATGAAGCTGCTCTGAGCCATTATTGATTTTCAAAAAGAGCTCATCCGTGTGTTTTTGATGTGTTTCAAGCGTAGTCAGCATTTGGGTCAATTTATCATCTATACTTGATTTGGAAATTAAAACGTTATTTTGTTCCTTTAATTCCTTACATTCCTCCTCAAGCCTTAGAACTCGCTGACTCAGAAAATTTATGATTCCATTTATCGATCCGTTTAATTTCATCTCAATTGAAATTTTAAAACCATCCTCATCAGGATCGAGAGTAAAATGATTTAAAATGAGACTCGGATCGTCATTAGCCGAGACAAAGTAAAGCTTACCTTGGAACGGCTCTAAAATCAGATTCTCACATTTAAAGTCCGACTTCTGATAGGCTGCCGCATCCCAACAGTAATATCTCTTTTCACTGTCACGTGATTCAACTTGAATCCTTTCAATCTCGCCTAAAACAGGAACGTTGGCCAGATCTAGGCGCAATTTCCCCTGAATATTTCCCGGCAAAACTACGGAATACGAGATCAATTGGCTTCGATTTAAATCAATTGGTACTCGTGTCGATTTCAATTCATCAAAAAAACCTTCATTACCCCAGTAAACTTGGAAGTAAGGGCTATCCAAGTAATTTTCTGGCAGACGCCTCAGAGCATCCGGACTAGAATTTAAAAAACCGCCTTTTTGGACAGTAACAATATGCTGATATATATGACCGTCTTCTCTATCTTCCAAGAATTTCCCCACATCCCTAGGGAAGTTCCGGTAATCTTGCTTGAACTCTGTTGTCTCAGGGCGTCTTTGCGTCACGTTCCAATCCAGCACTTTTAAATCTGTGTATTCAAGCATTCCAAGAATGGTCTTACGAGTAAAAAAGTGAATATGCGTGGAATCCAATAAACCCTCGCTTCTATAATCAAATTTACCCATCATTAAATCCATAATAATAGAATTGTGGGATACATTAGGGACAGAAAATATAATTGAGCCATTGGGTTCCAGTATCTCAGCTACTTTTCTCAGAACTTCGAACGGATTACGAAGATGTTCTAGAACATCAGCAAACAAAATAAAATCATAGGTTTCTTTAGAGACTTCTAATAGCCATTCTTCTTCATTATCGATATTTGCTACGATCATTTTATCAGAATACTTTTCAGCTAACCTTGCCGCTAAGGGATCAAGTTCAACCGCTGTAATCCTGCAATTTAATCTTTCTTTCATATACTTCGTCATATAACCGGAGGCCGGTCCGAATTCCAGCACTTTTTTCCCCCGACTCACTTGAGAAAGAATAATAGAATGAGATGACTTTTTCGCCAGATCAACCGTTACGTCATACTTCATTCACTTCTCCTCCTTCTGGTTTAGACACAGAATTCGACCACGTATGTGGTAAGTAAGCGACTCCCTCAGCCAAATAATCCTTGGAACTGACGGTAAAAGAAGCAACCTTAGTTCTATAATCGAGCCTTACAAGCCCAGAACTCTCAAAAAAACCGATATCCAAAAAATATGTTCCAGGTAGAAGAGGCAATTGTTCATAATGGCAGTTCAATACATGTTTTCCCATATTTGATGGCAATGAGAAACGATCAAGTTTTGTATTAAGGCCACAAACATAAGTACCTAAATTGTCGATAATGGCCACCCCACCTACAATACCATCTATGCTCTTTTTAATCTCATATTCTACACTAACCGTCATATCTTGACTCACAGTTACGGTGTTCGTATTATTTCCAGCTCCATCTGCAATCGTGACCTTATTAACTTTTAAATACTCTAATCGAGTATTTTCTTCAACAAGCTCCTCTCGAACGTTTACTGCCTTCATGTAATCCTCATATAAATCCGTAACGCGTTGAACTCCTCCTCGCATATAGACCTGTCCATTTTTCATCCATATAACTTCATCGCAAAAGTTCTTTATAGAATATGTATCATGACTAACAAATAAGATGGTCTTTCCTTCTTTTTTAAATTGTTTCATCTTATCCATACATTTTAATTGGAACTGCATATCTCCAACAGACAAAGCCTCGTCTACGATGAGAATTTCAGGATCGACATTGACCGCACAAGCAAAGGCCAGCCGCACAAACATTCCTGAAGAATAGGTCTTAACAGGCTGATCAATAAACTCACCAATTTCTGCGAAATCTTCGATCGAAGAAAATCTCTCCTCGACCTCTTTTTGAGAAAGCCCCATAATAGCGCCATTTAAATAAACATTCTCTCTTCCAGTGAATTCTGGATTAAATCCACTTCCAAGTTCAAGTAGCGCCGCTACTCTTCCATTTACTTGTAGGTCACCTGTTGTCGGTTGAAGGGTCTGAGTAATGACTTGAAGCAACGTACTTTTCCCAGATCCATTCTTACCAATGATTCCAACAGTCTGGCCTTTACCAACTTCAAAACTGACGTTTCTTAACGCCCAAAATTCCTTATAATATCGCTTACTTTTAAAAAGGAATTGTTTCAATCTATCTCGTGGGTTCTCATAGATTTTATATTGTTTGCTAATGTCTTTTAAAACTATCGGGTCATAGGACATCTGCAAAGCCCCTTTTCGTCTTATTAAACCAAAAATATCCTAACATCAAAGTAAGCAATCCTATAGTAGAACCAATTATTAACCACTCGAAATTAGGCTGTTTTCCCCACAACATAATATTCCGAATATCTTCAACTGTATAACTAAGAGGATTGAGATGGAAAATGAACTTGAGATCATCCGGCACTGAAGATATTGGATAGAAGATTGGACTTAGAAACATTAACGCACTAATAAATATATTTATGGCGTAATTGACATCCCGAATATATGTACCCAAAGAAGCAAGAAACCAACTTAAACCCGTGGCTGTGAAAATAACAGGCAACATAACTATTGGAAGATAAGCCATAGTCCAGTTTAGAGACCCATCAATAATAAGAATGCCTATTGATAAGATAAAAAAGCTAATTAAAGCTTGAAAGAGAGCAGATAAGATCACTGTTACTGGTAAAACCTCTAAAGGGAAAATCACTTTCTTTACATAGTTTGTATTAGAAGCAATAATTGAAGTCGAACGACTAATAACCTCCGAAAAAAAATTAAACACAGTCATACCGGAGAAAATAATTAAAGCGAATTCTAGTTTGTTGCCCGAATCAGTTTTCCATCTCGCTTCAAAAACAACACTAAATACAAACGTATATACTACTAACATTAATAGAGGAACCACAAAAGACCAGATCATCCCTAATTGTGACCCTTTGTATCTGCTTTCTATATCACGTTTTGATAGTTGTTTCAATAGTAACAGCCTGTGACTTGCCATAACTACACATCCTTTAAATTAAGTTATCTTACCCCATTTATTTAAGTAAATAATGAATCCCATTTATTCTGGATCAATATTGGATTAACCGACAGTTTTCATCCAAGACAGAAGATTTAATTAGTAAATTACTAATGAAGATAGATGAGGCAACCATAAAGATTGATTTTGTAATCAAACGCGAAACGGAATAGAATATAAATAACCCTCAATAAAGGAGTTTACCATGAATCGACAACCTTCACCACCTAAGTACATCAAAAAGGAAGAATCTGACGTTTCGCTTTTAAAATGGGCAGCTATTCTCATGGCCTCCATATTCTTCCTAATTTACACCTTCAAGGCCGGCTTATTCAACGGATACGACTTCGGCTTCGAGAAAAAGCTGATCGGAGCCTCTATCTACTCCCTCGTTTTTGTTCTAATCATGGCAGCCCATCTGTTCAAGGTATGGAACACAAACAGTTGGAAAGCTATCCTCTCTATTGCAGTCTGGCTGCTCCCCATCAGCTACGCTATCTCTTCAATCGGTGCCGCGTCGAATAATACCGCGAATATTATGACGATGGTCAGCTGCCTGCTGGCTGCCTTTTTCGTCTTCGGTCTCTATTATAACGACACTCGTTATACGAGAGTTGCACTCGAAACTATTCTCCTCCTAACTAGCTATGTGTTGGTATGGTTTGGCGTCATCAATCTATTTGGTCAATATTGGTATCCAGATGCCCTTTGGTTCCAGCTTGATACATACCGGATGACCTCTGTCTTCCAGTATCCCAATACGTATGCCGCCCTATTGATCGCTGTTCTGCTGGCCGCAGCCTATTACACAACACATACCAAAAAACGCCTCTGGATCAGTATCCATGCGTTCATGCTTGTGCCTCTATTCGTTTCATTCATGCTTACCTATTCTCGGGCAGCGCTAGTTGTGATTCCTCTTGCAGTCCTCTTAACGATGCCGTTTCTTAAGGTAAGCAAGCAATTAATGTATGTGCTGCATCTGTTCGTTACTGTAATCATTTCATTTGCCGTACTCGGCATCATTGAGTCGAAGTCTATCTCCATCGCGAAGCAGGTTCTCCGTTTCAATGAAAGAGGATCGCAAATTCCGCCAGAAAAACTCATGCCTCTGTTTAGTTCAGAAGCTCTAGCCGGCTGGGGAGCCTTACTCGGAGCCTCTCTTGTTGCTCTGCTTCTTATTCTAGCTTTGAATCGCTGGGTTGAACCTTGGTTGGAAGCCAAGCTGGAACGCTTCTCGGAGCGCAAAATCTCCTACCTTGCAGCACCAGTATCAATGATCTTGCTTGCCGTTATCGGTGCTGCAGTTGTTCTTTCCAGCGCAACCGTTCGCGGCTGGCTGCCATCCAACCTTGCTGATCGCCTTGAAAATATCAGCTTCAAACAGCATAGTGTGCTAGAACGCGGAACCTTTTACGAGAATGCCGTCACGCTTGTAGCTGATTATCCGCTCTTCGGAACTGGCGGCGGAGGCTGGCAAGCTCTCTATCAGAAATACCAGACCAATCCTTATACGAGTAATCAAACTCATAGTTATATCTTCCAAGTTCTCGTAGAAACAGGTTGGATTGGCCTTCTGCTTCAGATTGGATTTTTTGCACTGGTCTACTGGTTGTTTGTACGCACTTGGATTCGCCATCCCAAAAAGAGGGGTAGCCAGCTAATCTACTTTATCTTCTCCATTTCGATTCTTCTTCACAGTTTCTTCGACTTCGACATGAGCTATATATCCATTGCCGCCATCGTTTTCTTCTCTCTCGGTA
Source organism: Paenibacillaceae bacterium GAS479 (assembly GCA_900105225.1). NCBI lineage: Bacteria > Bacillati > Bacillota > Bacilli > Caryophanales > Paenibacillaceae > Paenibacillaceae bacterium GAS479. The sequence goes on along the minus strand of LT629764.1, from coordinate 2,891,500 downwards.
GCATGATCGGAGTTTATGATAAGGAACTGTCTTTACCTAAACTTACTTTGAAAAACCCTAACTTGAAACGTATCTATCCAGCCGTTTTGTCTGTTGTTATCATTATTACCGGTGTATTCGCTTATCGTTTCTATGCTTCCTATATTCAATTTGATAAGGCAAGAGCGATGGCTCAACAGCAAGCCTCCATTGATCAAATCTTCCCTGTATTGGATAAGGCGATTTCACTCTCCCCGTCCAATACACAATACTATTTGGTCAAAGCGGACTGGCTCAGCCAGGTCTATGGACAGACACAAAATGCCGAGTATTTGGAGCAAGCAAAAAAAATTCTTCAAGAAGCGCAACTTAAAGAGCCATACGAGCGTCAAATAGTACAGGCTGTGAATAATAACCAACTTCTTGCCGGCAATCTTCCAGAAGCAATTGCAGCATTAGAGGATGCACAGATCAATTTCCCTTGGGATATTACCCTCTATGAAATGCGTATCAAGCAGCTTGCTGATCTCGGTTTGAACGAGAAAAATGCCGGGAGCGGAGATTTCGAAGGAAGATGGAACCGAGCTGCTGAAATCTATCAGGATATCCTTAACCGTATGGACAAGCTTAAGGAGCTTCCTAAAGAGCAGCTTCAAGGACGTCGTTTCAACGTTTCGACAACGGTTCGCCAAGCAATGGCTCAGATTGACTATCATTCAGGACGCTATGCAGAAGCAGCAGAGATGCTGAAACCTTCTTTGAGTGATGCTCTAGTACCGAGAGACCAGTCGGAACCAGCTATTGATGAAGCAGCAACTTCACGATCGGCAATTCGTTACTATCTTGCATCAATCGAGAAGCTAGGCCAGTCTGATCCTGACCTTAAAGAAAAACTGTTCCAAGCTGATTCAAACGAAGAAGCCCTGTTTAAAAAGTTAGTAGCGTCTTAATTTAAACACTGATCGACAGTTTTCTATTGAATACCGGATAAATTTACAATTTTCAACATAACCCTTCCTTTTCCCGGGAATTTTGAGTATAATAGCACTTGTCGTCAATATTTCCGGGAAAACAATTAATTTATTTGCAGAGGTTAATAGAATTTTAGTACTAAATTACTGTCTTGAAATTTACATTTATTCACTTGAAAGGAGGTGAAATGAAAATATGAAAAAGCTTGTAACCAAAAAGACTGCGGCTTTGCTCGTGTTCATGATGGTTGTATCCGCACTTTCTCCAATCCTGGCTTTTGCAGCCTCTGGATTTGATAAGCTTTCCTCTAAGGACAGCAGAGTAACGGGTACTGTATACGTTGATCGTGACACTTACGTGAACGGCGATGTATATGTAGATGGTCAAAACCGTATTTCGATCCAAGTATACGGCGAAGGCGCAACTGAACCTACCACGGTTTATGCAACGTACAGTACATACACCGACGGTCAATACATCTACAACATTGATTCCACGGTTACTAACTCGGCTTACTACACCCTGCAATACTCTGACAAGAGTGCTGTGAATGGTGTTGTATACAAACGAGTTGATAACAGCTACACTACTGGTCCTGGTGGGCCTGGAGGTTACTATCCTCCAACTACCGGTGAGATCGTTGGTGCAGACGGCAAAGTTAACCGCGACCTGTTGATCACAGCTCTGAAGGCAAATGAAAACGCCCGTATCAAAACGACTACGGACACGGTTTATCTGCCTGCTGACGCGCTGCTGAATGGCAAAACGCTGACCATCTACAACGATGCAGGCGTATCCATCACGCTTCCACTTTCCGCACTGAAACTGGCTGAACTGGCTAAATCCCTCGGGGTTGAGCTCAAGGATCTGGTTATCCGTGTAGAAATGAAAAAGCTGACGGGTGATGCTGCGAAAGCAGTATCTGATGCTATCAGCGCCATCGGCGCTAGCCAACTTGCTGATGCTTACGACTTCCGTGTCGTAGCTGTAGGCGGTGGCAAAGAGATCGCGATTGAGAAGTTCGGACAACTCGTATCCCGTACGATTCCTCTGACTTCCGCTGCCACGAAAAATGCAGCAGGCGTTATGTTCAACCCGACTGCGAAAGAGCTGAGCTTCGTGCCTAGCACATTCGCAACGGAAAACAACAAAACGATTGCTACACTGAAACGTGACGGTGCATCCATCTACACTGTGATCCAAGGTAAAACAGCACGTTTCAACGATGTGCTGCCATTCTGGGCCAAAGATCACATTGCGAACCTGTCCGAGAAATTGATCGTTGAAGGCACTGGCAAGAACTTGTTCGAGCCAAAGCGCAGCATCAACCGTGCAGAATTCGCAGCGCTGGTTATCCGTTCGCTCGGAGTTCAACCTGTAACGTCGTCGACCTACAAGTTCAATGACGTTGTCTCTTCCAAATGGTATGCTGGTACAGTAGCTGCTGCTGCTGAGATCGGTCTGGTACTTGGTGATGACAAAGGAAACTTCAACCCGAACGCGCCAATCACGCGTAAAGAGGTAGCTGCTATCGTCGTTCGCGCGTCGGAGTATGCCGGAAAATCCGTTAAACTGACAGATGCGGAAGCAACTGCAGCCCTGGCTGGATTCAAGGACACTGCTAACCTCGGATGGGCAAAAGCTGAAGTAGCGGCTGCTGTCAAAGCTGGTCTGGTTCTTGGTCAATCCAAGACTCAAATCGCTGGCAACGCCTTCGCTAACCGTGCTGAAGCGGCAACGCTGATCGCACGTTACCTGCCTAACGCTGGTCTCTCGAACTAATTCTTCTTATACCAGTGTAAAGCGGCCCTCCGGGGTCGCTTTTCTGTTTTATTGAAGGAATAATTGTAGATGAGCTGAATGCACTGTAGCTGCATTGTAGCTACACTGTGGCCTTCCTCTTCCTCTTCGTATACAAGTATACTTCTACCACATCTCTTTCATTACTTAAGATGAAATTGGGGCCCTAACAGCAGAGCTTCTCCGCGAACCAATCTTACTTCCACTCGCTGTGGTAGACTATTTCATCTCCCTGCCCCTAATTCAGGGTAAATTCGTCACGTGTGGAGCTATCATTTAATACATACAAAAGGACCTGTTCTCCCATAATGCGGAGAACAGGTCCTTTTGATTTCTAGCGTCCAACTTACAAGCTTAAACTGCGATCCAGATAGCTTTTTAACTCACAGATTAACTACGTGCCGTTCAATCCTCAAGCCTTAGAGGGATCGAAAGAGCTTTTCAGCGACACAACCCGGTTGAATACCGGCCGATCGGAGTTAGTAAACTTCGGATCTACGCTATAGTAGCCGTGACGGAAGAACTGGAACTTGTCGCTTGCTGCGGCATTTTTCATCTCCGGCTCGACAAATCCGTCCAGTACTTGCAGCGAATTCGGATTGATGCATTCCAGGAATGACTTGTCATCCCCTTCGGCCTCACTTGCAATAAGCGGTTCAAAGTGGCGGAATTCCGCTGGAACGGCATGAGAGGCCTCCACCCAATGAAGGGTTCCTTTGACTTTACGTCCGGTAAAGCCACTTCCGCTCTTCGTCTCCACATCATAGGTGCAGCGAAGCTCGACAACCTCACCCGACTCGTTTTTGATGACTTCTTCACATTTAATGAAGTAAGCATGCTTGAGACGGACTTCATTGCCTGGGAACAGACGGAAATACTTAGCCGGTGGGTTCTCCATGAAGTCATCCTGCTCGATATAAATCTCACGGGAGAATGGAATTTGGCGCGTACCCATCGCTTCATTCTCGTTGTTGTTCTCGGCCTCCAGCCACTCCACTTGTCCTTCCGGATAGTTAGTGATGACAACCTTGAGCGGCCGGACAACAGCCATTGTGCGCGGCGCCTTCAACTTCAGATCCTCGCGGATAAAATGCTCCAGCATTTGTTCGTCAACGACGCTACATGCCCTGGCAACACCGATCTCGCGGCAAAAGGTGACGATTGCTTCTGGCGTGAAGCCTTTGCGACGCAGTCCGCTGATCGTTGGCATGCGGGGATCGTCCCAGCCGTCTACGACGCCTTCGTCGACAAGCTGCTTGAGCTTGCGCTTGCTCATGACTGTATTGGTCAAATTGAGCCGGCCGAATTCGTATTGACGCGGACGCGCCTCCATTTCGCAATGCTCAATGGTCCAGTCATAGAGAGGACGATGATCTTCGAATTCCAGCGTACAGATTGAATGGGTAATGCCCTCGATCGCATCGCTTAGCGGATGAGCGAAATCATACATCGGATAAATGCACCAAGCATCACCGGTACGATGATGATGCGCATGCGAAATTCGATACAGCACCGGGTCGCGCAGCGTAATATTGGGCGAGCTCATATCGATCTTGGCGCGCAGCACCCGCGCTCCATTCGGGAACTCGCCAGCACGCATACGTGTGAACAAGTCCAAATTCTCTTCAACGCTACGGTCGCGATAAGGACTGTTGGTGCCGCGTTGCGTCAGCGTTCCACGCAGTTCTCTCATCTCTTCCGGCGTTGAATCATCGACGTAGGCAAGGCCTTTGCGAATAAGCAAAAGCGCACGCTCATAGAACTCCTCAAAGTAATCCGAAGCGAAGCGAAGCTCCTCCCACTGGAAGCCGAGCCAGCGAACATCCTCCTGAATGGAATCGACATACTCCGTATCTTCTTTGACCGGGTTCGTATCGTCAAAACGCAGATTCGTGCGTCCGCGGAATTCATCGGCAACCTCGAAGTTCAGGCAGATGGATTTGGCATGACCAATATGCAAATAGCCGTTCGGCTCTGGCGGAAATCGCGTAGCGACTTGCTGCGTGCGGCCGCTCTCCACGTCGTCAACAATAATTGCGCGAATGAAATTAGAAACCGGAGGATTCTTCGTATCCATGCGACCACCCAACCTCTCTATAAATTGTATCCTACTATTGTACACAAAATAGCCCCCTAATATAAGGGGGCTAACGCCACTTGGTGGCGGAGTGAATTTCTATAGAAGCAGGGGACGTGACGGGCAGGCTCTACTTAGAGCTAGCTCTTGGAGCTAGTCCTATACATGACCCTGTACTTTGTTCCCTAAAGCTTTCTTGCAACATTTCCCTACATCTCTTCTGTACTTCTCTTCCCTACATCTCTTCCGTACTTCTATTCTGCACATCTCTTCCGTACTTCTATTCTGCACATCTCTTCCGTACTTCTATTCTGTACATCTCTTCCATGCATCTATTCCTTACAGCTGCTTCTCAATCTCTCCCGCAATGTCTTGCGGCAGTACATTAGGCTCGAAGCGGGCGACGATTTCACCATCGCGACCAACGAGGAATTTGGTGAAGTTCCATTTTACATCGTTGCTTTGCAATTGTTCTGGAGTGAACATGCCTGCAAAACGCTGGCCGCTGGCCGAGGAATCAAAGCCTTGGAACGGCGCTGCTGCTGTCAACTGGTTGAACAACGGATGTGCGTTTTCGCCGTTGACGTCTGTTTTGGCGAACAATGGGAAACTAACTCCATAGTTCAATTGGCAGAATCCTTCAATATCCGAGCTTGTACCCGGCTCTTGGCCAGCAAACTGATTGCTCGGAAAACCGAGAATCTCCAGACCTTGCTCTTTGTATTGATCATACAACGCCTGCAGTCCTTCATATTGAGGTGTCAGCCCACACTTGCTCGCGGTATTGACGATGAGCAGCACCTTGCCCTTGTATTCGGACAGTCCAGCAGCTTCTCCCTTAATCGTTTCCAACTTGTAATCATTAATGACAGCCATCTTCTGATTCCTCCTCATAATGGTGTTGAATAAGTTCGTTGAGCTGTTGAACCTTAATCCTAAGCTCTTCAAGCTCCTCTAGCTTCATACCCGACGATACCTCGCAGAGGCGCTCCGGAATGCTTGATGCTTTCTCACGCAGTCCGGCTCCCTTCTCAGTCAGGAACACCCTCAGTACCCGCTCATCCACGCTGTCACGAACCCGGTTGACAAAGCCTGATGCCTCCAGCTTCTTGAGCAAAGGGGTTAGTGTGCCGGAATCCAAATAGAGACGTTTCCCCAAGCATTTAACCGCAACCCCGTCCTCCTCCCACAACGAAAGCAGCGTCACATACTGCGTATAAGTGAGGCCAAGCTCCTGCAGCATCGGGCGATATAATCGGGTTACCTCCTTAGAACAAGCATAGAGGGCGAAGCAAAGTTGCTGATCCAGCCGAAAGGAGGCATCCGCTCCCTGCTCAGCCGCACTGGCTGGAGCAGTCGAAGCCTGCAGGCGCGACTTAGAATGGGAATCGGATGAACTCATGAGCAGCGCCTCCCTCAAGTAAATTGCATACAATTTAATGCTCGATATTTAGCTTAACACTCCCCTTTCTCGAAGTCAAATCCTCCTATTTCTTCAATGGACAAATGAAGTCGCTCTCCATTTCCAGGCGACACTTTACAGGCCATGGAAATGCCTGATAAACTAACTCTGATATATGTTAACTAAATTATATATAAATTAGGTTTACTAATAACCAAGAAAAGAGCGATTTTTATGACAAATGTTTTCAAAGATGTTACTGGACCTCCAAATTGGGATCAATTAGCTGATGGGGTCTTATCCGGAACATTGCTTACTCGAAAGGAAGCAAGAGAGATTCTGGACGCCGATGAGCTGCAATTGCTGCCGCTGCTGCAAGCAGCTTTCCGCATTCGCCGCCATTATTTTGGCCGCAAGGTGAAGCTGAATATGCTTCTGAATGCCAAAAGTGGGCTCTGCCCAGAGGATTGCGGCTACTGCTCTCAATCTATTGTTTCCAACGCCCCGATTCCAAAATACGCACTGCTCGACCGTGAGACGCTGCTTGCCGGAGCACGAGAAGCGTATGCGCGCGGCGCAGGCACCTTCTGTATTGTAGCGTCCGGTCGCGGACCGAGCCGCAGCGAAACGACGCGCATTGCAGACATTGTCCGTGAGATTACGACTGAACTGCCACTCAAAGTATGTGCCTGCCTTGGCCAGCTCACTGCCGATCAGGCAAGCCAGCTGCAGGACGCTGGAGTCAAACGTTACAACCACAACTTGAACACGAGCTCTGCCTATCATGACCAGGTCGTAACTACTCATTCCTACGAGGAACGATTAAATACTCTGAACAGGGTTAAACAAGCTGGCATGTCACCCTGCTCTGGAGTCATCATCGGAATGGGTGAGTCACTGGAGGATCGGATCGACATGTCTTATGCACTTAAAGAGCTGGATGCAGATTCCATTCCGGTGAACTTCCTGCATCCGATTCCCGGCACCCCAATGGCTGAGCTCTCACCCCTCCGTCCGATGGATGGACTGCGTATGCTCGCTTTGCTCCGTTTTGTTTGCCCAGACAAGGAAATTCGTGTGGCCGGAGGCCGGGAGCTAACGCTGCGCTCGTTGCAGCCACTTGCTTTATATGCTGCGAACTCCATCTTTTTGGGCGATTATTTGACCACCTCGGGGCAAGAGTGGAAAAAGGATCATGAGATGCTGGAGGACCTCGGCTTTGAAGTGGAGCGGATTACGCCCGAGGTCAGTAAAGAATGGGAAGCGACCTTGCGCACGATCCCGGAATAACCAAAAAGATGCCTTCGGTTCAGAATGATGAACCGAAGGCATCTTTTTGGTTATGTAGGCATTAGTTCCAGTTTACAAAGCCGCACCGGAACGCTCCTGATGGAGCTTACGGAACTTGTACGCCATGGCAAGTCGCCACGGAACGAGCATGCCGAAAGCCAGCAAGAAAAATATCGAAGCGGTTTGCAGAACGGAGACATACTGCTCCACCACATCATGCAGCACAAGCCGGATTGCCAGCAGGATCAGAATCAGGAAGAAAAACGCCTTGGAGCGCCGTAAATAAACATCCTCGCCTACAAACTCCATCTTAGAGGTCAGAATTAGCGGGATAGAAAACAGCAGTGCACCGGTTGCAAAAGCTCCTAGTGCCCAACTGAGCGGAATATGTGTTTCTGGCACGACGAACATAAGGAAGCCCGTAGCCATTCCGAGCGGTGGAATAAGTATTTTGCGCATGGTTGCCGGCTTCCGAGTGGAGCGAACACGGACCATGATAATCGCGAGCCCTCCTAGCAGCGGGATTAGCAAGGACCAGAACGGCGAAATTTGAATGGAGAGGTTCATAGAACATCGGCACTCCTTTGGAGAATAGGTACATCCAAGCGTCGAAACCATTCTACACTTGGGGCTTTTGTACATCTCCCATCATCGTATCGGAAATAAATCTCCAGTGCAAATCTATTCTCCAAGTAAATGGAAAAAACACCGAACCATGCCTAGGAGGCGGGTTCGGTGTTCCATTCAGAGATAGGGCTGCTCAGCGCGCAGATTGCGCGGAGCGCGATTGAATCCCCTTCAGTGTTTCGCGGATGAAGGCGGGCTCGTCCTGCGGCATGCGGGAGGTGACAAAATTTTTATCCACGACTACCTCTTGGTCCACATAGTTCGCTCCGGCATTGGCCAGATCATCTCTGAGCGCCGCATAACAAGTCAACGTGCGGCCCTTGGCCAGCCCAGCACTGATTAAGATCTGCGGTCCGTGGCAGATGGCAGCGATCGTTTTACCCTCCTCGTCAAGTCTCTGCACGAAAGAATGAATACTGGAATCATTGCGCAGTGCCTCCGGCGAGGAGCCGCCTGGAATAACTACCGCATCATACTCGTCCGGCTTGGCATCCTTAATGCCCAGCTCTGCGGTATACTCCACCTTTTGCTGCTTACCCTGAAGCTTCTCGCCGGCCTTAAGGCCGATAATCACCGTCTCGTGACCTTCCGCGCGGATTGCTTCATATGGAGCCTGCATCTCGCTGTCCTCAAATTGCGATCCGAGCAAAAATGCAACTTTTGCCATGTTGATCCTCTCCTTTGCATGATGGTCTCTTAACACACAAAATAGTATTACCCTTCCTAAAAAATTGGAAACGAACTTCTGCTCAAATTGCCTTATTTCGACAAAAAGTAATTTATGTGTAACCTTCTGCTCCTAAAGCGAGTCTAAGATAGTAGTTAAATGTTTCCTATTACAAGGAGGTAATTATCATGAACAATTCAAATCCGCAGCCAACCATAACCCATGGCTCTCCGCATCGGAAGCTGCTATTAAGCTTGATTGGAGCCGCTCTTATCAGCACCGCCATCCTGCCCGCGCAGTCGCAGTCCGTATCGGCAGCCGCACAAAAATCAGGCGGAACTGCTGTCGCTGCTGCTAGCAATAGTGCTCAACTGAAGGTGTCTACCAAGACGGTCACCCACTCCACGGAGTCTTTAAAGGCCGTCTTGAATATTCCTGTCATCAGTGGGATGAAGGATGCGAACTACCAGAAACAGCTCAATAAGACCTTTGAGAGCGATGCGATCAAAAGCCTGGAATACGTGCGCAAACAGGCGGAAAAAGTCTTCGCTCAATCCAAAAAGGACGGAGACCCTTTTCTAAAACATCAACTTAAGCTGCAGTTCTCAGCCAATTTCGGCAGCTCGCTCACCGAGGGCGGCTTCATTTCCCTGAAGTTGAACACTTATTCTTACACCGGCGGTAATACCGGCATATCCACCATAGAAACCTACACGATCGGCAACGGGGCGAAAGCTTCCCGCATCACGCTGAAAACCCTCTTTGGTGACGAATACATCTCCACGATAAACAAAGAGATCCAGCGACAAATCAAGGCGGACCCTGACCGTTATTTCCAGGACACCTTTACAGGCGTCAAAGAGGATCAGCCTTTTTATATCGCTGGCAGTAAGGTACGCGTTCTTTTCCAGCCCTATGATATCTCACGTTCCTTAAATGTAATTCCAGAATTCGAATTTCCGCTTCCTAAAGGTGATAAAAGCAACACCTCCTCCTTCTCCGTGAAGGTGAACGGAAAGCTGCTGGACGGAGTAAACATCGAACAGAGCACAGAAGGAGTGGCCATGATTCCCGTCCGCCTGACCGCAGAAGCACTTGGTTATAGCACCGTATGGAATGCGGCATCAAGCACGCTTGAGATCAAAAAGGACGATGCCTGGACATCCCTCACGAAAGGCAATGACAGCTACAGCTACAACAAGTCCGCTCCCGTCAGCCTTGGAGCCGCTCCTGTCTTGGACAAACAAGGCCGCCTGACAGTGCCGCTGGCCTTCTTCACGGAAATTTTGAAGGCCTCCGTCGATTACAATGGGAATGAGGCAAATTTCCAAACCTAAGATCAAGTGCATCATCCGGGAATAAGCCAAAAAAGCCCCGCCACCTGCCGAAAAACGGCTAAGATGGCGGGGCTTGCTGTTCCAAATGACCACTGTGGTCGTAGAGCTAGTACTCGTAACGAAAATTACAACTAAGGCCACAAGGCTTGCAGTGCGAGGTGACAGCTAAAAAAGCCGAGCCTACTGCATAAGGGAAATAACCATGCAGCGCAGTCCTAGCCGCTTAGAGGATCGTGGCATCCTGGACGGAGCGCGGAACACTGTCATCGATACGTTCGGTGCGCACTGCACCTGCTTGGTTCATGATGGCTTTCACATCGCGAGCATCCTCGGGAGCCGTCTCGGCAAACACCAGAATGCGTCCCTCCTGCACTTCCTTCTCAAAGCGTTCAGCATCGCTTTCGGCAAATCCCATGCCGACAAGACCGCCGACGATGCCCAGAGCGCTGGCACCTACGGCAGCACCGCCGAGTGCCGCCAGGATTGGTCCCGCAGCGAGCAGCGGACCTACGCCTGGGATCGCCAAAGCACCCAAGCCCGCCAGCAGCCCTACCGTTCCTCCCGCCAGGCCGCCTGTCGTCACGCCGGCAGCAATACCCTCCGGCGCCATCGTGCCGGACTCGTCCAGCACGCCTTCGTAGTGCTCGCGGTCACGAGTCAATACGGACAACTCGTCCCTGGAGTAACCTGCGTCCTGCAGCTCCTCAAGCGCGCGCATGGCCTGTCTGTCATTTTCGAAAATTCCTACGTAACGTACTGCCATAATAAACGCCTCCATATCGGTTCGCATTCCGCAACGCAGAGGGCTGAAAAGTTCGGCCCTTCTGTGCAGCCCTTCTCAAGGCTTGTGTGCGGTTCTGTAATGCTTTTACCCCGAAAAGGGACGATGCAATCGAATAATGATCCTCTTCCAGCAATATCCTTTATGCGATTCGCTTGACTATCCCCGAGTTAACCGTCGAGCACGAAACTGTTTGAATTGAAAATAGATGGTGCAGCCGATGCAGTAACCAAGAATGGCAACGAGAGCGGCTGCGAACATCATGCCCAGAAAAATATAGGCGGCGACAGACCAACCGAGCGCAAAGAGAATGAGCGAAATGGTGAGAAAACCTGCAGCGAGTGAATTATTGAAGCGTTGCAGCTCCGCTGCTTCGGTTTGTGCTCCTGCCATGTATTTAGTGAGCAACGGCTTAGCGACGATAATAAACAAATTCGCTTTGGGCCCGAACATTAGCCCTGCCACTTGGATCAACCACAGCGGAGCGATAAGCCAAGGCCATTGCAAGGCAAAAGTGAGCAGAACAAAAACTACGATACCGACCTGATTGCTGCGGACATATGGAATGGGGATTTCCTTCATCTAAGAAACCAACTTCCCTTATTGGATTTAGAGCAGCATCAAAGAATCGGAGAGAGAAGCCGGCTCACGGACTCCTTGAATTTGTTCCAGATAGAGCGAGAGTCGTAGTCCTCCAGCGACAGCTCCCTACAGTGCAGCAGATCATCTTGGAAAATGCGCTGCAACCGCATCGCGGTTCCAGAATCATAGATGAACGCGTTAACTTCAAAGTTTAATTTGAAGCTGCGAATATCGATGTTGGCTGTACCAACAGAGGCGATGTTCCCGTCTACGACGAGTGTTTTGGCATGGAGGAAGCCATTTTCGTACAGGTAACACTTCACGCCTGCGCTCAAAAGCTCTCCAAAATAAGAATGGGACGCCCAATAAACGAAGAAATGATCGGGCTTGCTCGGCAGCATCACCTTTACATCAACACCCGATAGCGCCGCCATCTTGAGCGCATTCAGCAGGCTGTCGTCCGGCACGAAATACGGTGTCTGCAGCATGACCGACATTTTGGCGGAATTGATCATCTTGATGTATCCGTTTTTGATATGCTGCCACTCCGAATCTGGTCCGCTGGAAATAATCTGCATGCCAACGCTGCCGCCCGACTCGGAAGCTGGATAATACAGAGGATCGGTCAGGAATGGCTGTGTGGAGGCTAAGCTCCAATCAAGCAGAAAGCGTCCTTGCAACTGCGCGACGGCTCCTCCCTGAATGCGCAGATGCGTGTCCCGCCAAAAGCCGAAGCGCTTCACCTTGCCGACATACTCATCACCAATATTGAAGCCCCCGACATACCCAATCTTCCCGTCAATAACGACGATTTTTCGATGATTGCGGTAGTTGAGGCGAGGATTAATGAAGAAGATTTTGGATGGGAAAAAAGCCCCGACCTGACCGCCTGATTTGAGCAGCTTGCGCAAATATTTCTTGTTCAACCGAATACTCCCGATATCATCGTAAATCAGGCGCACCTCGATGCCCTCTTCTGCTTTGCGGATGAGCGTTTGCAAGACTCGTTTGCCCAGCTTGTCCGCACGGATGATGTAATACATGAGATGGATATGATGCGTAGCCTCTTCCATATCCCTAATCAGAGAATCAAATTTGCTCTCGCCGTCCGTGAACACCTCGACCTCGTTGTCCTGCGTGAACAGTGCATCGCTGGATACAAGGTTCATGTAGACCATATCCTGATAATAGGTCATCAGCGGATCATTAAAGGAATACAGCCCCTTCTCAACGATGCGTTGCTGCGTCTTCAGCCGTTGGCGAGCATTTTTGAGCTGGCTCATCTTGAATTTGAAAATTTTGCGCCGGCTCAGATTCTGGCCGAGCAGCAGGTACAGCACAAAGCCGACGCCGGGAAGAAAGTAAAGTACCATCAACCAGGCCCAGGTCGAGGCGATGTTGCGCCGCTCCAAGAAAATGACCGCAATGGCCAGTACGATATTAAGAACATAAAAAATGGAATAGGCCTGCTGGAAATAAATCAACTCGGCACCCGCCCTGTCTAAATAATCATCGCCGCTCCGGTTCGAGCAGAGACGCTCGGGAGACAGGCTATTCCAGTATAGCAGACTTGCACGGGCAGGTTGCAGGCTTGTTCGTTTAAAAATGCGCGGAAGAAATTAAAAGCAGGAAACAAGGGCAAAAGGCCTCGCTTCCTGCTGATTTTGCAGCGGTTGAATGCGGCGATATTAACCTGCCGACATCCAGATTTAATCTGTGCTTTTATGAACCGCCGATGCTGATTCTCTGGTCAGGTTATCCAACGTATGCCATGATCAGCCAGCTACTTGTCGGTGATCGTAATCTCGTCATTGCCGCTAGTCGTTACTGCACTAGCATTTACTGGCCCCGTCGTCGTGAGAGAGTCAACTCCAGTTAGTACTCCTCCGAAGTTCTTTAAGGTAAATGAAACCGTGACCGCCGCCCCATTCGCTGCCGTTCCGGAGTACTTGATATTGGCGCTGGTCGTATTCCCTGCTCTACTGTTCACTTCAAAATCGGCACTCCCATTAGGAGGAAGAGGCGTATTAAGGGCCGGAGGCGGGCTTTCCAAGTCTCCACTAGCGGTTGTAAGCAAAAAAGTTATGCTTTGGGTGTTATTTTTAACAGTAAAACCTTCCGTGCCTCCAATAACCGGTGGCGGCTTGCATGGACATTTCTTTTTTCTCCTCTTGATGATCTTCAATGCAATAAGCAGCAGAATAAATAACACTAGCCTGATTCCCAACGGCAGGTTTCGGGCTCCGCTTGTATTCAAATTTGAATGTTCCATCTTGAAAACTCCTAACTTTTATCCGTAATCGTTAAGGATGGATCAGCAAAAACCGAGCCCTGATTAACGTTGACGTTTACTGGTCCTGTCGATTTAACACTCTGAATTCCACTGTTTCCGCCGCCGTTGTTCAGATTAAAGGAGATTCGGATTGGGGTCCCGTTCGCTGCCGTTGCTGTGTATACAATAGAAGCACTGGTATTTTTAATCTCACTTGAGTTGACTTCAAAATTCTCTCGACCTCCGGGAGAAAGGGTCGTGCCAACGGTCGGAGGCGGGCTCTGTAAATCTCCGGTAGCGGAAGCAAGGGTAAATGTGATACTAGTCGTTTTGTTGAACACGTTATAACCTTGCGTTTCTCCTATGACCGGCGGTGGGCACCCGCATTTTTTCTTTCTTTTTTTGATTAATTTGATTGCAATTAGGAGCAGAATAAACAAAACTAATCTTATTCCTAAACGCGGACTCTGAATGCCGCTCGTCTTCAGTTCTAAATTGTGCATACAGTCCTCTCTCCTTTTTATGAAAAAATACCAAATACTCCAGCTCTCAGGATGCCGCTTATTTTAAGCTTTGAATCGCCTTGCGGCCCTCCCTTCTCCAGTTTCGATTTATTAATAGGAACGTTTGCAAAAAATAGTTGCTCTATTTTCTCTTATTCTATGAATCAGGAACTAGATCGGTCCCTGGCGGTTGACCTATTATGAGCCCGTATTTCTGCAACCCATTCATAGAACAAGAATTAATCGTCTACATTGACAAGGCTTTCGTAACCGTCTAATGTGCGAAGAAGAACGGACAGGCCGCAATGCCGGTCTATAAATGAAGAAACAATTATACTTCGGGAGGAATCAGGAGCATGAACTTCAAGGAAGCGGCGGGTGTACAAGCAGCCGATGTTGTAACAAGCGGCATGAAGGTTGGTCTGGGAACCGGATCCACCGTTTATTATACGATTCTGGAGCTGGGACGCCGGATGAAGGAAGAGGGGCTGCAGTTCACCGGTGTGCCGACTTCGGAGGCGACGGAAAAACTAGCTTTAGAGCTGGGCATTCCACTGGCGGAGCTATCGGAGCTTGAGCCGCTGGACGTGACGATCGATGGCGCGGATGAGGTCAGCGACAGCCTCGATCTGATCAAGGGCGGCGGCGCGGCGCATTTTCGGGAGAAGATGGTGGCGGCTGTTTCAAAAAGGCTTGTCATCGTGGCGGATGAGTCCAAAGCCGTCGCCAAGCTCGGCGCGTTCACCGTACCTGTGGAGGTTGCCGTCTACGGCTGGCGGTCCACCGCGCGCCGTGTGGAAGCAGAAGGATGCGTCGCTGTACGCCGTGAGCGGAACGGCGAGCCAGTCCTCACTGACAACGGGAACTACATTCTTGATTGCGACTTCGGCCTTATCGCAGACCCCGGCGCGGTCGACCGCAAGCTCAAATCGCTGCTCGGTGTCCTGGAGACAGGCCTGTTCGTTGGTATGACGGATACGGTTTATGTCGCTGGTCCACAGGGCGTACGCGTTCTGAAACAGCAGGCAGGTGAATAGATCTCTACGATGAAGACGACTATGAAAACTAGACACCACGACAAAACCATCGTCCTCACAGGAGGCGGCTCTACCGGACATGTGAGCGTCAATCTGGCTTTGATTCCTGGCCTGCTGGCAGACGGTTGGTCCGTTCATTACATCGGCTCAAAAGATGGCATCGAGCGCAGCCTAATCGAGCCGCTAAAAGGCGTGACCTACCATGAGATTTCCACTGGTAAACTGCGCCGCTACTGGGATAAACGCAATCTATCCGACATGCTGCGCGTCGGCAAGGGATTGGTGCAGGCCACGGCGCTGCTGCGACGGCTGCGGCCGAATATTGTATTTTCCAAAGGCGGCTTCGTAAGTGTGCCGGTTGTGCTGGGAGCGAAGCTCAACCGTATTCCAGCCATCATCCACGAGTCCGACGTAACACCTGGTCTTGCCAATCGGATCGCAATTCCTTGCGCGACTGCCGTCTGTACGACTTTCCCCGAGACGGCCGCCTATATCCGCGGCGCACGCGTTGTGCAGGTTGGACCGCTCGTGCGGCCGGAGCTGTACAACGGCGATGCGGAACGCGGTCGGAAGCTGTGCGGCTTCGACCGCAGCCGCCCCGTCCTGCTCGTCATGGGCGGCAGCCTCGGCTCGCGCCGCCTTAACGAGGCGATCACCGAGGCGCTGCCGGAGCTGCTGCCGCGCTGGCAGATCGTCCATTTGCGCGGCAAAGGGCAGGTCGCCAGCGAAGCTGCGGTGGCTGGCGGTGGCTCGGCGGCCAGCGGAGCTAAGGAGGCTGGTGGAGGCTCGGCGGAGGCTAGCTTGGCAGCGAAAGGCCCGGGGACAGGCGGGGGAGCGACGGGGCGTTCAGCGACCGGTCGTTTGACGGTGAGCGGATTAGCGACGGGCGGCTCAATGACGGGTGGATCGGCAACGAGCGATTCCGTTGTAGAGCCGGGCTACCGCTCGTTCGAGTATTTATCGGAGGAGCTGCCCGATGTGCTGGCGCTGGCTGATGCCGTGCTGACGCGCGCAGGCGCCAACGCGCTCTTCGAGATGCTGGCGCTGCGCAAGCCAATGCTGCTTGTGCCGCTGCCGCTCTCGCAAAGCCGCGGTGACCAGTTGCGCAATGCAGCCTCCTTTGAGGCTGCTGGGCTTGCTCGAGTGCTGCCGGAGGAGAAGCTGAGCACGGTCACGCTGATGCAAGAGCTGCGGGCGCTTACTACTGGCGATCCGGATCTGCAAGACCGCTTGATAGCAGCAGCTCCCGCTGATCCGCTGCCACAGCTGCATGACCTCATCCGCGAGACAGCGAAAGGGCGCAGCTAAGAGACAATCTCAACATAAAAAAGGGCCATCCCAAAATTCATCCGTCGGATGAATTTTGGGATGGCCCTTAATTAATTTAGCTGACCAGGACAATATTGGTTATTGGGGCTGGATCATGTTCTAAGCTGAAGCGCGTTGAGTTTCGCTCGTGCATGAATGAATGAATGCTTCTCCAGGCGTAACGGAACGGAGAAGCCTTATTCCAGCAAAATGGAGGAGATTCGCAGCGTAACGGAACTCAGAAACGCTATTTGAGGGGGATTCACGGTAAAATCATCATTTGGACCCTAATAACGTGGCTGAGTTCCGTTAGATGATTCGAACCCTGTGTTTGAAGGGAATAAGCTCTCTGAGTTCCGTTAGCCTGTGCTTAGATCGATCCAATGGATCATGAAGAACAACACCTACCACAAGGAGAATGGTCGTACTAGGAAACAGAAGGTTAGTAAGTCAGACAACTGGACGTATACCTAAGTGGAGGACATTTGGACTTGGGTGGTTTTGCCTTGCCCACAATTTGCTTTAGAAATGGCAGATAAACAAAGACGGGGGAAGATGAGCTTGGCTCAGTCTCCTCCCGTCTTGCTAAGGCAATTTCATTTCATGTAGGTTATAGGAGCTTCTGGGAAAAGGTCCCTTTTTTACGCATGGAGAAACCATGCGTAGGACATTGTTGCGCGCGGATACTCGCGCGCAAAGGATTATTAGGCGCGTGCTGCCGCCTGCGGCACGCGTTGCTCCACCAGCGCGCGAACATCGTCCGCGCTGTCCAGGTCCAGAGCGGCGGCGGCAAGCGCCGTCAGCTCGGACTGGTTCAAGCGCGAGAGCAGCGCGCGCGTGCTGAGGATGGCGGACGAGCTCATGCTGAACTCGTCCAGGCCCATGCCGAGCAAGAGCGGCACCGCCAGCGGATTGCCGGCCATTTCGCCGCACATGCCGACCCACTTGCCTTCGGCATGGGCAGCGCGGATGACGCGGTCGATGAGGCGAAGCACCGGCGGATGCAGCGGATCGCTCAAATAGCTGAGCTTCGGATTCATCCGATCGGCCGCCATTGTGTACTGCACGAGATCATTCGTGCCGATGCTGAAGAAGTCGACCTCTCGTGCCAGACGGTCCGCCATCATGGCGGCGGCTGGAATCTCGATCATGATACCGGCTTCCATATCATCTCGGAACGGCTTGCCTTCAGCGCGCAGCTCCTCGCGCGCCTCATCCAGCAGTGCCTTGGCGCGACGCCACTCGCCGAGCGTGGCGACCATCGGGAACATCACTTTGATGTTTCCATGAGCGCTGGCGCGCAGTATTGCCCGCAGCTGGGTCTTGAACAGCTGCGGACGGTCCAGGCTGATGCGCAGGGCGCGGTAGCCGAGGAAAGGATTGTCCTCGCGCGGCAGATCCAGCAGCGGCAGCTCTTTGTCGCCACCGATATCCATCGTGCGAATAACGACAGAAGCATCCGGGCCGAGCGCCTCTGCAGCGGCGCGGTAGGCTCCGTACTGCTCGTCCTCACCGGGTAGCGTGTCCCGTCCCATATAAAGGAACTCCGTGCGGAACAAGCCGATGCCTTCTGCATCATGTTTTTTCGCCTGGACGGCGTCCTGAGCGCTACCGATGTTGGCAGCGAGCTCCACCTGCACGCCATCGGCGCTGATGGACGGACGGCCGCGGAAAGCTTCGTTCTCGGCTTGGCTGCGGCGGTATTCTGCTTCGAGCGCATGATAACGCTCCAGCTCTTCTACCGTTGGATCAACGATGATCTCACCACTAAATCCGTCCACGATGACAGGCTGTCCATCTTTTATATCATTCAGCGCCTCGCCCGCACCGACTGATGCAGCGACGCCGACAGAACGCGCGATGATGGCGCTATGCGAAGTCCGGCCCCCGACGGCTGTCGCAAAACCAGCCACCTGCTCCGGGTCCAGCTGTGCCGTATCGGATGGAGTCAAATCCTCCGCGATTAACACCTGCTTGAGCGGGGCTTGAATGTTCGCAAGGTAATCCTCCCAGACAATACTGCCTGGAACTGTGGCAGCATTTGTAGCTCCCGTAACGCCAACTCCTGCATTCTCCTCGAGTGACGAGCGTTCGGCTTCTCTACCTACAGATGCTTTTAACATCGCTGCTTCTCCCGCAACGCGTGGCTCTGTCGCCGTGCCAACATCTACCGCTCCTTGCAGGATGCGGATGACCCGCTGACTCACATCGCGCACATCAGCGGCGCGCTCCCGTAAATACGGGTCATCCAGCGCGGCGATGACCAAAGCCACCTCCTCCGCCGTCTCCCATAGAGCGGAGTCGGCGGCTTGCAGCCCCTCGGTGATGCGCTCGCGGGCCACGCCCACCAGTTCCTCGTCTTCCAACAGGAAGACGTGAGCCTCAAAAATCTCCGCCTCGTGCTGACGCCCCTCGGCGCTCATCCGCTCCCGGATCGCTTCCAGCTCCCGGGATGCCTGCGCCACGGCGGCGTCGAAACGCTCCGCCTCGCGCCCAGCCTCCTCCGCCGCGATCGATCTCGCGGCGACGGACAATTCCGCCCCGACCCGCTTCGCGAGGCCGATGGCATAACCCGGGGCGGCTCCGATTCCCTGAATCGTTCTCATCGCCACCCGCTATTCCGCTTCCGCGGAGCTCAGAACCGCTCCGATCGCGTCCACAACAGCCTCGGCCCCTTCGCCTTGGGCCGAAACCGTAACGACGTCGCCTTGCTTGGCGCCGACCGACAACACCTTCACGAGGCTTTTCGCATTGCTGCGAATGTCGCCTTTAATCAGATGCACATCACCGGCAAAAGGCTTCGCCGCCTCGACAATTTTCCGCGCCGGACGGGCATGAATGCCAGTCGGATTTACAATCGTGAATGTTTTTTCCATTTCCGATAAATCTCCTCTCATATCCTTAAGGAGCCGCGAATTCCCCTGCGCAGCTCTATATGGATTCCCATGTTTGTTTCGTAAAACAAAAATCCGCTATATCTTGCTCTTTTTCTTGCTATATAAAGTTGAACTTAGAAGCTTAACTGCGGTACCCGCTGCACCCGCTGCGCGAACCAATCCTTCTTCCGAGCGCTGTTGTAGTGGGCTCCCTTGATTATTGTCCCTAAAGCTTTTTATTAATCTCATCCTTCAGCTCCTCCGAAGAGGTTCCGAATATAGCTTGCACCGCGCCTTTACCAAGGCGGATAACGCCGACAGCGCCCAGCTTTTTGAGGTCAGCGTCCCGTACTTCCTTGTCGTCCTTGACGACGAGTCGCAGCCGCGTAATGCAGGCGTCCACGCTCTCGATATTGCCAGCACCGCCAAGTGCGTCCAGCACCTGGGAGGCTTTATCATTAGCACTAGTAGCGCCGAGTGCCGAGCCTCCAGCGACATCTTGCGGATTGCCGCTTGTGCCGGTTTCGGAGGCTTCTTCGTCCTCACGGCCAGGCGTTTTTAGATTCAGCTTAACGATCAGGAAGCGGAACAACACATAGTAGACAACCGCGAACACCAGGCCGACTGGAATGAGAATGAGCGGGTTCGTGGCAAGCTGATAGTTGATCAAATAGTCGAGCAAACCGGCCGAGAATCCGAAGCCGAGCTTGACGTCAAGCTCGTACATAATCCATCCGCTAATGCCCGCAAGCACAGCATGGACAACATACAGCAGCGGCGCGACGAACATGAACGCGAATTCAAGCGGCTCCGTGATGCCGGTCAAGAACGAGGCGACAGCCGCCCCGATGAAAATGGAGGAAACCACCTTGCGACGCTCTGGACGGGCAGTGTGGATGATAGCCATAGCCGCCGCAGGCAACGCGAACATCATGATCGGGAAGAAACCAGTCATGAACATACCCGCCGTGCGGTCTCCAGCGAAGTAGCGGTTCAGGTCGCCCGTTACTACTTTGCCAGCTGCATCTGTGAACGTTCCGATCTGGAACCAGGCAATGCTGTTGAGAATATGATGCAGGCCAAACGGGAGCAGCAAGCGGTTCGCCAACCCGTAGATGAAAGCACCGACACCGCCGAGGCTGACGACCCAATTACCGAACGTATCCAGCCAGCCCTGCACCGGACCCCAGATCAGTGCAAACACAATACCGATAAGAATCATTGAAACAGACGTGATGATCGGTACAAAACGCTTGCCGCCGAAAAATCCGAGCCAGTCCGGCAGTTTGATTTTGTGGAATCGATTGTACATATAAGCTGCAACAAGACCCGATGCGATACCGCCAAGTACGCCCATGTTGAGTACGCTGTCCTTGCCGATGATGCCCGGGAACACTACCGGACCTGCTTTCAGCACATTCTGCAGCACTAAGTAAGCAATAACCGCCGCCAGCGTGGCTACAGCGTCTCCAGCCATGCCGATCGCAACGCCAACTGCGAATATAATTGGCAAGTTATCAAAAATCGCCGAACCGCCTGCTGCCAGAAACGGTGCGATATAAGTGTTGATCCATTCGCCGGTGCTGCCCCATCCGAAGTCAGTGACGTAGTTGATATTGCCGAAGCGCAGCAGAATCGCCGCTGCAGGCAGTGCTGCTACTGGCAGCATGAGAGATTTCCCGATTTTTTGCAAAAAAGCTAACATGTCTTTACCTCCCTATTCGTCATTAAGTTTGTTTAAGGGTTATCGTATAATTCCCGGTTGCGCCCGCCTTGACGGCGCCGTATTGACAGTCAACCTTCTCGGCCGCTTCTTCCTCGGCCACGATGACCGGAGAGATGAGCGAGTGGCCAGCAGCGCGGATTGCTTCCAGGTCAAACTCGATCAGCGGCTGCCCTGCCTTAACGGCATCGCCGGTTTTGACCAGCGCCTTGAAGCCGCTGCCTTTCATAGATACCGTATTGATGCCGATATGGATCAACAGCTGCAGTCCGGATTCATGCTCCACAATGACCGCATGATGCGTATCGATTAGATGCGCAATAACTCCATCGAACGGAGCGACAGCAACGCCTTCGGACGGGTCGATAGCGGCTCCTGGGCCCATCATTCCTTGGGCAAAAGCTTCATCCGGCACTTCCGTCAGTGGAACGAGACGTCCTGTAATAGCGGCTGCGGCCTCGACAACCTGAACTTCCTTTTTGCTGCTGAACCATTTTTTGAACATGGATAATCTCTCCTTGTCGATAAAATTGTTTGAAAACCGTACTCTTCTACAAACCCGACGAATCCCGGCGTTGCCCGCGTTGGTTATCCCCTTGCCTGTAAGCTTCCAACAGACGATGCACATGCATCGCAAGGAATCCGATCTCGTTTTTGCCCACTGACAAACTGAGCTCCTTCTCCATCTTCTCTGCGGCGAGCGCAGCTATCCGGTACATTTCGGGGAACTTGTCGGCAATCTCATCGGCAAAAGGATTCGTAACGCTTTTACCTTCCGCAAGCCGGTCTAGCGCATGATGCAGATGCATAACGAGTCTTGCATAGTCGCTGCCTCTGCGCGGAATTTCGATGTCGCCCTCTTGCTCGATTAACGCGATCATCTCCGCCATCAGCTTGGTGCGCCGCGCCAGTTGTCCAGCGGATAGCTCCCCTGCAGCCGAATGGACATGGAAGGTGAGAAAGCCGATTTCCTCTTCGGGAATAGGAATTCCGAACGCTTCTTCAATCATGCGCGCCGCTTCCGCTGCAATGGCATATTCTTGAGGGAAGGCCAGCTTCGTTTCCTCCAGAAATGGATTGCTGATCTCCATCCCGCTATGCAGCCGAAATACGGCGAACTGAATATGGCTCGGCAGCGCAAAATAAACTTTAGGGCTAACGGGGATGCCCATATCCTCCCGAATTCGTTCGACGATTCGCTCGGCAATGGCGACGGATTCCGGCTCGATTTCCTCCAGCAGCAAACGGTAGCGTCCGGCTTCTTCCTTGTCGTCCAGCCGGTAGCGCTTTTCAATGCGCGGATCGTCACCCGGAATGGTCTGCAGTCCTTTGGCCTCGAAGCCGAGTCCTTTGCCGAACAGCACATATTCCTTTCCCGTATCCACACGCACCGTCAAAATAACGTTATTGCCTACTGCGCGCTCGACCCGGTACTCTCTGCCACCGGACATCGGCTCCTCCTCCTTCCGCCCTTTCCTATTACCGTTCCCCGGTGGACGCAAAAAAACCAAGAATAGCGAATACAGGATAATAACCGCATTCGAAGAAGAATGCTGGTTTATCCGGTATCGCTTTCCTTGGCTCATGCCTAATCAAATAGTCGCACGCCTTAGAAA
Organism: Paenibacillaceae bacterium GAS479; assembly: GCA_900105225.1. Classification (NCBI taxonomy): domain Bacteria; kingdom Bacillati; phylum Bacillota; class Bacilli; order Caryophanales; family Paenibacillaceae; species Paenibacillaceae bacterium GAS479. The sequence continues at coordinate 2,868,651 of LT629764.1, read as the reverse complement.
CGGCTTATGAAGTTTATTTTTCATACATTCGGATACAAAGTACCCGATGCAAGTAAAAACTATAGCTCATCTAAAACGCTTTCGTCAACGGAAAGTTGCGCCATTTGCCCCGCTTGCGGTATTGTTAATGTCACCTAATATCACATTTGAAATATTATACAGTGATTACGTCATATTTTATTCCATTAGAGGAAAAAATGGGCGTGCTGTATGGGGTCGGCATAGATAGACAGTGAACCCTTCCGGTGTTGCCAGGCCTAATGCTACAATTTATAGAAGATAGCTTGTATACCAAATTCCACTTTTCAACAAAATAAGTCATAAGCCAGGGGGACACGGAGTGGATATTCGACATATGCGGCTGGACGAACCAGCCCTTGGCACTTTCAGCGAAGAACGCGAGGAATACGAGCGCGATTATGCCCGTTTGATTCAGTCACCGGCGTTCCGCCGTCTGCAGGGCAAGTCTCAAGTGTTCGGCGCAGGCTCGGGCGATTACTATCGGACTCGGCTGACGCATTCCCTTGAGGTTTCCCAAATTGCCCGCGAGGCGGCTCGCCGATTGGCCAAGCATTATCCTTTTGTTGAGCAGGGTGAACATCCCGGACTTGTAGTCAGCCCTGCCGTGGTGGAATGTGCGGCGTTGGCGCATGATCTTGGTCATCCTCCTTTCGGCCATCGTGGCGAGGAGGTGCTTAACGGGCTGCTGCAGGAGCAGTACGGAATGAAGTACGAGGGCAACGCCCAGAACTTCCGTATTCTCATGTTTCTGGAAAAGCGCGCTGGCAGCGGCAGCGGACTCGATCTGACTGCAGCCGTACTGCTCGCCGTAAACAAGTATCCTTATTGCATCGACGAGCCGGGCCGCCTCAAGGGCGTCTACGCGCCAGAATGGGAAATCATCCGCGAGCTGCGCGAGCGATGGGATATGCCCGAGGGGGCCAAAACGCTGGAAACTCAGCTGATGGACTTATGCGATGACATCGCCTACTCCACTCATGATATTGAGGACGGCATCCGCGCCGGGAAAATCGGAATGGACCGGACCTTTTTTGAAAGTGAACATCTGCACTCCCATCTGGTTCAGGAAATTGTCGATGATGAAGGCAATAAAGACTTCCGCTGGGAAGAGGTCAACATCCCTGAGATGGTACGACGGGTGCTGGATGACTTCATTAGTCAGTGGGAGAGCATTTATATCGCCTGTGGGCGCGAGGCTTCCCGGACCCGCCGCGAGATCAAGGCTCGCTGGGTGAGTACTTTTGCTGGAAGGATTGGCATCATCGACGAAGCAGGTTGGAAAAGAGTCACGTTCGTGCGCGATGACGCCTGCGACTACGAGTTACTGCGCACAATGGAGATTCTCAAAAAGCTGGCGTGGGTGACGCTCATAAAGGACTTTCGCGTTCAGCGGCTGCAGATGCGCAGCGAAATCATGATCAAGCGGTTATGGGACAGCTTCATCAAGCCGGAAACCGGCTGCCTCATCGTTCCATCCGACTGGCTGCAAAATTACGAAAGCCATGCCGCCAAATGGAGCTGGCCGCGTTTCGTGGCCGATTACATCGCCGGCATGACGGACGCCTACGCCGAGAAGGTTTATGCCGAGCTGTTCGCCAGCAAGTCCGGCTCGATTTATGAGATGGATTGAAGGAGGGCAGCAGCTACGCGACGGTATCGCGGGAGCTTCCTTTTGGCAAGGGCGATTCCGCTCTGTTGATGGCTATAGCTCTGCAGGTAAATGTAAAAGGGGCCGTCCCTAAGTCATCATTAGATGAATTAGGAACGGCCCCTTAAAAAAGTCCCCGTATTGTTCCCCATTTTCGCTACAATAGGTTACTCCTCTCGTCAGATCGCCAAGCCCGTTCGAGAGTACCTTTTCGTCCGGTCATTCCTCTATTCAATCGACAGACTTTCTCACCCTCCTTGGAAACCGCTTCCTATTAACCCAATACAAGCGTTTCATGGTAAACTAAAATCTAGACATTTACGTCTATAGCACCCCTTGCAATCGCTGAAGTTGAAAGCTCCATTCGGGCTTCCAGAGGCGTCTCTTCAGCCAGCTAAAATGCATTTAAATACCTAAGCTTTAATATAATAGAGAGCTTGTTTGGGCTTGGCAAAAGCAGGGCTTCAAGCAGTACGCATGCTAGTACGCCAGCTTCAACTGTACACTCGAAGAAAGAAGGAACACCCGTTATGCATCCATCACAGCCCAATTCGTATGGCGAAGCTGGCGCCTCGCCAGAGGGCCAAAGCCCGGATCCAGTCAAGCGGACTCCCGGTCGCCCACGAGCCGAGGGACACTTGCCCGTTCGTGATCTGATCTTGAAGACCGCCTCCAAACTGTTCATGGAACAGGGTTATGAGCCGGTTTCGTTGAATCATATCGCTGAGCTTTGCGGTGTGACCAAGGCAACGGTTTATTATCATTTTGACAGTAAGCCCGTCCTGTTCACCGCAGCGGTGACGCGCATGCTGCAGCTCGCTCATGCAGGCACCGAGCGCTACCTGCTCCAGGAAGGAAGCCTGCGCGATCGCTTGCTCCAAGTAGCTGAGAAAAGACTCGCCATGGCGCAGCATATGGAATTCGAAGCTCTCATGCGCGAAGCTTCCCACTACCTTGATTCCGGACAGCGAACGGCCATCCGGAAAGCCGAACAGCAGCTGCATGACCTTTTAAGCGCCCACTTTGAGCGGGCAGTAGCCGATGGAGAAATCAAAAATGGCAATCCTATGTTAATGGCCCATTCGTATACGGCCTTGCTCATGATAGGAAATCGGCAGGCTGCCAAACATATTTATGCTTCAACAAAGGAACTTGCAGGGCAGATCATGGACATGTTCTGGTCTGGAGTCGCCTAGAAGGGGATGGAGAAAAACACAACTACGAGAGCGCATCAGGACATTTTCCCAGCAGCCCAATCCAAAGAGAGGGATTACGGCATGTCCATCAAACTCAAATTGTCGTTTTTGATCTTTACCGTTGTGACGATTATGCTCAGCCTTAATCTTCTCGTCTTCTACCTATACTCTAACAATCAGGGCCGCAATGCGGCCCAGCAGCAGATGTTGGCGGCGGAGGATCAGCTTCGGTATGCCCTCAGTCCGACGCTGCGAACCGGCAATTATATGGATCTAGGCTTGTCTGATCGGCTGCGCGTCGCTTCAATAGCCGCTAGAGCCTTACTTGGTCCGAAAGCAGAGCTTGTGTCCAAGAACCAGTTGGAAGGTATTCGTAACAAAGTCGGGCTGGACGATCTAACCTTAATTCAACCCATAGACGATGAACTGCGTTCCGTCCTGTCAACAGCTACCGATTGGGAGTCCACAGAGCTGTTTCCAGCCGGAGCGCCAGAACATAACATTCTTATGCAGCTTTATGAGAATCAGTATGTTTCACTTCCAGGAGGTATTAGCCTTAAGGATTACTGGGGGAGCTCGATGTCAACCCAGAACGGATCTCGCGTCATGTTTAGTTATTACTACGACGGTACGATGGATTACATCATTAGCAGCAGTTATATCGGGGATAGCTTGATTCAAGGCAGTCCGGCTGATGGCGGTAGCTTAGTGCTTGACGGCTCTACGATGGATATGCCAGGTTTGCTGGAAGTTAGCGTCTTCAATAATGGACTGTTACTTCCTCCCTCCGGAGCTGCTGAGGAAAACAGTGAGAGCGGCAAAGGCGGCGAACTAAGCCCCACTGCTCTAGAGTTCGGCACTTATCGTCTGGTCTCCGATCAGGATTACAGCATGCTTCGCCAGGCTGCCGAAACCCGCCTGAATGTGCTGGACAGCAGAAAGATGAATGGTCATGACGTGCTTCGGGGTTATATCCCTTTTACAGTTGACAATATTCGAGATTATGTACTGATTGTCACCCTGGACAAATCCGAATTCAAACAGGACTCGCGCCAGCAGCTAATTCTGCTCTTCGCCATCTCCATTATGCTGCTTGTCATGACCGTCGTCGTGAGCTACTGGCTAGCAGGAGTTGCGGTCCGCAAACTGAAGCTGGTCGTACGCCGCGTCAATCAACTAGCCGCTGGCAACTTCAATCATCCGATCTCTATTCATTCCCGAGATGAGATTGGCGAGCTGGCCTTGAGCGTCAACGTTATGGCGAACAGTCTCAATACGTATACGACGCAGCTAAAGGATTCCGCCGAGGAGCTGCGTAGTACTAAGGAATACTTGGAATCTTTCTTTGCTTATACACGTGATGCCATCCATGTCTACACCTTAAACGGACAACTCATGAGCGCTAATCGGGCTTTCGAGGGGATGCTGGGCTGGCGGGAGCAAGAACTCAAGGGAAGCGGGATCACCCTGCTGCCTCCTGAACAGCTTCAGGATATAGAGCGCATGACCGAAAGCGTGCTGCTCGGGGTTCCTTGGGTGGATGCCGAGACCTGGATGTTAACAAAGGACGGCACACGCATCGAAGTCAGTACAACTGCCTCGCCGATTCGGGATCAGCATGGCGAAATTATTGCTATTTCCTGCATTACGCGTAATGTGACCAGCCGCAAACAGACCGAGGATTTGCTTCGCCGGACCGAAAAGCTGACGATTGTCGGCCAACTCGCTGCGGGAGTCGCACATGAAATCCGCAATCCGCTCACGACGCTGCGTGGCTTTGTCCAGATGCAGCTGAACAGCAAGGTGCTCTCTCCTTATTACCTCAACATCATGCTGTCTGAGCTGGACCGGATCAACTTTATCGTGAGCGAATTTCTTGTGCTGGCCAAGCCTCAGGCGGACCGTTATCAGACCTGTGACCTGAAGCCAATGCTGGAGGATATGGCCGCGCTGCTGGAGCCGGAAGCTCATATGAATAATGTCCGCGTCAAAATGGATCTGACAAACGGTGTGCCATTCGTTGTCTGTGAGCCTAATCAATTGAAGCAGGTATTCGTCAACGTCATGAAAAACGGCATTGAGGCGATGCCTGAGCAAGGCGGCCGTTTGACCGTTTTGCTGAACCAGGACGATTCCGGGATGGCTGTTATCTCTATCCGTGACGAGGGAATCGGCATTGCCGAGGAGCATTTGCCCCGGTTGGGGGAACCGTTTTATACCAGTAAGGAAACAGGCAACGGACTCGGCCTGATGGTCAGTCAGCGTATCATCAGCAATCATGGGGGATCGATGACGATCCACAGCAGCATTGGTGAAGGTACCGAAGTTATTATTCGTCTGCCCGTGAGGCATGAGGAGCAGCGTCGTTCTTTCCCTGCCTGACCGAATGATTCCACCGCCTCCCGGGATCATGAACCTGGGAGGCGAGCGCCGGGAGGTTGAATGCTATGAGAACATCCAAAAGGACGGCTGCAAAGCCTGCAGAGGAGAAAACAAAGGCCCCTCTCTGGCCTATGTTCAGCCGTCTTTTCCTGCATGTCCGGGGACAATGGCCGCTGCTGCTGGCTGCTTGGGCCGCAACGGGCTGCATCGCAGCCTTGCAGTTCGTCATCCCCCGTCTGACAGAATATGCGATCGATCATGTCATACCTAACCGCGACTATAATATGCTGCTTCCCATCGCTGGAGGCGTGATGCTCACCGCTGTGCTGCTTGGTGTATTCGGTTATGCCAGCAGTTATGCCTTCGCCAAAGTTGGTCAGCGAACCGTACTGGACATCCGTACATCGCTGTACCGTCATTTGCAAAGCCTGGATATGGCTTACTTCGACCGCAAACGAACCGGCGAGCTCATGTCGCGTGTTACGAGTGATGTTAATCAGTTGCAGCAGATGGTCAGCGCGGGCACGATGGGCATTTTGACCGACGCCGTCACATTCATTGCAATTGCTTGTTTCATGCTCTACCAAAATGTGCAATTGACTGCCGTGCTGCTTGCTTTGTTCCCGTTGATGCTGCTGGCTGCCCGTCTGTATGGAGGCAAGCTGCGCAGCAGCTATCGGAATGTGCAGGAGACGGTAGCTGATATGAGCGGCCAGCTGCAGGACAGCCTGTCTCAAATCCGGCTCGTCAAAACATTCGCCGCCGAAGAACGCGAGAACACCCGCTTCGCCGAGCTAGGCGAAGCCAACAAAGAGGCCAATCTGGCCGCTACGCGCTTCTCCGCGCTGTTCGGACCGGCAATTGACCTGCTGCAGTACGTCGGCATGGCGTTTGTACTTGCTTTTGGCTCCTGGCAAGCAATGCGCGGTAACGGTGAGATGACCGCCGGCTCTATGGTCGCCTATTTGGCCTATTTACGCTTGCTGCAAAATCCGGTACGCCGTTTCAGTCGGCTTATGAGCACGATGCAGCAATCCGCGGCCGCTTACGACCGTATTATTGAGACAATGAACACCAGCCCTCAGGTCGCAGACCGCGATGGAGCTAAAGAACTGCATGTGGGGAATGGGGAAGTTGTTTTCAAAGAAGTTACCTTTGGCTACGGTGATCCTGCCGACAGTGCTCCCTTGTTGAGCCGCTTCAACCTCGTGCTGCAGCCCGGCCAAACTACTGCTCTTGTCGGCTCATCCGGCGCAGGTAAGTCCACACTCGCCCATCTGCTGCTGCGCTATTACGACGTATGGGATGGAGCCATTACTGTCGACGGCATGGACTTGCGGGAAGTAACGCAAGCTTCGCTGCGCCGCCGAATCGGCATCGTAACGCAAGAGACGATGCTGCGCAGCGGCTCGGTCAGGGAAAATTTGCTGTACGGCCGTCCGGAGGCCAGCGAGGATGAGCTGCTGCAAGCCGCAAAGGCAGCCTGCGCACATGAGTTTATCGAAGCGTTGCCGGCTGGCTACGATACCGAAATTGGCGAACGGGGCGTCCGCCTCTCCGGTGGCCAAAAACAGCGGCTGTCCATCGCCAGGGCGCTGCTCGCCAACCCTGCCATCATTTTATTGGATGAGGCAACGGCTTCGCTTGATACAGAATCGGAAGCGCTTATTCAACAGGCACTCCAGACACTGCTCCACGGACGCACCTGCCTGGTAATTGCTCACCGGCTGTCTACCGTGCGCAGCGCGGACCGTATCGTCGTGCTTGAGAAAGGCCGCCTTATCGAAAGCGGCAATCATGATGAGCTGCTGCAGTTGGACGGGCGCTACCGCAGTCTATACGAGCGGCAGTTCCCCCAAGGAAAGGAGACGGAGAATCCGCATGAAGCCTGACAGACTATGGCAGCTCTACTCGCCTTTGCCTCCGTGCCGCCGATCATAACCGTGGGAAATTCTATGCTTATTCCGATTCTTCCCGTCATTCAAACGGCTCTCAGCATTACATCGCTTCAATCTAGCCTGCTGATTACGTTCAACTCGTTCATGGCCATTCTGCTCATCCCCATTGCCGGTTACTTATCCGATCGGATTGGACGACGTTTAGTACTAGCCGGTGCTGGCGGGGCTCTGTGCGGTTGGACCAGCAATCTTGGCGTTTCCGCGTTCAGCTTGATTTTGACAGGGCAGATGCTGCAGGGGATAGGCGCCGCAGGAGCAATGCCGATCGTACTTCCACTGGTTGGCGACATGTTCCGCAGCGAAGAGCAGGTCAATGCTGGCCTTGTACTGATTGAGACGGTCAATTCATTCGGTAAGGTGCTCAGTTCCATCACCGGGTCAGCCCTTGCTTTCTCTCCTGGCTTGGCAAGCTCCGTTTTCGGCCGTTCCTACCCTATGCGCAATCTCCATCGTGCTGCTCCTGCTTGTTGGCAATCCAATGGGGAAGAAGGTCAACCCGCCCACTCCTCGAGAGTTTTCCATAAGGTGATGGAGCTATACAAGGAGACCTCCTGCTGGTTGACCGCGCTGTTCATCATTGGCGCTCTGGCGATGTTTGTTTTGTTGGCCTTCTTTTTATTTATCCCGAACGTTGGAAGGGACTAACCAGCTAAAAGGAATCGGCAAAGGTTTTTGCTGGCGGAACCACTCGTACTGTTATGTTCCGCCTCCTTTGCGGCAGGCAAGCTGATCGAGCAGCACAAATCGGCGATGAAATGGACGATCACCGCCGGATTTATTCTCGCTGTGGCCAACATTGCCGTTTGCCTGATCTTTGTGGCGACTGCTATGCGTGTCGCCTGGTTAAGCGCCGCAGAGCTTGGCATTAGCGCGCCCTGTCCTGCCTTGATGCCTTCATTACCGAAGGCATCAGCATTCCTCTTGACGAGCAAAAATCTCATGCGGTCATACCAAGCAAAAATCTCGTCAAGTTCAGCGCCCGTGTGATTAGTTGCTCTATAGAGAACGATTGGTGTGGAAGGCTTCTTTAACAAGATCAAACACTATCGTCGTATTGCCACAAGGTTTGATAGACTAGCTTGCTCAATCAATACTTTCTATTATGGTCTGGCTTCGTTAAGTTTAAAGACAGGCTCTAGTAAAAAGAAAAAAATGAGGAAACCAATTTTAATTGATTTCCCTCATTATTAAATAGATTTTTTGAACAATTCAATAAAATATCAGATGTTTTTATCCTGCAAGATCCGGAGCATAAGAGGCATAATATGGAAAGAAACTCAAGGCATTTCCTCCATTAATATTCTTATAATAAATAGTTTGTACAGGGCTAGTAACATAATAAATTCCTGAAACTGCTAACGTCTCAATGGAATCATAAGAATCGGAATACATATTATTATTCCATTGACTAACCATCCCTTGAGCTACGCCATTTTTAAAACCTCTCAAAGAATGATGCTCGACCGTCGTTACGTTGTTGGCAGAAGCTTTTAATTGCCAAGAATCAGTTGCTGGAGTATATACCCATACATATTTCATACGAGAAGCATAACTAACAAGTAAATCATAAGTATTGAAACTCGTGTATTCGTCTGTAGCTGGCCAGAAATACTCAAAAGGTATCCAAGAAAAATGTTTTACAAGTCCAACTGCTTTTTGAAGATAAATATCAAATATTTTATTTTTAAATATAGATTTTTCAAACGGTTGATTCATTAACTTTACAGAATCAAAATTTTTAGAGAGCGGAGGACCTCCCCCATTTTTTGGAATTGCATAGGTTATCCAGATTGTATACGTTTTATTATTTGCAGTAATAGTTTTCTCTCCATATGTAAGCATATCTACATATGAATATGGTCCCCATGTCGGAGGTGAGGACGCTAGGGACTGAAACCCATTACTTTTCTGACCTGCAACACTGCTTTTATTAAGAGTATCATACTCCTCTTGATTCAGATGACGAACACCTTTTTCATTTAATTTTGCGAACAATTCAGTTTCATCAGAATTCAATTCATTAAGTTTCGTAGAACTCAAAATAGTAAGTTTCGCCGATTGTCCTTGCTCTCGTAGAAAATTCTTCTCCAGTCGGACAGCCACAAGTCTATCAAGCAATTTTTCTACATCGGACTGATCTGCTTTGTTAAGAATTACATAGCTATCTACCTTTTCTTTAACATTTACTGACGCATAGGCCGAACTTGCAAATGTTAGAGTGAAAATCGACAAGCATGCCACAGCTTTTTTAAATCCCTTTTTTAGGAACAAAAAACATCATCTCCTTCTATCAGCTCCTATTACCTTGACAAAATTTCTTGGATTCAGCTCTATAAACAGGTATGAATAATAATAATATTGAAGCTAATATTTAAAAACGAATGGTAAAAGGAGATATCCACATGATTAATAATAAAATGAAAATACTCATCTCATCCCTATTTATAATGTGTCTATTGGCATTCGGAGCACTTTTATTCTTTAATTATTCAATTACCGGAATTTTAAAAAAGCACGGAATCAATAAAGATGAAATCAGACTAACGATGGAGAAAACGCAGTTTCGTTTTTATCTATACGAGAAGAAAAGCGGGGCAAAATCACAATTGGGTATATTGACAATGCATAAAGAAAAAGACCAATTATTTTGGGGCTTTTACAATGATTCCGATTTAATTGATAGTGGTGAACGAGAAATTGTGAAGACGTTTTTCCCGACAATAGAAAATGGAGTTCCAGTTTCGCATTCCGTCTGGGGAGGATATTTAAATAAGGCCGTGTCTAAAGTTAATCTTCGCTCTACGAATGGAGAAATCTTTTCTGCAGAGTTAATTTTTACAGCTGCAGATGGGAGTACCTATTTCATGCATGATCTTGGAAATAACGATAACCAGATTGAGATTGCCGATTAGTGCGCAGACATATTAAAAATACCCGCAGCCTGGAGCGGCTCTGGGTATTTTGCTACAGCTTGCAGTTCATTCCAACATTGATCGAGCCGCCCCAGCAGTAGGGCAGCTACTCCATGTGCATGTATGAGTTTTTACAGCTCAATAACCCGCTTCTCCCGAGCGCTCCGCTGAGCCGCTTCGATCAGCCGAATGACACCAAGCGCATCGCTTGGTTCTACCGGTAGCGGCTCCCCATCGCGAATCGCAGCGGCGACGCCCCGATAAAACTTTTCGTAACTGCCCGGCAGCGTATCCACCTTCGTGCACACGGTAAGCTCCCCGACCGCCGTCGTCAGCTCACCGTAACATTCCGCTTTGTCCGTTCCCCATTCGAGGTCTCCCGGGTGCATACCGGCTTTGAGCTGGTCCTCCTGCGGGTCGAGCCCATATTTGATGAAGCTGCCCAGGTCGCCATGCACCATGAAGCGCGGCCCTGCCTGGCGTACAAGCGTACCCGCCCGCAAAATCGCCCGCGACTGCGGATAACCGAGTACCAGATGGAAGTAATCAACGGATACCGCGCCTTCCCGATCAAGCCTGAGATCCGCCCAGATCCAGTCCGGCATGCCCAGCACCTGTACCGCCTGATCGATCAAATGGGAGCCGAGATCGTACAAGATGCCTGAACCCGGCAGCGCCTGCTCCCTCCAGGCAGACTCGCCTTCCACCTCCGGTGAGTAGCGGTCATAGTGCGCCTCATATACAGACACGCGACCGATCCCGCCGGAAGCAAGCACTTGATTGACCGTCAAAAAGTCATTGTCCCAGCGGCGGTTATGGAACACACTGAGCTTAACACCCTTATCCCGCGCCAGCGCGATCAGTTCCTCGGCTTCCGCCGCCGTATTAGTGAACGGCTTTTCGACCACGACATGTTTACCGGCCATAATGGCCTTGCGCGCATGCTCATAATGAAGCGTGTTCGGGCTGGCGACGACGACCAGTTCCACATCGCTGTTCAGCAGCGACTCCACATCCTCGTATACTTCAACTCCACTGAAGTCCTCCCGCACCTTCTCTCCTTGGGAAGTGACCACTCCGGTCAGCTTCAGCCCTTCCTCCGCCGCAATCAGCGGCGCGTGAAACACCGACCCCGACAGCCCGTATCCGATCAAACCTGTTGGAATTCCCATCTGTGCTTCCCTCCGTTTGCAAGTTCCCGATAAGTACATCCTGCTTGCATGATGCTATAACCTTACCCGTCTTATATGGGAGAGAAACGATTGTTACATATTGGTGACTGGGCGCTATTCGCCGCAAATTGTTCGTTTGTTATAAATCTGCGCCTTTAAAGGCTATAGTAAAATAAAAGCATAGAGCTCGATATGAAAGAGCGGACGCGGTGCATTTATATCGCCTGTATCCCTTAACTAGAGGAGTGATTCGATGAATTCGCCAGGAAAATTACTGATTGCGGCTTTCCTGTTTACAGCGGTGATAGTAGTGGTTTTGTACAAGTGGGTCTATGGCTAACATAGGTCTGTGCCGATTCAAAAAAATAAACCGCCGCATCCGCGACGGTTCTTACATAACTTCAAAGCGGTAGCGGCGGCTCAGTCCGCCAGCCGGTAACCAACGCCGCGCACCGTCTCGATATAACTCGGCGATACAGCGCTGTCCCCCAGCTTACGCCGGAGACTTTTGACATGCACATCCACGACGTTGCTGTTTCCGAAAAAGGCTGCGCCCCATATATCCTCCATCATATGTTCGCGGGTAAGTACCGCACCCTCGGCCTGTATGAAGTGAAGCAGCAGCTCATATTCCGTTTTGGTTAGATCGATTCGATCGCCTGAGCGGAATACAGTCATGCGCTTCGTATCAATCTCGAGATTTTTGAAGCCGAGCAGCCCGGCATCGCCTTCTCCTGCCTCAGCAGGCTCACGTAACAGCCATTGACCAACCCGATCCAGCATCTCGTGGGGAGCTGCAGAAGCCAGCCCCCATGCCTCGGCCGCTTGGCGGGCGGCCTTCCCGCCGTAGGCAGCGGGACCGCGCTGCGACTTGATAGCGATGGAACGCTTGCGCTTCGCAGGGTCGGCGATGAAAGTGCGGAAGCCTGGATCCGAGCTCAGCACATTGGCTGCCCCACCATCCAACAAATATAGATCCGCCTGCAGGTTATGCAGAACAAAATCGTCCACACGATGGAATACCATCAAATCGTAGCAGTCCGCCGACAAGTCGCGGATCAGCTCATGCAGCAGATTCGGATAAGGACTGATCAGTACGATGCGACGGGTTGATGCACATAAGAAAGGACTGGCTTCAACAACCGGAGCCTGCTCCTCTTCCTCTTCACTCCGTCTTTTGACCATAGAGTAGCCTGGCAAATGTAAATCCGCCATCCGTTGCAGTTCTTCATCAGTATCTATCGTATGCACTCCAGCATCTCCTCCCATCTCATTCCAGGGTCTAGAGGATGAGTTCCTTGCCTATCCATTTCCCGTTACCCGGGTCTCTATAAGTTCTTGTTGCCTCTATGAAAAATGTCTCTAGCCTTCTGAACATTCATTGAACACACCTGGCCGCAAGGGCTTCAGTATTGAATTAAGTATAGGGTCTGCGTTAACAAGGGTCAACACTGCTTAGGGTGCGTTACAAGGGTTCCCAAACTAACCAAATAACGGACTTAATTGTTCCGCACAAACATTGCCGAATTCACCGGCCTCGCCTCCATTCATTGAACTATGTCGGATCCATTAGCCGTATCGACTCCATCGGCCCCATCGGCGCCGTCCGTCACACCTGCTGCCGTCCGCAGCTGCCGCGTTGCGAATTCCCGATACAGCTCATGGGAAGCGAGTAGTTCCTCGTGAGTGCCTCTGCCGGTAATCCGGCCCTTTTCGACAAAAAGAATCTGGTCCGCATCCACTACCGTGGACAGGCGATGCGCGATGACAACGGTCGTCCGGCCCTCCATCAGATTGCCCAGCGCCTGCTGGACAATAATTTCGGATTGGCTGTCCAGCGCGGAGGTAGCCTCGTCCAGCAGCAGCAAGTCCGGGGCGCGCAGCAGCGCCCGGGCGATGCCGATCCGCTGACGCTGGCCGCCGGACAGCTTGATGCCGCGCTCGCCAACCTGCGTGTCGTAGCCATCAGGCAATCCAGCGATAAATTCATCCGCATAAGCGAGCCTTGCCGCCTCTTTTAACTCTTCTTCCGATGGCGTACGCTCGATGCCGTAGGTCATATTTTCCCTAATCGTGCCCGCCATGAGCGGGCTTTCTTGCGCCACGTAGCCGATTCGGCTGCGCCAGCTGGCAAGCGCAAACTCATTGATCGGCTCGCCGCCGATGAGCAGCCGCCCCTCTGTCGGCTCGTAGTAGCGCTCCAGCAGCGAAAACAGCGTCGTTTTGCCACCGCCGCTCGGACCGACAATCGCCGTCACCTGACCCGGCTGCAGCGTGAAGTTCATCCCACGAAGAATCGGCTCGCCATTTTCGTAACCAAAACCGAGACCCTCCGCTGAAATCGGCAATTCCGCCCGCGTCAGTCCCCGGCCAGACGTAAAGTCCTCCTCATACTCGGCAAAAGTGGCATTGATCCGCTCCGTCGCCCCCATCGCCTTGTTGAATTGAGTGAAGAAAACCGCAACCTGGCTGATTGGCATAATAATTTGCATCAAATATAAAATGAAAGCCACAAGATCCCCTGCCGTAATCGCGCCGGAGGACACACGCACCCCGCCATAACCGATAACGATGACGAGCATGAGCATGATTGTAAACGAAACGGCCGGACCAATAAGCGCGCCTGCCGCACCTTCACGCACGCCGAGCCGCTGCAAAGCCTGGATGCCTTTGAGTCCTTCCTGCAGCTCGCGGCCTTCCGCACCAGATGCCTTGACCAGCCGTACCTCGGAGATGACGTTGTTCAGATGGCCGGAAAAAGCAGCCGTCTCGTCCTGTGTCGCCTTGGCGATGCGATGCATGCGAATGCCAAGCGGCACCATGATGCCCGCCAGCAGAGGAATCGCCACGAGCAGGATGAGCGTCATCCGCCAATCCAGCAGAAGCAGGAGCACAAGAGCGCCCGTCGCTGAAATAATACCGGTAATAAAGCCGACGAGATGGTCGGTGATGAGGCCGCGCACGACGAGTGTGTCGCTCGTCATGCGGCTTACGGTCTCGCCGGTCTGGTGGCGGTCATAATAAGGAACGGGCAGCGCCATAAGTTTGCGCCATAACCGCTCACGCAAGCTGGCGACGACATGCTGCCCAATGCGGGCGAGCAAATAGCTGGAATAAGCCCCGCCTGCTGCCTGCAAAAGGAAAAAAAGCACCAGCAGCACAATATGCATCGCGCTCAGCTGACTCAGGCTAAAACCATCGATGAACTGCTTGGTAGCAAGCGGTACGACTAGTCCAGCAGCGGTCGCCAGCAGACTGAGTCCCAATGCCGCTGCGGCCAAGCCGCGCGGCGGCTTCGTGTCCGCGATCAGCCGGACGAAAGAGCGCCAGCCTGCTTTGGCTGGTGAAGGGGGCGATGATGATTCGGAAGAAGACTTGGCGGAAGATGGCAAATGAAAAATCTCCTCTCAGCGATTACTTGACCGTATCGGGGTAACGGGTATGTATATCCAGCATGCGCCAGCAAACATAAAAAAGCAAAAGCAGGAATTCGCTGATGAATCGTCGCAGCATTGAGAAGATCAAGGAATGGTTGCGCTTGACGTAACGTCAGGTGCTATATTGGGATCGAAAGGGGCTGAAAAGGATAAATAAGACGTATTATTCCATTGGTTCATTTGCCAAACTTACTTCAACGACGGAACGTACGCTGCGCTTTTATGATCGCAAGGGGCTGCTCAAGCCTAGCGGCTACAATGAGCGGGGACACCGGACTTATACCGATGAGGATTTATTCCGGCTTCATCAAATTTTGACCTTAAAATATCTAGACTTCTCGTTAGATCAGATTGGCAAGTATTTGGAGCAGGATAGCAAGGACTTTCATTCTTCTCTCGAGATGCAATATGAGCTGCTGCTACAGAAGCAAAAGCATATCCAGCGTGTTGTAGCTACGATTGAACGGGCGAGAGCGATTGTTAAGGATAACCGAGCGATTGATCCCCAGCTCCTTATGCAGATTATTCATTCCATCCAGCACGAGGAGGAGCAGAAGCAGTGGCTCTCCGATCGGCTGCCGGAATCGGTTGTACAATCCATGTTTATGAGTGGATCAGATCTGGAGGAGCGGCTTAGGGCAGAACGTGAGATGACGTTAGGGCTTAACGATCTGCTCGTCATGTTCAAACAAGGGCTGCAGCCGGAGGATCCACTTGTACAGAAGTGCGCGCGTAGTCTGCAGCTGATGATTGAATGTGTGCTGGGACAACCGCTGCAGGAGCTGCCGATGAGCGAGACAGGAAAAGTGCTGGAGAAGTTGGATCCCCAATTTTTCATGAACAGCTTTGAGCCAACCTTTAAGAGCTTCTTGTTTGAATTGTTTAATTATCCGAGCCATCGCAGTGAACAGCAAGCGGCGGCTAGAGATAATTCTTAATTCTAAATGAACCGGAGAGTGGACATGGAAGCATCAATTCAAACCAATGAAACCAAACAAGTCAATGTAAAAGTAAAGGCAGCTCCGATTCTTATTTCATTATTATTAGGCGCCTTCATCGGTATGTTTAGTGAAACAGCCCTAAATATTGCGCTTCCCGAGCTTATGAAGCAACTGCAAGTGGGTCCGACCAAAATCCAATGGCTAACGACAGGTTATATGCTCGTACTGGGCATTTTAGGTCCGGTGTCCGGTCTGCTGCTTCAATGGTTTACGACGAGACAACTGTTCGTAGCCTCTCTCACTTTCTCAATAATCGGCTCGCTGATTGCCGGATTGGCACCTAATTTTGAAGTGCTTCTGTCGGCGCGTTTTTTTCAGGCCGCTGGCCTGGCTTTGCTTTTACCCCTTATGATGAACGCGATACTTATTCTTTTCCCGGCGGAAAAGCGCGGCGCGGCTATGGGATTGATGGGGCTTGTGTTAACGTTAGCGCCGGCTTCCGGTCCGACAGTTGCCGGTATCATTATTGAAAATCTGTCTTGGCACTGGATTTTCTGGATTTCCAGCACCATTCTCCTTATCGCATTAATTATCGGTATCCTTTTCTTGAAAAATATATCCGTTATTACTCGTCCCAAAATTGATATCCTCTCTCTGCTGCTTTCGACAATCGGTTTCGGCAGTCTTTTATTTGGCTTTAGCAAAGCCGGCGAGATTGGCTGGAGTGATCTGTTCGTTATTTCTTGCTTAACAATGGGTGTACTAGCGCTTATTCTCTTCACTTGGCGTCAATTCAGCATAGCATCGCCGCTCATGAACCTTCGTACGTTCCGTTATTCGATGTTTAGTTTGTCGGTGGTACTCTTCACTGTCATGATGATGATGCTTTTGTCTTCCATGCTGCTGCTGCCAATCCTTTTACAGAACGGCCTTGGAAAAAGTGTGCTGCAGGCTGGTTTGCTCTTGCTGCCTGGTACGCTTATCAGCGGTATTGCGGGTCCTTTTATGGGTAAACTTTTCGATAAGTATGGACCAAGGAAGCTCATCATACCCGGACTGATTTTAATGGGTACAGCTATGTTCCTCTTCTCAACGATTACAGTGAATACCTCAACCACTTTTATCGTTGCCTTGCATTGCGTTTTCTTGTTGGCCCTGTCCATGGTCATGATGCCGGCACAAACCAATGGAATGAACCAGCTTCCGGCCGAGTTTTATCCACATGGTACAGCTATAATGAGTACCTTGCAGCAAGTGGCTGGGGCGATTGGCAGCGCGCTGGCGATGACGATACTAGCGACAGGTCAGTCAAGCTACTTGAGTGATAAAGGATTTGATAGGAGCAACGGACTCAATCACGCCAACGTAGACCCCGCTTTATTGGAGCATTTGCCCTCTTCCGTTGTTTTTGGAGTCCAAGGCGCCTTTATTTTTGCTGGTATCATGTCGATCATCGCACTGTTCATTTCGTTCTTTATGAAGCGTGTAAAATCAAGTGAACAAGAAATAGGTGGAACTCGAACGGTCGATAGAGGTCTCTGAAGAAACCCCATGTTTGCTTCAGCAACACTTACAACATGTAAAGAAGGCATCCAAATCCTATTTTTTAGGATATGGATGCCTTCTTTTATACGACAATGGCCCCGTGCTGCCTCAGTCCTTGACCGGGCCGCGCAGCTTGATCGTCCCCTCCAATGCAGCAAGCGAGGAGCCGTCTACAAGGCCGGCGCCGAGCCGCCAGAGCGCGATGCCTTTCAGGCCATAACGCTTGGCCAGACCGGCTGGACCGCGCAGCGATTGGTTGTTTTCGCTCCCGAGCGAGATGCCGAGCAGCAGCTTGCTGCGGTCGGTCTCCTTCAGCGCGAGGCGAATCGCCTCGTCGATTCGATCGAGCGGCTCGGGACCTTTTTCCCCATCGTAGGCATATGCCATAATGACAATCTCGTCCGACTGCTTCGCAAGTTCCTTGTAGTCATAACCCTTAAAAGCCCCATTCAGCGGATGAAGTGCTAGCGACAGGCCGAGACCTACTTCCTTGGAAGCAGCCCGCAGCTCGGTCACGAAGCGCGTAAACGACTTCTGTGCGACCAGCTTGTCTCCGGTGAGACCAAGACCCTCGAAGTCGAGCGCAATGCTTTTGAAGCCGCCGATCGTGGCCGTGGAAACGATCGACTTCACCGCTTCGGCGCGCAGCGTGCTGTCACCGAGCAGCTTGCTCAGCTCACCTCGGCCGTCGACTCCAAATACCATGAACTGAGTGTTCACACCGGCTGCTGTGGCATCCGCCACGAGGCTCTCAGGCGTCGTGCCGCCGTTTGGATCAGGCCAATAAAAGTCGCGGCCCTTCAGCGTCAGCTTGCCGTCTTCACCGATCCGTCCCCAGCCAAACGCTACGGAATCGAAGCGATTCAGGTGCTCACGCTGCGAGAAAGAGCTCATAGCATAATAAGCTTTCACGTAAACCCGCTCGGCGGTCGACTGGATGGAGACGGTCTTTTGGGCTCCATCCCAGCTCACTCCTGCACCGAAGGCGGTGCTGAAAAAGCTAAGCGGCACCAGCACCGTGCCGCTGCTCTGCAGCGGAGCCTGCGCCAGCTGCGCTGGACGACCGTCGAGCAGCGCCTGTTTGCTTCCCAGGCGCAATTGGATGTTGCGTTTGCTGCCGTCGGGGAAGGATTTGACGGCGATTATGGTCTTAGTCTTGGCGTCCCAGGTTACAGGGACGGCCAGCGCCTCCGCGATGGCGCGGAACGGCACGAGCGTTGTACCGCCGTGGATGAGCGGAGCCACGGGGAAGGCAAGCGGGTAGCCATCGAGCATAATCGTGGCGGAAGCGGCTTTGGAGACTGCGGCAGGCAAAACGAGCGTAGCTGGTTTGCCGGTGGCATGAGCTGCAGCAGGCCCGCCGAGGGCCGCGCCTAGCAGCAGAGCTGAGGCTAACGCCGCAGCGAGCGGACGGCGAGATGTGGCAAGGGACATGAATGGACTTCCTCCTTAAGATGGCGGTTCACAGATAATGGATTATTTTTCTATAGAATAGAACGAGGAGGACATTGCTAGAGTTGCAGTTTAATGGCGAGAATGATGAATAAATTCAGCCGCTTCGCCGCTAGCAGGCAAGCAGCAGTAGATTGTAGTAAGCTTAGAGCAACCAATGACTTAAGGGGGTTGGCGCGCATGGCCCAGAAAGCAAAGAAATGGACCCGTCTAAACGCAATCCATAGTGAAGGAGCCGGACGATGAGCGACCAAACCAAGCCCCTCTCTGATATTTCTTTAGATTCTTTTCATCCTGTGCTGGGCGAGTGGTTCACCTCCACTTTCGGATCGCCCACCGATGTGCAGCGGCGCTCCTGGAAGGAGATTCGGAGCGGCGCGCATACGCTGCTGGCCGCGCCAACCGGCTCCGGTAAAACGCTTGCCGCCCTGCTGCCCTGCCTGGACCGCGTGCTGCGTGCCAAGGAGGCCGCTACTTCGACAAATCCGCCGCAACCCGGCGTCCGCGTGCTGTACATCACACCGCTCAAAGCCCTCAATAATGATATTTACGACCATGTGACGACTTTCGTCGAAGAGATCGGACGCTTGTATGAAGAGCGCCAGGCCCAGACTAGTGATGAAGGGGAACATGCTAGCTCAAGGGATTCGGTTTCTTCCAAAGCTACTAAAAGCAAGAAAAACAAGGGGAAGTCACACCAAGGATCACTAAGTATTACTTGTGCCGTTCGGACGGGAGATACCCCAGCTTCCAAGCGAGCCTCCATGCTTCGCCGCCCGCCGGATGTGCTTGTCACCACTCCAGAATCGCTATATATTTTGCTCGGCTCAGCTAAAGGCAGGGTGATGCTGCAAACGGCGGAGCAGGTCATTGTGGACGAGATTCACAGCCTCGCCGCCGACAAGCGCGGCTCCCATCTGTCGCTGACGCTGGAGCGGCTGGAAGCCTGGTGCGGACGGCCGCTCCAGCGGATCGGCCTTTCGGCTACGCAGAAGCCGATGGATCGGGTCGCAAGATTTCTTGGCGGTTGGACGGCGGAGGCCGCGACTGCGGCTGGCGGTAAACAAGAGAAGAACGTCGGTCAGATGTCCGCGACTGCGGACGGTAGCGAGGAAGCGCAAGATGACGAGCGGGCTGACGGCGGTGAGCGGGCTGTAGAGGGAAGCGATCGATCTCAGCATGAAGTGCATACAACGGCAGTTCAAAGGGACGAGCCTCCTCCCCATCCGTTAGGCTTCAAGGCTCGCCCGGTCGCCATTATAGAGAGCGCAATGAGCAAAAGCATGCAGGTATCCGTCACCATGCCGGACAATAGCCGTCTCCATAACAACCGGGAGTCGGTCTGGTTCCCGATCATGGACCGGATTCTTCAACTGATGGAAGGCTGCCGTTCCGTGCTCGTCTTTGTGAACAGCCGCCGGATGGCAGAGCGGCTTTGCCTGCGAATGAACGATTATACCGGCTACGAAATGTGCCGCGCCCATCATGGAAGTATGGACCGTGGGCGGCGGCTGGAGGTGGAGCTCCTGCTCAAAGAGGGGCAGCTTCGCTGTATCGTAGCGACCTCCTCGCTTGAACTAGGCATTGACGTTGGGCATGTCGATCTGGTGATCCAAATGGATTCTCCTCTGTCCGCCGCGGCAGGCATTCAACGCATTGGACGTGCCGGCCATGCCGTTGGCGACATTAGCCGCGGTGTCATCCTGGCGCGCCAACGCGGGTCGCTGCCGGAAATCGCGGTGCTCAGCCGCATGATCGCGGAGCGGGACATCGAGCCGATCGAAGTGCCGCGAGACGCATTGGATGTGCTGTCGCAGCAAACCGTGGCGATGGCCTCCGGCGATACTTGGACGCTGGATGGGCTTTATCGGCTCATTGTCGGCAGCGACAGCTACCGGACTTTTCCCCGAGAAAGGCTGGAATCGATGCTTGGGGTGCTGGCAGGGCTTTATCCTTTTGCCCGCCCCTTGCTGGAATGGGACCGTGAAGGGGATCTCATCGGCCCCCGCTCCAACAGCCGCATGGCCGCCGTCACCGGAGCTGGGACGATTCCACAGAGCGGCTCCTATCCCGTCCACCATGCCGACAGCCGCTCCCATATCGGGGAGCTTGACGAGGAATTCGTGCATGAGAGCCGGGTCGGAGACGTGTTCCAGCTCGGTACAAATTCCTGGACCATCCGTTTGATCAACAAGGATCGGATATACGTGACGGAGACGAGCAACAGCTTCAGCGAGATCCCTTTTTGGCGCAATGAGGCCGGCTCGCGCTCCTACCTGCTCGGGGAACGAGTCGCTGCTCTCTGGGCTGATCTGTTGGAGAGGCTGCAGAAGGCTGATGCCGCTGCGGGAGCCGACTCTGCGCCCATCCTTGCTGACGAAGCCGATGCGGATAATGAGCCTCTCTTCAGCGTAGCGGAGGAAGAGGTCATC
Organism: Paenibacillaceae bacterium GAS479; assembly: GCA_900105225.1. Classification (NCBI taxonomy): domain Bacteria; kingdom Bacillati; phylum Bacillota; class Bacilli; order Caryophanales; family Paenibacillaceae; species Paenibacillaceae bacterium GAS479. Next base: position 2,847,555 of record LT629764.1, on the reverse strand, counting down.
CTGCATCTGCGGGAGCAGTATAGCTTGGATGACCGCTCGGCGCGCGGACTAGCGGCGCTGGCGCGAGCGCAGATGGTGACCGGCGTCGTCCCGACGGCGACACGACTTGCTGTCGAAGTATATAAGGACATCGCGGGCCAGACGCATATTGTCATCCACAACGCCTGGGGCCGCCGCGTCAACCGCACTTGGCAACTGGCCATTGAGCGCCGTTTTGAGAACACCCTGCCCTACGGCCTGTATGGAAACGCCAAAGACAACGGCATCGAGTTCGTTCTGCCGGAATGGGAGCCATCCTGGCTACAGGCGGTGCACGGCGTGACTCCGGAGACGCTGCCTTCTCTGCTCATGGAGGCGTTGCCTGGCTCCCCGCTGCTCGCTGTTGCCTTCCGGCGTATTGCCGAGACATCACTGCTGCTCTCCCGCAGCTACACCCGCACGCCTATGTGGCAAATGCGGCTGCGCGGCGAGGGGCTGCTGCGCGCGGCTTTGCCCTATGCGGACCGCTTTCCTTACCTGGGCGAGGCAATGCGGGAATGCTTGAACGTTTACCTTGATTTGCCCCGCCTGACGGAGCTGCTGGAACGTATGAAAAAAGGAGAAATTACGCTGACCGTTCACCGCCGGGAGCGGCCCTCGCCACTTGCCTCGCAGTTCGCGGCTGAATATGTGAACATGCGCATCTATGAAGGCGACGGCCTGGACCGCGCCGTGCAAACGCAGCTGCTTCAGATGAGCAGAGAGCTGGCTGGTGAGCTGTTCGGCCAGGAAGCTCTGCTCGGCGCAATCGATCCGCAAGTGCTGGCTGCGGAGCGCCAACGGCTGGAAGAGCCGGACGGCATAAGCCTGCGCACTGCGGACGAGCTGTACCAGTTGCTCAAGCAACGCGGGGACAGCTCGGAGGAGGAGCTGCTTCGCCTCGCGGCCGCTGTTGTTGCTGCGGATAGCGCTGCAATGAATTCAGCTGCATCTGCTCCGCCAGCAAAACCTGAGGTTAGCGAGCCGAATAGCACGCAAGGCAGTGTGGGAGATAAGCCAGCTTCAGCCTCCCACTCTGCGCAGCCGTCAGTCCCAGCCGATGCAGCTGCCAGCGTTGCCCGCCAAACAGCCGCATCATGGCTGCGGCAGCTGCAGGAGCAGCGCCGACTCTCGCTCTACGAGCCGGGCGGCGATCTGCCTGCACGCTATATATGTGGGGATGAAGCAGAGCTGTACGCTCGCTTTCCACAGGAGCAGGATGCGGAGATGTTCGTCGTGGAGCGCTACATCTCGACCCGGCTAGGCTTTACGCCGGTGGAGCTGGCGAAGCGCTATCCCGCTCTCGGCCGGGATGGTGCGAAGCGCCTTATCGCCCGCCTGCTGGAGGCGGACCGTATTCAGCGTGCGCCTTTTGCTGAAGGTGGCGAGGCGCTGTATTCATCCAGCCTGACGGCGGCGCGGATCATCCGGCTGTCCGTTCAGGCGGCTCGCGGCCGCAGCGAAGCGGCGGACGCTATACGCTGGTGCAGCCTCATAGCGAGCCGACAGCATGCTCTGCAAGGGACGCAATTGCGGGGCGAGCATGGGCTGTTGCAAGTACTTGAGCAGCTTCAGGGGTTCTTTTTCCCTTTGTCGCATTGGGAATCATTCATCCTCCCTTCCCGGCTCGCTTCTTACCGGCCCGAGGAGCTAGATCTGCTATGCGCCTCTGGCGAGGTGCTCTGGCTAGGCCGCCGCGAAGACGGAGAAAAAGAAGGCAAGATCGCCTTTTTCCTCCCGGATTCCAGAGATTTGTACACCCCTTATCTGAAAACCGATGGGGTGTCCTCGCATCCGGAATTGCTGCAGCGATTGAAGCAGGGCGGGGCGATGTTTCTGACGCGTCTAGCGCGGGAGCTGGACCGGCCCCCTTCAGAGGTGCAGGCTGAGCTGCTGGAACTCGTGTGGGAGGGGCATGTGTCCAATGATCAGTTCGCCCCTTTGAGGAGTGCCGGAAGCAGCAAACGCTCCAAGCCGAAGGCCGGACGCGCTGCGGGATGGGGCGGTTCGGGACTTGGACGCTGGTTCTGGACCGGCTCGTTGCAACGGGTGGAAACGCAGACGGACGGAGCTTCCCCCGCCGATCGGCGTCATGTAGCTGAGGATTCCGAATTGAATCCCGCTGGGAATCGGATTCGCAGCGGGATTTCGGACAATTCGGATACAGGATCAACTCCGGGAAACTCGAATTTGGCTGCGAAAAACGTGGCTGAAGGAGCGACCGAGCCCCGCCGTAGCCTGTTGAACAGCTTAGGCCGCCCTTTGCCGGAGGGCGAGGGCAACGCGGAGGGCTCCCCTGTCGTCCGTTGGATCTATCGCCTGCTGGATACCTTCGGCATCATTTCCCGCGATCTCGTAGCTGCGGCATCTCCCTATGCTTGGGAGGAACTGCTGCCTTCCCTCAAACGGCTGGAGGAATGGGGAGTTCTTGTGCGAGGTCATCTGATCCAGGGCATGCCTGCCATGCAATTCACGACTCGCGAGATTGCCGATGCGGTGCGCCACCCGCTTCCACAAGAAGAAGGTAGCGGCTTGACCGTGATCAGTGCGGCGGACCCAGCCAATCCGTTCGGTCTGTTGGCCAATTGGCCTGATAGCGAATCGGGCGGATATGCCCGCAAACCAGGCAATTATTTGGTATTGGAAAATGGTCGCTGGCTGTATTGGATCGAAAATAACGGCCGCCGCATCCACAGTCTCGATGCAGGGCATCCCTCTGGGAGCGCTGGTGCAGGTGGTTCACCTGGCGCTCACGACTCCGCCGCCTCTCAAGCTGCTGTCGTTCCCTCTTACGGGACCGCCCAACAATCCCATGCGGATGCCCCTGCCACTTCGGCTTCTTCAAGTCGCTCGCATGTGGCCGCGAGCCTACAGGAAATGCTCGCATCTATTGCAACACGGCAAGGTCTAGCCAAAATAACGGTTGAGGAGTGGAACGGCAAGCCTGTTGACGAGACGGAAGGCGCTGAGTTGCTGCGCGGACTCGGGGCCGAGCGAGATCGGCATCGCTTCATTCTTTGGAAAAGCCAGCTGACACGCCGATAACATCCGATAAAATCCAAGCTTCCCAAGTACATTTAACTCTGTTATAATAAGAACAAATGTTCTATTACGTTGCTCCCGCAGCGCTTCTTGGAGCAAGAGGAGGTTCCTGGTGCCGAGGACGGAAATGGACCAAGTCATTGGCTATATTCACCGACACCTGTTCGACCCTATGCCGCTTGAGCAGCTGGCGAAGCACATATCGTACAGCCCTTCCCATTTCATTCGACTTTTCAAGGAGAGAACAGGGTTGTCGCCGCTCTATTATGTATCCTCTTTGCGGCTCAGCCGGGCGAAGGATCTGCTGCTCAAGACGGATTACAGCATCCGTGATATCAGCCTAGAGATTGGCCAGCAAAGTCTAGGTACGTTCACGACCCGTTTCACCAAATGTGTAGGCGTTACGCCCTCGGAATTCAGGCAGTCCAGACAGGAAACGAATCGGCATTTACTTGAGCTCCGCAGCCTCCAAACCTGGGACGAGCCGGAGGGGCCTGCCTCCAAGCCCGGAGGGGGCTCCCATCTGGCCTTGGCCCAAGTTTGCGGCGAGGTGGAACCGGTCGTCCCGTTTGACGGCTTCGTGCTCATCGGTTTGTTTGCCAAGCCCATTCCAGAGGGTCTGCCCATTCATGGAACGCTGTTGCCGAAGCCGGGAACCTTCCGCTTCTCCAGTGTGCAGCCCGGCACCTATTATTTTATGGGTACAACTCTATCCTGGAGCATGGGCGCAATGGATATGCTGTTGCCACAGGCGACGCTTCGCACACGGTGGCGAACCCCGATTGTAGTGCGCCCTGGAGAGCCAGTTCCTTACCTGCATACCTTGCTGCATGAACCGAGTCCTGACGATCCTCCGATTCTCGTTTCGTTGCCGCTGCTGATGAACCAGTTTTTGCTGCGGATGAAAACTGAGCCTACATAATAGGGCCGAAACTCCTCTCTATCATGACAAACAGCCTGCATGCGCGGAACTCCGCGTATGCAGGCTGTTTGTTGCCTACAAAAGACTCCCTATCCCTAGCGGATGATAGATGCCTGGACGAACGCCGCCAGCATGGCGGCAGCCTCGCCTCTAGTAGCGGCAGCCTGCGGAGCGAAGACAGTGGAACCATCTGCAGCCGGACGGCCTCCGATGATTCCTGCTTGCTGCAGGGCAGCTACCCCATCCCTAGCGTACGCTGAGATGGCCGCTTCATCGGCAAACGCAGCTATCGGCTGGGTTTGCTCCAGCTTCCAACCGGCTGTGCCAGCGAAGCGGACGAGCATCGCGGCAAGTTGTTCGCGGGTAATTGGAGCGAGCGGCGAGAACTTGTCGCTCCCCGTGCCGCCGGTTATACCTTCGGAAGCAGCCCAGGCCACGGCCGAAGCGTAGTAGGCTGTCGCCGGCACATCCTTGAATCCGGCCGCTTGATCTCCAGCAGATGTCGCATTATGACCTGCAATCCGGCTCAATAATACGGCGAGATCAGCACGGGTCAGCTGCAATTGAGGCAAGAACGCATCAGCAGACATGCCCTTGATAATGCTGCGGGCGGCAAGGAAGCTCACCGGCGCTTCCATGAACTTGCCTGCCGTATCTCCATAGAATATGGGGACATTGGCGATTCGGTAGCTGCCGGAGCCTGCGCCTTCCAAAATAAGCCCTCCATCGCGGTACAGGCTGCGAATGAACGGGGAGCCATCCGCGTTCAGCGCCACGAGCGCTTCCGGATGTGCAGCCTCATTTGTTGCAGCTGCATATGGGACGGATAGGCGAATTGATCCCGTCGCGTTCCCCTTCAATACGGTGTCCCCAGCTGTGAGGCTAACTGTGAAGCTAGTTCCACTCACTCCGCCTGCCCGCTCGATGCTCAGGCCGATCGACTGGCCTGCTGCCGCTTTAACAGCCGCGCGGAAAGCTTCGCCGCTCCACTGTACGGAGGCCAGTCCGGTGCTTAACCTGAGCTCTTCCAGATCGGTGTCCGCCAGCTTGGCAGCGGCCTCATGGGACAGCTGGAGCTTAAGGGCAGCGGCATCCGACGGAGCAGTGGGCTGAAGTTCCAGCATACGACGGCTTGCATTGGCAGCCTTCAGAGCTTCTACCGCTTGTACAGCTTGGTTAAGACCGAGCTGGGCGCTAAAAATTCCGCTTTCCGGCTGCGCTGCAAACTTGAGCACGCCAACTGCGAGGCCATTCGTCACAGATACCTGCATTGGCAACACGGTCGGTGTTGGTGTCGGCGTCACGCTTGGAGTAGCCGTAGGTCCTGGAATGTAAGGCTCGTTTGGAGTAGGCGTCGCGGTAGGTGCAGGCGTTGCCGTTGGTTGCACGCTCGGCGAAGCTGTCGGAGGCGTGCTCGGCTTATCCGCCTCCAGCACGGTAACGGTTGCCTCGCTTACGCCGTAGCCGTCGGAGCTAACCGCCCGGATGGTAGTCCGTCCCGCTTTGTGCGGCGTAACCAGCCCGTTCGCATCAACGGAAGCGATATCCGGCTGACTGGATGTGTACGTAACAGACACAACTGTAGACGAGCCCGGTGTCACAGCCGCATTCAGCTTCACTGCGGGCCCGCCCTCTGTCAGCAGCAGCTCTTTGCGATCCAGCTCCACATGCGTTGTGTCCAGCTGCAACAGGCCAACTGTGCCGCTGACCTCATAAGCTACCAGCAGCAGTGGCTGCCCGGTTGGGCTATCCGTCGCTGAGATGAAATCCAGCCCCTCCGGCGCAGAGTCCGTCTCCATTGCGTTCACTCCACCTGCAGCAGTGAAGTCGCGCGTATTCGTGTAGTTCACGAAGCGGGCATCGTCAGGCGAAGTGACATCGTACGCCATGACGCCACCAATGCGTTCCAGACCGGTGAAAGCCAGCGTCCGCTCACCGACCTGCCCAATTTTGATATCTTCGGGCTCCGGCCCTTTTTTAGTGCTGCGTGAATCGAACTTATTGTTGCTGTTGGAAGCATTGAAATAGTCCGGCAACTTAAAGGCGGTTATCGCCTCGAATGCGTTGCCGCTGTCATAAACCTGCTTCATCGTGGACGCATCCCAGATCGAGAAAGAGCGCCCACCGTACATATAAATGCTCTCATTGCCCCAATCGCTCATCGCCTCAACGTCATCATACGCCGTCGTCCCGCCAAAAAGAGCTGCCGCCGGCGAAGACGGGTTCAGTTGCCCTTTCAGATTCTTCACCTTAGAGACGTTGGTCATATGGGGCCATTCCGTGGCATCACCTTCATTGCCGGTAACGAGATAAGTCCGGTCGCCCGCTTGGAAAGACGCGATTCCATCCGGCATATAGACACCGTAAGCATCGGCCGTGACAGGTTGGTATTTTTTATCCTTGGCGTTCAGATCCAGCGCATTAGCTGGCAGGCTCAGATCCTTCAGCCCCAGTCCCTGCACAGAGGTGAATTTGCCCTGCTCGATATCAAATACGGCTACTGCATTGTTCTCTTGAAGTGTAACAAACGCCGTTTTCGCATCTGCGGAGAGTGCGATGTATTCCGGCTCTAAATCGGTTCGTGCTTTATCCTTGCCGCCCGTATCAACGATCTGCCCGTTGCCATCAGCAACACCGCGGATATGCACATTGTCGGCGATGATAGTTGGATCGTCGAATTTTGCCTGGATTGCGCTGCCGCTATTGCGATCAACCAGCGTCACGCTGCCTTCCGGATCAATGCCGCCAGCTCCTTCTCTCGGCTCGCCCTCATCCGCTGTCAGCACATATTGCCCGTCCGGCGTCGACTTCACCATATCCGGCTGAGCGCCAGTGACATAAACGTTGACCAGTACACCCCCATAATCTAGCTCCAAAATCCGGCCCGCATCATTCGTTCCCTCGGACTGCACGGCCACGAATATACGTTTGACTGCCGTATTTACATCGACGCTCGTGAGATCTCCGAACTTGAAGCCGTCCTCCTGTTGAGCCAGCGCCTTTATATCGATTCTAGCGTGAAGTTCCATCTGTCCCTGCTTCAGTGCAACAATGTCCAGGCTGGGTGGATTGGCAGATCCATTCACTAGATAAAACAATCCGTTGTCCCGGTTGTACTTGACGATTTCGGCGACGCCGCCGTCCTCGTTCGACACTCCGACGCGATATTCACCTATCTTGGTCATGCCAAAAGTATTGGAGTAAACTTGCTCGGAAACAGAGGTTGCCGCGCCAGCTAGCGAAGCTGTACCCGCCGACTCACTAACCGCAACTGTGCCACCCGTGGCCCCAATTGCCGTTCCTTCTGCATGAGCGGCCACTGGCAGCGCCGCCATTACCGCTGTCGTCAAGCTCAGACCCAGACTGAGCGTGCGGCTCCATCTTTTTTTACTACGGTTCATATCATATCCCCCTTGTCGTCTGCTGCAGCATCGAGGTATCCCCGCTGCGGCTGTTCGAGCGCGAACACCCGCTATTCGTATCTGCTTGTCAGCTTATCAAGGGGTTGTAAAGGCGGAATCACCGTTTTATGAAGAAATTGTATACAAACCTACTGCTGCCAAATCCTGTACAATGTTCCCAAAGCCTTTATTGGGGAGGAGAACCATCATGATTGATTTGCAACATGTTACTTGGAAAAGAGAAAGTTTAACGCTGCTAGATGATGTGAACTGGAAAGTCGAACCCGGCCAGCACTGGGCGCTGCTCGGCTTGAATGGCTCCGGAAAAACGACGCTGCTGAACATTATTTGCGGCTACATATGGCCTACCGAAGGAGCTGTGTCCGTACTTGGACAGCGTTTCGGAGGTGTGGACCTGCGCGAGCTGCGCAAGTCAATCGGCTGGGTCAGCAATTCGCTGCAGGACAAGTTGTACAAAACCGACAGCGCTCAAATCGTCGTTATCAGCGGCAAACACGCGACGATCGGGCTATACGATAAAGTAACAGAGACGGACGAGCTACGCGCTCGCGAGTTGATGGACTCGCTCGGCTGCATCCATTTGTGGGATCGCGAGTACGGCACCTGCTCCCAAGGGGAGAAACAGAAGCTGCTCATCGCCCGTGCGCTCATGGCCTCTCCCCGCATCCTTATTCTGGATGAGCCATGCAATGGATTGGATCTGTTCTCGCGCGAGCGTCTGCTTGCAAGTATCAGCGAACTGGCCCGACGGCCGGATGCGCCTACTCTCATCTATGTCACCCACCATACCGAGGAAATTGTCCCGGAACTTGGACATGCACTGCTTTTGCGTCGGGGACAGACATTCCGCAGCGGCCCGGTTTCCGAGGTGTTGACCTCGAATTCGCTCAGTGAATTTTTCGAGGCTCCAGTAGCGGTGGAACGCCACGATGGCCGGGTCTATGTAAGAGCCATTTAGGGTAAAATTAAGCCAGCACCTTCACAGCTTTGCCTTATCCATGGCCGGCTTTCTCAATTGTCACAGGTTGTCCTTTGATTCACCTTTGGAACGGCCTTTACAATTAGGGATAACGTTTAATTTTGATTTCCCATTTTCTCTAGATAAGGAGCTGTAGCCCGATGATGACCAAGCGCAGAGGCAGCACGGCCTCCCCTTTCATGAAGCTGTCCGCATTGCTTGTCGTGTTGTCCGTACTGCTGCTGGCAGGCTGCAATTTCACATCCCCTGTCGCAGGAGGATGGAAGTCTCTCTCGGCGAGCGAAGGACTAGATGACGTTTCCGGCAAAGAAAACTGGAAAAAGCTCAGCTATAAGGTCGTTCTGCAAAATGTGAGCGGGGAAGCAATGGAAATCGAGTGGATTGAGCCTATACTCAAGGGGAATTTACTGCTGCATGATCCCGACCGTTCACTGCGAAAGGAGATGGGACAAACCGTGGAAAACAACGGCCGTCTCGAGATCGAAGACAGCTTCGAATTCGATTCCGAAAACGTCAATCTCGGCAGCTCGCAGAACATTAAGTCCATGCTTGTAAAGGTCAAGGGAGTAGACGAGCCAATCGAGGTCAATGTGTAAATGAGCTAGACATGACGAGAGTCATTCCACTGGTTCGGCGGTAAGCATTTTAATCCGATAAATCATTTAAGCGTCCACAGTAAAACGGAAGGAAGCCAAGCTCGGCTTCCTTCCGTTTTTTTGTGAAACTCCCTATCGCTTTGCTTCACGCTAGGAAACTCAGGGTTCCCCAGTTGTCCATGCTGGCGCTAACGAAACGCATCGCATCAGATTCGACAACGATTTAGCGCCATCAGCCCCATTTTTGGACTGCACAGCCTAAAAATTATGGGGCCGCCCCCTAAGTCATCCAACGGATGGCTCTCGGGGTGGCCCCTTTAATTCCATGCATTGTCGAGCCACGAACGACCCGAATTCCCACGCCAGTCATTACCTCGTATAAACCTGCCGCACTCTAACTCGAGCCTTCCGCACCTGCGCCGCCCGCCGAGGCGCTCTTTGGACGCCCTCCTGCTCCGGATAACTCAACAGAAGCCGATCCGTCATCCTTTGCAAGATGCTGATACAGCCGCTGGCCAAGCAGGGTCTGCAGGATCAGGATGGCACCGCCCGCAACCCAATACAACGGCATCGCAGCCGGGGCCGTGAACGAGAAGATACCCATCATCACGGGTGATAAATACACAATCCAACTCATTTGGCGTTGCATATCGTTCATTTCAACTCCGCGCTGGGATAGCTTGGCCTGAACATAGTACACACCTGCCGCCAGGAAGGGCAAGATTAGATCTGGCTGGCCCAGCTGGAACCAGAGAAATGCATGGTTCGACAGCTCCGGGCTCATGCGGATCGCATAATAAAGACCGGTAAGAATCGGCAGTTGGATGAGCATGGGCAGACAGCCGATGGCCATCGGATTGTAACCGTGCTTGCGGTAAAGCTCCATCATCTCTTTCTGCTGATTTTGGAGCTCTTCCGGCTTCTTGCCGTTATGGCGAGCCTTCAGCTCATCCAACTCCGGCTGCATCCGCTTCTGCTTACCCTTCATTAATTGCTGGCCCCGGTATTGCCGCAGCATGAGCGGCATGAGCGCAAGGCGCACAAGCAGCGTAAGCACAATAAGCGCGAGACCGTAATTGTCCTGCAGCCCGCCCGCGAGCATTTTTAACAGCCAGGCTAGCGGAAATACGACGTAGTGGTTGAACAAACCAGGCGTCTCTGAATCAATTGTTCCCTGAGCACCGCATCCGGTAAGTAGTAGAATAGCGGCTATAGCGAGCGTCGCTTTGCTCGTCTTTCCGAGCCGTGGAAGCAGAAATAATGGTCGCATTAATATCCTCCCTTGTCATGACGGAACGGCCATCGACAAAGGAAGAACAGGCGGATGTATCATCGTCGGGAGACTCCTTGCGCTTCAATAAACGAACGAGCCGCTGCCCGATTGGACGAACGCCGCTGACGAGCCGGATCTCGGACGGAGCATCAACTGCAACTGCGTGCGGCAGCGCGTAAGCCTTTCTATCGTCGGAATGCAGCCAGGCCAAATAGTAATAGGCAGCCGAACAGGCAAGTCCGATTGACCAAATCCAAGACAGCAACTCATGTAAATCAACCATTTTTCTCACCTCCCGGCTTCTAATGGTTAGAGCGTACCACAGGGCGAGGGTCTTGCGCTAGCTGTCGCTATCTGGGAATTGAGCAGGATTTCTGGTACCGCTTGCAGAATGAATGAAACAACAAAGATGAACAATAATTAATTATCCGACAATAGGTCATCCGACTTCTGCGAAACATGGAAACGGAGTGAAGACTCAAGATGGAAAGAATGCCCGGATCGGTCGAGGCTCATGGCCGTACAGCGCAAATTTACAACTACGGTCCTGACCATATCCTGAAAATGTTCAGGGAAGGAATCCCCCGCTCAGCCGCTGAGCAGGAACATATCGCCACTCGCTTCGCGCTCAGCGCCGGACTGCCTGTGCCGCGGACAGTGAGCTTAACGGAGTGGCAGGACTTGCCGGCCATTGTTTATGAGCGAGTACCCGGCGCACCGATGCTGCGCCTGCTGCAAAAGCAGCCATGGCGCGCGCGAGAATTCGGTTCCCGGTTAGCCAAACTGCATATCTCCGTTCACCAGACCGATGCCGGAGCTGGTACCGGCTCCGGGTTGCCATCTCTTTTTGACCTGCTGGAGCGCCAAATTCACACTGCCCCTCTGCTCAGCGACGATGAGAAGAAAGGGGCCATTGCCTGCCTGGAACGATTGCCGACTGGACACAAGTTATGCCATGGCGATTTCCATCCAGACAATGTGATGCTCTCGGGAGACAGGCACTGGGTGATTGACTGGATGACAGCCGTCTCGGGCCATCCGGCGGCGGATGCGGCACGTACAGTACTTCTGCTCCGAACCGCATATTTGCCGGATGATCTCTCCTTGATCGCTTCACTGCTGATTAGCAGTGTCCGCTCCATCCTGCTGCGCCAGTACATGCGGGTCTATCTTCATCTCAGCGGGTTGGATGCGCGCGAGTTGGAGCAGTGGATGCTGCCTCTGGCCGCAGCGCGGCTGAACGAGTTTTTGCCGTCGGAGGAGAAGCTGATTCTGAAAAAACTCGTTCAAGACGGTCTTGCCCGGACAAAAAACAGTACCACAACAACAATCGCTCAATGATTAACCGTCCGTGAAACGGAAAGACTAAATTCTATCTGAATTTGCCTTATGGAGGATGCCTATCATGTCCACCTGGACCTTGCGTTACAACGGCGGCGAAGAGCAATTGCAGGAGCTGGTGTTCCAGCGCCAGTCGGAACTCAATGAATACCTTCAATCGATAACTGTGAGCGACTTGCTGCGGATTCGAGTCTACGACGCCGACATGCGCAATATGTGCGGTAGAACATACATTTATACCTATCTGCTCTGACAGTTGTTAACCGAAGATTCCTTGGAATTGAAAATGGACAGCTGCGATTAATCTGCGGCTGTCCGTTTTTATTCCCCTTCCCCCGTGAAGGTTACCACTACCTGTCATCTATGTTGCGGCTCACCAAGCTGCTCGTAACGAGGGGTTAAAATCTTTTCGCCATCTCAATTGCTTGCTGTGCGGCTTTGTCCTTAATTTCCTGTGCTTGATCCTTATGCTCCACGACACCTTCCACATAGATGCTCTGGAAATCTTCAATGCCAAGAAGTTGCATTACCGCTCTCAAGTAACTGTCGCTGAAATTCAATTGTTGATAGTGGCCATGTGACAAAACGGTTCCTGAAGCTTGAATGTGAACTACCTTTTTGCCAGATGCTGTGCCTACTAAACCACCTAATCCTCTAAGACCGTTATCGGCCTGCTTAAACGTCATACCCGGCACAACAATCGCATCAAGGTAAGCTTTCAACACTGGCGGGAACAAGAAATTCCACACCGGATTTGCGATTACAACTTTATCTGCTGAGACGAATTGTTCGACCAGTTCTCTCATGCGAACGGCTTTCGCCTTGGCCTCGGAGTTCAGTTCGTCAAAAGACGGACCACTTGGCGGTTGTCCCCAGCGTTTGAGAAGATCGGCATCAATTTGCGGAATATCCGCTCTATACAAGTCTAGATGGACGATCGTATCGTTGGGATTGGCCTCGCGATAAGTTTTAATAAATTGACTGCTGACCGTAAGGCTGTTGGTATCCGTGTCGAACGGATGAGCCGTTACATAAAGCAATGTTGTCATAAAAAGAATCCTCCCTTTGGATCATAATTAATGTTTGGACCATAATTAATTTGACAGTCATCTAGGCTCTTCATAAAATGATAGAGACAGGTCTGTTCCATCTATAGTCAGATGATACAGACAGATCTGTCTCATGTCAATTAGAATTTATCCATCTTAATGAGGAGGGTTAATATTAAAAAAGAATCCGCCAAAGAGCGTATTTTAGGTGTAGCCTCCGAATTGTTCTATTCAGAGGGTATACGCGCTGTAGGAATAGATCGAATTATTGCCGAGTCCGAGGTTGCCAAAGCTAGCTTTTACCGTAATTTCGCAACAAAGGATGATCTAGTCGTTGCTTTTCTGGAGAAACGGCAACTTCGCAGCCTCTCCGTGATTGAGGAAGCAAAAAAGCTATACCCGGATGAGCCGGTTAAGCAGTTGCACCATCTCGCTCAGGTGCTGTCAGAAAGCATAAAGCAACCTAGTTTTCGCGGATGTCCCTTCACGAATACGCTGCTTGAGTTCCCCGATGCTGCGCATCCCGGACACCAGACCGCTTTGCAATGCCGAGTAGATCACGAAGGTGAAGTCGCGCAAATTGCCCGCCAAGCTAATGCCAGGAATCCTGAAGCTTTAGCTGCACAACTGGAAATGCTGTACGGTGGCGCTATCGTGGATGCTTATATCCGAAAGCCAGCATTCGACAGTAATAACTTTTATAACGCGGCGATGGTGTTAATTGAAGCACAGCTAACCTGAACCTAACTCTCAGCGCGATAGCATAGTCCAAAAAGGGGCTGCCCCCCAAGTCATCTAAGGATGACTTCTGGGATAGCCCCTTTTTATTATTTTGATAAAGCAGCATCTATATATGTACTCGGTTCCATAATATTTTCAGCATCTTCATTTTCCTCTAATTGTGTATAGTACAGAGAATGATATCGACCACCAGCTAGAAGCAACTCATCATGCGTACCTTGTTCAACAAGACTCCCGTTTTCCATAACTAAAATCAAATCTGCATTTTTAACCGTAGTAAGACGGTGTGCAATAACTAGCGTTGTTTTTCCTACCATTAGTTTTGTTAAAGCATCCTGTACTATCTTCTCGGACTCATTATCTAAAGCTGCCGTTGCCTCGTCTAAAAGCAATATTGGGGCATCTCGTAAAATGGCTCTGGCAATGGCAATCCTTTGTTTTTGTCCACCTGACAGCCTACTACCACGCTCCCCAATTGCTGTATCAAAGCCTTCACTTAATTTCATAATAAAATCGTAAGCATTTGCTTTTTTTGCTGCTGCAATAATACTTGCCTCGTCTGCCTCCAAGTTACCATCCAAAATATTATCTCTAATCGTTCCTGTGAAAAGAATAGTCTCTTGAGGAACAAGCGAGAAATAGTCTCGATATTCCCTAAGGCCCATTGATTCTCCACTTCTATTATCAATTTCAATCCGTCCACTTGTCGGAGAATACAGCCCAAGCAATAATTTAAATAAGGTGGACTTCCCTCCTCCACTACCACCTACAATGGCTATCGTCTGACCCGCCTTTACATGAAAGCAAACGTCACTAAGTACTAAATCTTCCCTAGAATTTGAATATGAGAATCCAACATTAGATACAGTTAAATACCTGAAAAACTTTGCACAACCCTGATCGGGAAGTTTTTCATATTCCTTAGGCGCATCAATGATCTGAAAGATCCGCTCAGCACCAGCTAATGCTTGCTGCATATTTGACCAAAGAGCGGGTAGTTGCGAAAACGGCTGGACAAGATAGTTCATAAGTTGAATAAATGCGAGCATAGCCCCTACTTCCAAGTTCCCTTTTGCAACAAAGAAACCAGCAGTTAGGATTGCAATAATAAAGCTGAGAATCGCAATACTTCCTGAGATAGCATTTGCACTTCCTTGAACTTTACCCTGACTCCGCTCGATTTCAGATATCTTTGTACTGTACTGTTGATATTGCATCGAGATTTTCTTCTCTAGACCAAAAATTTTATATAATACACTGGCGCCCAATACATCTTGCAAAAATGAGGTCGCCGTTCCCATTTCTTCTTGCAAAATAATACTCTTCTTGCGCATCGCTTCACCGAATAGTTTCCCTACCACTATCATGAGCGGTCCTATTGAAATTGAAATCAAGGCGAGTGGCCAGTTAATGTTTAATAAATAAATAAATGCACAAAGTGCTAGCAAAGGGTTTTTAAGAAGACCCATTATAATGTTTCCACTTGCTTCTCCCACGGCTTGATTATCACTTGTGAAACGAGCTAACAATTCACCTGAATGATTCTTATCATAATAAGATTGAGGTAATCTTAAGGCATGATCTAATGTATCTATTCTAATGTCATTTCTCACCTGTAAGGATGCTTTTTGTTTGAAATATGTATCTAGATATGAGTTCGAAGTCACAAAAAATAAAATTCCAACAGCTATCCAAATCAATTTAGACCAAGCCTCTACTTCTCCATTTACAGCTGCATTGGTTATAAGCGACAAAAACCACGCGACAGATAGTTCTAGAGCAACACCTATCACCATTGTAATCATCAGACAAGCATATAATAGCTTATATCTGCTCATATACTTTAACAATCGAATAAAAGAACTTTTTCTGCTCATGTCACACCTCTTTTATCTATTCATCGTTCCCTAGGAAGCGCAATCATTTATTAGTATAGTTAAAATGCTTATTGTTAGTAAATATGTCATTTTTGAGCATTAAACCACAATAAATACATAAGGGGAGAATAGCTAAAAAAGAAGACCGAATTAGGCATTCAGCCTTTCGGTCTTCTTCATGTATTTTGGCGCAACTCGGAGCGAGCCGGAAGATCCAGAACGAAAATGGAACCATCGGAAGAACTAGCTTGCAGCGACAGCTCTCCTCCCTGTGCACGAGCCAGCAAGCGGCTATAGGTCAAGCCGAGGCCAAGGCCGCGAGTCCGTAGTCTCTTTTTCTCCCCCCGATAAAACCGTTCAAAAATATGTGGCCCGTCTTCCTGGTCGATACCGATTCCGTTGTCCGTCACCTCGACAAAAGCGTGGTCTCCAGCCTCGGCTACGCGCACGCGAATGGCAGACGGGCGTCCCGGGTGCGCAGCCTGCTGTGCATTATTCAGCAGGTTGACCACAATTTGCTGGATGCGCAGCGAATCTCCCACGGCATAGACGGCCAAGTCGGGTAGATCCAGAGCTATATCGGCGTTCGGCTGTTTGTTCGTCAATTCCCATTGATAAACGATTTCCGATATAAGCGCGCGCAGCTCCACAGTCGCGCCAACGATCTCTACACTGCCGGCCGACAGCGCATTGTAATCAAGCAGATCAGACACCATGCGCTCCAGGCGACCGGTCTCTTGGACGGCGATGTCTACAAACTCCTGCGCCTCCTCCTCCGAAACCACCCCATCCCGCACGGCCATCAACAGCCCCTTGATCGAAGTGACAGGGGTCCTAAGCTCATGGGTCACGCCGCCGAGCGAGAGCGCTCGCCATTCCTCCAGCTGTTTTAGCCTGCCGGCCATTTCCTTGAAGGAATCAACTAGCTCCTGAATTTCCCGTTCACGCGTTACTACGTCAAGCTGAACGTCGTACTGTCCGGCGCGAATGAGTCGTGCACCTTCCGCCACTCGCCGGATTGGCAGCGACAGCTTGCGCGACAGCAGATAGATGGTGAGCCAGCCCGAGAGAACGAGGGTGACCAGCATGACGATGAGCATCTCCAGCTCATAGGAGCTAGCAGCCAGCGAGTTTTTGGACATTAGCAGCGTCACCTGGCCGATCGTGTCCATGCCGCTGATAACCGGCGTTATGACCGCTTTTTCACTGGGAATACTCGATTGCTTCAGATCTGCGGTCATTCGTTCCTTCATGGACTGCTCGCTGGTGTCCGGCATCGAGTATAGAAGCTTCCCGTCCCGGTCCGTAATGAGGATACATATCTCACCAGCAAAATTAAAGTATTCCAGGCGGTTATCGAGCAGCTTGTTCATATGCGCCGGAATGACAGGCCGTCCGTCTTCGGCCGCGACGCGATCGGCAATTTCTTGCCCAAGCAGCCCCGCCGTCTTAAGACGATTGTCGGTAGCCGTTTCCCTGATCAAATACAAGGAGCTGAAGGCTATGATCCCGAAACCGACGCACAATACAGCAACGTAGCGGAGCGTCCAATATGACAGCATGGACGTCTGCTTGTTTCTTTTTACTCTCCGATCCAAAATTGATACCCCGTTCCTCTGAGCGTGCGAATCTCGCCCGCATCCGCCGGCCAGTGCGAAAGCGACTGGCGCAATCGTTTGATCGACAGATCGACCGCACGGTCGCTTCCGTCATAATCCATACCCCATACTTGCTCAATCAGTTGCTCCCGCGTGAAAATGCGGTTCGGATTCTCTGCGAGGAAGAGCAGCAGCGACAAGTCCCGCGGCGTCAAAGACACTTCGGCTGCGTTCAAGTACACGGTACGGGACGCATAATCGAGCAGCAGATTGCCGTAATAGCGCCTGCTCTCCCCGTCCGTCCAGTGCGGCCGCCTGCGCAGTACCGCCCCAATGCGGGCGACAACCTCCTCCGGCACAAACGGTTTTGTCATATAATCATCCGCACCGCCATTTAAACCGCCGAGTCGGTCCTGAAGTCGATCACGGGCAGTCAGCATAATGACCGGGCATGCACTCTTCGCCCGAATAAACTTCAGCAGCTCCCAGCCGTCTATGCCGGGCAGCGTAATGTCCAGCAACACCAGCGAGTAGTCCCCCGCTTCAAATTGCTGCATCGCCTCTTCCCCGTCTGCCGCACGGTCGACCCCGAAGCCGGCCTTTTTTAGATAAGCCGCCAGAACGCGGGCGATGGCTTCCTCGTCCTCCACGATCAGAATCGTTTTCATGACGCCTGGCCCCCTCCTTGCAATGTTCGTACTGCTACTTTTACATAGGTGAAAGCTCCCCGCAAGTGAATTGTTGAATATTAAAACTTTATTTCCACCTGACATCTTCCCGACATATTGGACTGGTAAGGTAATGGCAAGCACTCTCACTTTATACAGAAAAAGTTGAACGAATCAGGAGGAAAACACTGTGCATAAAAAAGCGAAAATATGGCTCGCGACCGGCATTACTGCCGTCGTTGTGCTTGGCGGAGGCGCTTATGCGCTGACAAATAATTATCTGGGCAACAACGTAGAAGTGGAAGGCGTCATCTCGGCCAGCAATAATGCAGCGAACTCAACTCAGGAAGCAGGCGGCGGCGGAACGGCCGGAACGTTTGACTCTGGGACGGGAACAGCGGCGAGCGGAGAGCAACTGAACGGAGAATGGAGCATCGCCGATGCGGCTAAAGTATACTTCTCCGTGACAACCTCGCGGGAGACGGTCAACTTTGTCGACGAGGCGGTCAGCGGGAGCTGGACGTTAAATGTGGATGATCTGTCGCAAACGAAGGCGTCCGGCACGATCGAGATGGCTTCTATCGACTCCGGCAACTCGCAGCGGGATGGACATATTGGAGGCACGGACTTTCTTGATATAGCTCAGTTCCCGCAAGCGACGTTCACCGCCGCTTCCTTCGAAGGCCTGCCGTCCGAGTGGACGGAAGGATCGGCTTACGATTTCAACATGACGGGCACTCTTACTGTCCGCGGCGTCGAGAAAGAAGTTGTGTTTGCCAGCAAAGCCGTGTACGAGAACGGGCAGCTAAAGCTGTCGGCAACGACGACCGTCACCTTCGCTGACTTCGGCATGGAAAACCCGCATAACGTCGTGATGGAAACAGAGAATGACGTCGGTGTACGGCTCGAGCTGGTGTTGGACAAAGCTTGATGGACCCATAACATAGCTTTGACGCACATATAACAAGGGTTAACAAATGTATAGAAGCGCCCCGCCTGCTTTGATCGCAGACGGGGCGTGTTTTTTAAATAAATTGATGACCGGCTTTTTCCAGTGCTGCTTTAGCTTTATCGATGGAATGCTGCTTAATTAGCAAATAGTCAGTATTAAACGTTGAAATCGCAAAAATGCTAATCTCTTGCTCAGCCAAAGGGTTGGCCAGAGAGGCAAGAATGCCGGTCAATCCGAAGTCCAGTACTCCTTCTACCTTGATGCATTTCCAATCCTGCTCGATCTCACCCTCGGTGTTATTCGGTATTACTGATGTCGAACAGACGATGGAAAGTTCTTCACTTGTACGGGTGATGGAGTAAAACTCGCCTTGATCCGCCCAGGACGGTACTTCCGCATTCGAGGGGAGCTTGACGATGGCAAATGTCGAGTCCATTAAAGCTAAGTTCATGGGTATTCCTCCTTCAAAAGCCAATCAAAATATCATCCTTGCTGATGATATTTATTCTACCCATAAGTAGTTAGTGACTCAAGCTGTCAGGTGTTTCATACAGGGCTTGCTACGACTGCAACTATAACCCCACCTCTTTTACTTCGGAATAACGCCATTCGTACCAGTCTGCGGAATGATAAAGGACCAGTCGACATCCCTGTACTCTTCTGACAATCTGACCGTGCCTGATGCATTCGTTGAAATGCCACCAGCGAAGTGCACGGAGTAACCTTTTCCAAGCTATTATTTTAGTCGGTAAAAACTATTAGCTTCGCAGCATATAATAAAAGGCCCCCGATTGGGAGCCTTTTTCGATTGATCTGAGAGCCTTTAACGGCTTGTCAGCCATGTCACTAATTCTTCTATCTAGTGTAGGATCTGATCTAAAAATTCATCTCTTATTCTATATCTTTTAGGACGATTATCCACTAATTCCACACACTTTTCCTCTATTAAATAACCCATCATTAGAACAATATTCCAATTTTTCTGATATAACTTTAAACAACATAATCAGACAGTTATACGAGCTCGATCTCATTAGATATTTAAACAAAATTCACCAAACTATGACATTGAGCGACTACTTACAAAAATTATTTGAAGCTTAAATTTTAATATGGGGGCACAGCTTGCAGGGAAAGAAAGCAGTTGAAATGGCTTTAGAGATTCTGGCACACGCATCGAAGTAAAGCCAAAAAAAAGCAGTCTTGCGCATTCGCAAGACTGCTTTTTGACCAATTAGCTTCTATTCCATGCGCATACGCTTGAATTGCTTCAGCAGACCGTCCTCGTGAAGGACCATCCAATCGGCAAGCGACTGACGCAGCTCAGCAAGCTTCCCTGCGTAATCCTCATGTTTGACCAGATTGGTCATTTCGTGAGGATCGATTGTCAGATCGTAAAGCTCGTCCATGTCGCCGCAATTGAATACATACTTGTACGTATCTTTGCGGAGCATGCGTTGGGTGAACATAGCGCCCTCGAGGCCAGCTCCCTCGGTTACGACGCAATCCGGCCATTCGGCCACAGCCTCTCCATCCAGCATCGGAGCGAACGATCTGCCGTCCGATCCTTTTGGAGGGGACCCAGCTCCTGCCAGATCGAGAATCGTCGCATGAATATCGCAAGTTCCCACGAAGCTTGCTTCCGTGCGTGTTTCCCCCAGACCACTGGCCGGCTTGACGATGAGCGGAATACGGCAAGTTTCTTCATACATGAAGAATGATTTGTCGCAAAGACCGCCGTGAATACCAAGCGACTCACCATGGTCGGCTGTGAAAATAATAATCGTATTATCATACAGATTATGCTTTTTCAAGTAGTCCATCAGACGTCCGACCTGGGCGTCGATGCTGCTCATAGCGGCATAATAATGCTTAATATACGGAACGAAATCGGCCCATTCCTTCGTATTTCCTTTTTTAATCTGGTGGATGGACGGTTTATCCTTATTGTCATCGTAGAAGTTCGGCCATGGCTCAAGCTCCACATCGCGGTACCAGTTCAGGAATTCCGTCGGCGCAACGTAAGGCTCATGCGGTCCCCAGAAGTTCAAGGAGAAGAAGAACGGCTCCTCCCGATCACGGAACTGATCGATATAGTGAATCGCCCGCTCCGTCAAATAATATTCCACGGAAGACTCGATCGGCGAAGTCAATTCGGAAGCATAGTGAAACTCAAAATGGCCGCTGACTTTATTTTCTTCCTGCCAAGTAAGCCCGTTATCCGCCAAATACTTCTTGAATTCCGGGTAACCCATACCTCCGCCGCCGTGACCCGCAAAATCGTCGGCTTCATAACCAACGTCTGTAGGCATCGACCGATTGCCTGCAGCAATATCAGGGAAGCGGATATAGGCGGTGTTTCCTTGCAGCCATTTGCCCATCTCCGGCCCGAAGCCAAGATGCCATTTGCCTGTGTAACCGATGTTGTAATTCTCCTCCTGCAATTGTCTGCTGAGGAGCCGCGGCGTATCTGGCAATTCATGTACCATGCTGCCCATGCCGTAGGTGTTAGTCTGCATTCCGTGTTTGAACGGATACAATCCGGTTTGCATCGAGGCCCTTGCCGGTGTGCATACCGGACAGCTCGTGTAGGCATTTTCAAAAACGACGCTTTCTTCCGCCAGTTGGTTCAAATTCGGGGTTTGGCATACTTGCCCGCCATAGCTGCGCAGCGTATCGACCCGCTGCTGATCCGTTTGGATGAATAGGATGTTCGGACGGCTTGGCGATTGTTCATTCTTATGCGACATGGTCGTTCCTCCTAAATATCATTTGAATAGAGCAGACAGAGCCTCGTGAACCATCGCTTCACCTAGAGAATCGCTCTTGGTCGCAAGCGCTTTCAGATCGTGAAAAAAAAGAGAGTAACTCCTTTTACTCACAACTGTTATACCCCTATGCTACCTGCCTGGACGGTCAATTGTAAATTTGTGAATCCTGCTTTTGTTGGTCGCTTTTTACTTGAAGATGCCTTATAGGGTAGGTTGAGCTGAATATGTCATTCATGACTTAGCTTGTCGTTTTTTACATTCGAGGGCCCGTATCCCTTGTCCTTGCTGAGTTCCTGCATCTATTCGCAAAAAATAGAATAAGCCACTCCCTCCGAAAAGAATGTTTCCTTTCAGGGAATGGCTTACTAAATGATAGTCGCTGCTCAAACAATTACTTGACTTGTTGAGGCTAACTCAGCCGGTCTCTTCGCCGTACCAGAGCTGACGGAAGCTGTCGCTTGTGCGCAATAGTTCCTCCGCATTGCCTTCGGCTTCGATTCGTCCATTATGGAGAACGATAATGTGATCCGCATGCGCAAGCGCGGCTTTGCGATGGGAGACAACGAGACAGGCGGCATCGCCGCGCTCCTCAAACAGTCGCTCCCACAGACGGCGTTCGGTCTCCACATCCAGCGCACTGGACAAGTCATCGAATACGTACATTTGCGCATCCCGCACCAACATCCTTGCCGCAGCTGTCCGCTGGGCTTGCCCGCCGGACAGCTTCACACCGCGTGGACCAACCATTGTATCGAGACCTTGCTCCAGCCCGCCGATGTCATCCTCCATTACGGCCGCATGCAGCGCCCGGGAAAGACTGCCCGGACGCTCCGGCTGTCCGAGCAAAATATTGTTGCGAAGCTGATCGCTATAGAGCCGTGGAATCTGAGCCGTATAGGCACTCTGTGGAGGGATGAAGAAATCAGCTGGGTGTTCGACCCGTTCACCATTCCAGTTGATCTCCCCAGCCTCCGCAGGCAGCAGCCCAAGGAGCGCTCGAACGAGTGTCGTTTTGCCGCTGCCGATCATACCCGTCACGACGGTAAAGGAGCCGGCCCGCAGCGTCAGGTCGATATCCTCGATGCCCCGCCCCGTCTCCGGGAAGCGATAGGACAGACCGCGCACCTCCAATACCTCCAGCGGCGGTGCCTGATACACAGGGACGAGCAACTCGTCCTCTGTCGAAGCGATGACCGCCTGCGCTTCCTTGCTCTCATCGCCTGAGGCCGCATCTCGCGTTGCGACGCTCCCAGCTGATGCCTCCGACTTGCGTCGGCTTGCTGCCGCATCGCCCTTTTCGACTCGCTGCTTGCCAATTCCGATATAAGC
Source organism: Paenibacillaceae bacterium GAS479 (assembly GCA_900105225.1). Lineage (NCBI taxonomy): Bacteria > Bacillati > Bacillota > Bacilli > Caryophanales > Paenibacillaceae > Paenibacillaceae bacterium GAS479. The sequence continues at coordinate 2,824,977 of LT629764.1, read as the reverse complement.
CGCTTTGGTGAGCAGCGATGCCGGTGCTCCCTGCAGCATCGTCTTAATGCGCTCGAAGCTGACTGCCATCTGTTTGTAGTAGGTCATGAAATTGCCTAAGTTGGAGATCAATTGGGTGACAAAGGTCAAATAATAAACGAATAGCGACAGATCACCAACAGTGAAGTCTCCGCTGCGCATCTTATAACCAGCAAGCACCAAGATCAACCCTGTTCCCAGATTGACCGAGTTCGTGAACACCGAGGTTAGCGTCTCCGTCAGCAGCTTATCCTTAACCATCGACTCGCGCCGATGCTCGCTGAGCTGTATAAAGCGATCTACAATACGCTTTTCTGCACCAGCGACCTGAATTGCCTGAACGTTCGAGAACATCTCGCTGATCGCACCCGTCACCTTAGCCGTAGACTCACGGCTAGCTGCACGGTATTTCTGGATGCGCGCCGTGGCAATCTGTGCGGCAGTCACGACAAGGATGAGCGGCACGAATACGAGTACGGTCAGTTGCAGATCGATGGACACTAAAATCCAGCTAGCCACGACGACAAAGCCGACCAGGCCAAGCATATCGACCGACCAGCTCACCGCATCCTCCGACTGCTCAACATCGTCGCGGAAATTGCTGATCGCCTCTCCCGGTGAGGAAGGAATCGCTCGCGCTCCCGGTTCACGCAGCACATGAGCGAGCATGTTGCGGCGCAGAAGCATACTGATGCGGGTGCGTACATTCACATCCGTTAAACATCCGAGATAAATTAGCGCGATGCGGCCGAGCGCCGCCGCGACGAGCAACGCTGCAATCGCCCATACGCCATAAGGGAAAGAGTAACTCCCTTCCAGATGATCAAAAAACGCCTTCGTCAGCAGGCCGGGGACGAGCGGGACCATATGAATCAGTGTCCAGACGAGCAGGTTGAGCAAATAATAGCCGGGTCGATAGCCAATCATCCGCCAGAAGAAATGCCTTGTCTTCATGCCAGCACCTCATCCATTCCGACAGCCAGCATGCGGCTGAAGCGAGATTTAGGATCCCTAGCCAGTTGTTCGCGCTCGCCGCTCTCCAGCATCTGTCCGTTCTCCAGAATAAGGATTCGGTCAGCCCGCTGAACCGTTGCTAACCGATGGGCAATAATGATGCAGGTTTTCTCTTCCAGCAGGCGCGAGATCGCCGCCTCGATCCGCGCTTCCGTCATCGGATCAAGCCGCGAGGAGGCTTCGTCGAGAATGACTAGCCCAGGGTTCGTCAGAAACACCCGGGCAAAAGCGAGCAGCTGTGCCTCTCCAGCCGAAAGACTGCCGCCGCCGGAAGCGAGCACCGTGTCCAGCCCCTCCGGAAGCGCGTCATGCCAGGCTCCGAGACCGAGTTCATGCAGCACCGCGGATATACGGTTGTCGGGAATACCGTTGTCGAACAACGTCAGATTGTCCCTCACCGTTCCTTCCAAAATTTCAATGTTCTGCGTCACCATCGCTACTTTACGACGCAGCTCATGCAACTTAAAATCCCGAATATCCGTGCCATTCAGATGAACGCCGCCCTTTTGCGGATCGTAGAACCGCAACAGCAGCCGGGCCAGCGTTGTTTTGCCGCTTCCCGTTCGGCCGAGCAAGCCAAGAGTCTGGCCGGGCTCCAGCTTCAGCTGCAGCCGATGCAGCGTATTGCGGCTGCCTTCTTCATAAGCGAATTCCAGATCGCGGAATTCCACGGACAAAGGGCCGTCAGGTAGCTGCACCCCCGGACCGTCCTGAATTTTCGGCTTAGTCGCAAGCAACTCGCGTACGCGAATCAGGCTGGCGTCAGCCTTTTGCAGGTCCTCCAGCTGAGTTCTGATTTTCTCGATTGGCTTGGCAAGCAGCTCTGTATAATAGAACACCAAATAGATGGAGCCGATGGTCAGTCCGCCCTGACCGCTCTTCCAAAGCCAGGCACAGACGAGAAATGCAACCCCATTGCCGAGCGCGAAGACGAGAATCGTCGTGCTCCACATAGTAGCGAATCCGAGAAAAGCCCGCAGCCGAAGCGGCAGCATACGACGAGTAAAATCGTAGAACCGGTTCATTACGTAACCGGCCGCGCCATTAGCACGAGTGTCCTCCGTTCCCTCTAGATGCTCCCCGATAAAGCCGTAAAACTCCGCGTTCATCTCTCTCCAACGCTTCCACAGCTGCACGGAGTAACGTCGAATCCACTGGATGACATATACCGCACCAACGACAAAAAGAGTCATAGCAAGGCCGATCCAGAAATTCTCGCGATATAGCAGCACCAAAATACCGAGCATGAGGACGAGATTGCCTGCCAGATGGATGATGAAGCTGGAGAAAAAATTCGCCAGCGCGTTTACATCGCCGTCCACCCGTTCAATCAGCGCGCCGGAGGTTTGGGTTTTGTGAAAGCCCATGTCCAAAGACAAACAGTGCTCCGCCAGCTCCGCGCGCAGTTTATTGGTCGTCGTCCAGCCCAGATTCTCGCTGAAATAGGATGCCGCGACCGATATGCCTTGCTGCAGCAGGGAGAACAAAATAAAAAAGCCGCCCGCGTAGTATAGCGCTGACAAATTGCCATCGCCCTGGGCCGTGTCGATGAAATAACGGATAATTTGTGGATTGACAAGCTGGAGCCCGATTGAGAGGAGCAGTAGCACACTCAACCAGATAAGCAACCGCTTCTGCGGAAACACATAGTGAAAGAGCATTTCCTTATAAACGGCCCAGCCTCCCCCTGCTTTCTTCCTCTCTCTCTTTTGTTCCCCTGACACACGAACACTTCCTTCCATCCGTAACTCTATCCTAGCCATGAGGAGGGAGTCAATGGCGAAATTGGCCTAAATTGAATTGACCGCTCACCGGCTGCAACCGACAAAAGGTTGTCAGGAATGTCCAGCAGCCCAAAGATGCTAAAAGAGGAGGTGAGCCGTTATAATGAAGCTTATGAGTTTAGAAAGGGGAAATACAACATGTTCCACACCACTGTATATGAAGGCACTCTAGAGCAGCAGTACGATACCGTTATTCGTCAGCTGCAGTCGCTGATTGAGGACGAGCCGAATTTCATTGCCAACCTCGCCAACGCCTCGGCACTGCTGGGACAGTTTTTGCCGGATATTAACTGGGCAGGCTTCTACCTGCTGGATGAAAAAGGCCTCGTGCTCGGTCCCTTCCAAGGACTGCCCGCATGCGTGCGTATTCCGGTCGGACGCGGCGTATGCGGCACGGCAGCCGAGCGCAGAGAGACCATGCTTGTCCCGGATGTGCATGCTTTCCCTGGCCATATCGCCTGCGATGCTGCATCGCGCTCCGAGATCGTCGTTCCACTGCTGACGCCTAGGGGTGAGCTACTTGGCGTGCTCGACATCGACAGCCCGTCGACGGATCGTTTTAACGAGATCGACCGCGTTCAGTTGGAACGCTTCGCTGGCGTTCTGACGGCAGGACTGTAAGTTTCCAGCTTCACAACTGACTTCCACGGCCTCAGCGCATTTTAAGTGCAAGCCTTATTGTTGTAACCGAGCAAACTTTTCAACCGTTCGATTCGTTCCCTTTTGCGTAGGAGACGAAAAAGGAGAGCAACGACATGGGAGAAACAACTACCGCCGGGAAAAGACCGCTATACCTGAAAGCCGCGATGCTGCTCGATTTTGGCTGGAAGCAAGCGCTTAGCTGCGTGTTCCCCCTAATTATATTCGGGGCTCTCGGCATAACCAAGGTTATCACCATACCCGGCATTGCTCGGTATGACTTAATATTACTTATCTGCTTGGCCGCCCAAGCCGGCATGCTGCTGTCGAAGTTGGAAACGCTTGGCGAGCTTAAAGTCGTTATGCTGTTCCACATCATCGGGCTCGCTCTAGAGCTGTTCAAGGTAAACATGGGCTCCTGGAGTTATCCCGGCGAAGGCTGGAGCAAAGTCGGCGGCGTGCCGCTGTATAGCGGCTTCATGTACGCCAGCGTGGCCAGTTATATTTGCCAAGCTTGGCGCAGACTGGACCTGCACTTTCACAAATGGCCGGACGCCAGGCTGTCGACAGGACTCGCCGCGCTCATTTACGCCAACTTCTTCACCCATCACTGGCTTCCGGATTTCCGCTGGTGGCTGACTGGCCTTATCTTCCTACTGTTCTGGCGCTCCATCGTTCAGTACCGCGTAGCCGGGCAACATTTGCGTATGCCGGTGCTGGCGAGTTTTCTGCTGATCGCGCTGTTCATATGGCTGGCCGAGAACATCTCCACTCTGCTTGGAGCCTGGTCCTACCCGGACCAGCAGCTCGGTTGGACAATCGTCCATTGGGGCAAGCTCAGCTCCTGGTTTTTACTCGTTATCATCAGCATTCTGCTGGTAGCCGCACTCAAAGGCAAAAAACCGCTGAACCTCACGAATTCGTGAAGTCCAGCGGTTTTTTCTGGTCTATACCACACCGTACCTAGCCCGCAGTACTTTCAGATGATGAAGCTCATGGCCGCTAATGACGGAGGCGATCAGAAGCGCGGTATGACGCAAGCCGTTGGCTACGCCCTCGCGCTCCCAGTCGCCCAGCCGCAGGCCACGCAGCAGTGTCAGCGTCGACTCCCGAACCGCGGCATAATCCGCCAGCGCAAATTCGAGACTCCACTCGTCGAACGGAGCTCCAGCGACGAGTAGATTCTCATCATATCCGGGCAGCTCAGTTTGGTCGCCCCGTGCAATCCGCAGAAGACGATAGCCCATGATACGTTCATTGTCCGTAATATGTCCGATTACTTGGCGTATGCTCCATTTATCGGGAGCGTAGCGGAAAGACGCTTGGTCCTCACTTAGGCCGCTGAGCAGGGCTAACGTCTTGTCCTTTTGCCCCATTAACAGCTCGATCAGATCCCCTTCTGGCACACAAGTGACATAAGGAATCTCAAATTCCGGAACGGTGGATAAGTCTGGCCTGAGCTTCATGACGGAACACCTCCAAACGTTATTCTAAAAATCCTTCGGCAGGTGATGCGGCTAAT